>JBAZJM010000353.1:0-4780 GCA_041651315.1 Lentisphaeria bacterium | reverse complement strand
TGAACATAATCGTTTATGTCAAAAAGTCAAATCGTCCGGCGGCGGTGGGTCGAAGGCCGGCAAAAATGCCTGCTCCACGCTTACTCGGAGATGAAAAAACGCTTATAGGCCTTGGGCGACTTGGTGTCGCCGATGCCGGGGGTCAGGCCGATCCAGCATTTCCGGCCCTCGCCGTCGTCGTCGTTGGCAATCAGGTTGATCGCCATCACCTTGCCGGGGGCCGGCGCCTGCCGGAGCCCCAGCGAGCTCCACGGGATCAGGGCCTCGTAGAAGGTTTCGCCGGGACGGCGGACGGCCTTCGCCCGGCAGGGGAACGGCGCCACGTTGGCGAAGCATTTGGTCGTGCTGCCGTCGAGGATGACGCCGAACTCGCGGACGGCCGGGCCGTAGCTGGTGGTGGAGTCGCCCTGCGGGTCGACCGCCACCTGGATGCTGTCGCCCATCCACAGGCTGCCGTAACCGGGGTCGGGGACGGTGTGGTGACGGTCATCGCGCACCTGGGCGGCGACGTAGAGGCCGGCGTCCGTCCAGGCGAACCAGGCATCCAGGCTCACATCCGCCGGGCCGTGCCAGGGGATGGCGGGGTCGGGCGGCTGCACCTGGTCACGCCGGTCGGCCGTCAGTTTCAGCAGGGTGGCCTCGGCGGGAACCGTGCCCGTGACGTCCGTGGCCGTGATTTTCCGCAAGGGAATGGCGGCGCAGGCGATGGGGGTGGCATCGGCGCCGCCATCCGCGGTTGAGACGGTGACCGGCAGCGGCGCGGCGCCCCGGGCGGTTTCCGGGGCGATAGGCACCGCGATTGACGCCGGGCCGGGGGCGATCCGGCAGCTGCTCTTGCGGCCACCGGCATCGATGGCGACCAAGAGTTCGCCGCCGGTGTTGTTGCTCACCTTCAGGACCGCCTCATTGATCCGGTTGAGGTAGCCGTTTTTGAGGGCCAGCGGCTTGCCGCCGGTGAAGCTGGCGCCTTCGACGGCCTTGGCGAGGGCGGCGGCGTCCGTGAGCTTGGCCACCAGGTAGACCGGGGTCTGGTCGAGGGCGATGGCGGGGTCGGCGGGGATTTTCCGGCCGAGCATGTTGAAGACCTCGGTTGATGCCGGAAGGGCGCCCTTGAATTTGACGGTGCCCTCCAGGGTCCACAGCGGCACCACCGTCAAGCCGTCGGTCTTCCGGTCGAAGAGCCAGGCGCGCACCCCGGCCGGGGTTTTCAGCGGCCGCACCAGGGTGGCCAGATGCATCGCCTTGGCGCATTGGGCGTAGGCACCGGCGGCGGGAAGGGGGGAAAGCTTGCCCTGCTCGCCGCGGAAGAGACCGTAAAGGCCGCCGTTTTCCAGGATCGGCCGCTGCATGAAGTAGTAAAAGCCCTCGACGCCCGGGACGGATTTGGCGAGAATGAGGACGCGCGCCACGGCGGCGGCCTCGAGCATGGCGTGGCGGCTCAGGCGGCCGGCCTCGGGGGCCAGCCCCCAGCCGTATTCGGCGATGCAGAAGCGGCGCGGGCAGCCGTGTTTCGCCATGAAGTCCAGGGCGGTTTGGCAGGCCTTCTCAAAACCGCACTCGTCGGGCATGAAGGGGTTGAAGCCGGGGCCGAACATGCGCGAGGCCGGATAGGGGTGCCCGGTGAAGACGTCGCTTTTGACGCCGGTCGCGAAGACCTTTTCCGGGAAGGGCATGCCCATCTCGAACATGCCGCCGCTCACCCCGATGCCGCCGAAGGCGATGTCCGACTTGACGGAGCGCACGGCGTCGCCGGCGGTTTTGTAAAGCTTGGCGTAGATGGCGGCCGCCTCTTCCAGGGACAGGCCGCGGCCGAGCCAGAAATCGAGATCGGGCTCGTTGTCAATGTCGATGATCCGGATGCGGCGGCCGGCGGGGAAGCTCTGCAAGTGTTCGACGAGGCGTTTCACGAACTTGCCCCAGTCGGCGATATTGGCATCGTTCGGAATTTTGCGATATTTCTGACCGTTGCGTTCCGCCCAGTGCGGCGCGTAGGAACTGAGGGTCAGCAGCGCCGTCATGTGGTGCTTCTCCAGCTGTTCCTCCAGGGATTGGTTGAGCTGGGGCAGGCGGTTCTCGCCGGGGTTCCAGTCCCAGTAGTCCCAGGGCAGGCCCATGCGGACAGTCCGGCAGCCGAGCCGCTCCATGGAGGTGTAATCCCAGACCTCGCACATGCCGAAAAAGTTGTCGGGGTCGTCCTGGCCGTAGTTCACGGGGCGCGGCACGACGGCGAACCCGGACTCGCCGCGGCAGACCGCTTTGCCGGCCACCAAGGCCGTGGCGTCAAGGCTCTGAAAACCGACTTCCGCCGTGGGCAGGACAAGGGGTTGGGTGAACTTCGACGCGGCTTTGACGTGGATATCGAAGGTTTGTCGGGAAGCGGCGCCGGTGTCGGAGGCGATCTCCACCACCAGCCGGACTGTTTCGTCCTGCGGGCGGCGGTTGTCAATGATGATCTGGTATTCCGCCTGGTCCCCGACGAACGCAATGCCGCTGGCGGCGCTGGTCTTCAGCTCCAGCCCCCAGCTCGGATCCAGCGGTTGGGTGGCATCTTCAGGCTTGGTGAAGGTGACCTTGGACAGCAGGAGGTGTTTTCCAGCCGGCGCGTCCGAGGCGATCATGAAAGCGGTGAGCGGGAGGTGGAGCTTGCCGTCGTTGGCCCCGCCCCAGTGCCCCTCGGAGAAAAACCCTTCGGAAAGGTCAACGATGATCCGGGTCCATTTGTCCAGGTGGGGGGCGCCGGCCCGGCCCGCGAGCCATTGGCCGCTGGCGTCCCGGACGCGCAGGGAGCTGCCGACTCCCTTGGCCCAATAGGAAAGGACGGTGTTTTCCTTGGGAATGGCCCCGGTCCACAAGGCGCCGGCATAGACCCCGCCCTGGGAAAAGTCATAGTCAAACTGAAGGGTCTCGCCCATTTCGGGGTCGTCGAGCCATTTCAATTCCGCCCGGGCGCCGGGAAATTCAGGGCCGAGTTCGCAGGTCCAGCCGTCTTTGCCGACGGCAAAGTCGGCGGCGGCGCAGGAGGCGGCGGCAAGCGCCAGGGCCAGAAGCGTGGCAAATGTGTTCACGACGGCGATTCCCCGGGGGTGGTGGCGGTTTTTGCGGGCGTCCGGATGCGGCGTTCCGTGGTCTTGACGTAAACGTTTATGAAAGTAAACATAATCGTTTATGTAAAAGAGTCAACCAGGGGAGGGTGCGGGGCGCCGGTCCGTTCCGTCGGGGGCCTCTTAATGAAACTCGCCACCCAAGGTGAGACAGGCAATCTTGCCTGTCCCTGGGGTTTGGCAAAACTCAACGGTTTTGGTTCCTGCGCCAGCAGGCGCCCCGGAGTGACGGCGGGTGCCCACGCCGCCCTCCTACAGGCCGGCTGCGCGGGCGTGGAAATGTTTAGCCTGAATTATTCATTAATTTGAACAGGAGAAATCCGGAGAAAACGAAGAAAAACTTCTCTGTGGCCTCTGCGGCCTCCGGTTCAAAATCCTGAACATGTGATGATAAGGTTGCGTATATGCCGTATAGCTGCAAATGCTCAGCCACAGCAGGCATCAATCCGTAATCCAAGCTAGTACTTATGCCCAGGCCAGACACGCTAAAGCGTGAACTCAAACGACCGGCGTCCCGGGTTTGAGTCCAGCCTTCAGGCTGTCTTCGGAGTATGGCACCAGCTGGCGCGCATGGTTTCTGCCGAACTCCAGCCACGGGCGACACGCCCGTGCCTAGTCAGGAACCCATTTCCCTCTTTTGTTAGCGGCACCTGTGCCAGGCGCCCCCAAATGACCACTCCCCGCGCGGCCGGCGCGGCCTGCGGCTACAGCGGAACACCCCCTCTTGCGGGGTGCACCCCGCGGAGAGGCGCGGCCGGTCAGGTAGTTGCCAAACGGATCACCAGGAAATCCCGGCGGAAGTGACATGCGCCCCCGCCTGGGGGGTGCAATTGAGTTCCGCGGGGGGCTGGTTATATTGCATAGTTTCCTGTTTTATCAACAGAATCATAACACACCTGAGGAGACATCGACATGGCAGTCAAAGTTGCAATCAATGGTTTCGGGCGCATCGGGCGCCTGGTGTTCCGCGCCCTGGTTGAGAAGGGCATGGTCGGCAAGGAAATCGACGTGGTGGCGGTGGGCGACATCGTGCCGGCCGACAACCTGGCCTACCTGCTGAAGTACGACTCGATCCAGGGCAAGTTCAACGGCACCGTCGGCTCCAAGAAGTCGGCCGCCGACAAGGCCGAGGACGATGTGCTGATCGTCAACGGCCGTGACATCAAGGTGGTCAGCGCCAAGACCCCGGCCGAGCTGCCGTGGAAGGCCATGGGCGTGGAAGTGGTGATCGAGTCCACCGGCCTGTTCACCGAATGCGCCAAGGACAACCCGAAGAGCGCCTACGGTCACATCGTGGCCGGCGCCAAGAAGGTCATCATCTCCGCCCCGGCGAAGAATGAGGACATCACCGTGGTGATGGGCGTCAACGACGGCAAGTACGATGCCGCCAAGCACACCTGCGTGTCCAACGCCTCCTGCACCACCAACTGCCTGGCCCCGGTCGTGCACGTGCTGATCAAGGAAGGCTTTGGCCTGGCCGAAGGCATCATGACCACCGTCCACAGCTACACCGCCACCCAGAAGACCGTTGACGGCCCGTCCAAGAAGGACTGGAAGGGAGGCCGCAGCGCGGCGATCAACATCATCCCGTCCTCCACCGGTGCCGCCAAGGCCGTGGCCCTGGTGCTGCCGGAAGTCAAAGGCAAGCTGACCGGCATGGCCTTCCGCGTGCCGACCCC
>JBAZJM010000352.1:0-4781 GCA_041651315.1 Lentisphaeria bacterium | reverse complement strand
CCAGGGAAAAGACAGGCCCAAATCTCCGAACGGATCCAGGCGCCATTGCTGAATTTCCAGCGCTCGTTATTGCATGCCCCGGACAGCGGCGGATACAACCCGCGGCGCATGTTCGCCTTGCAGACACCATATTCATGCCAGGGGGCAACGACATACTCAAGCCAGTACTCCCCCAATACCCGTTCATTCAGCCGGTAAACGCCGTTTTCCTCGGCGGCAACCAGCCAGACCAACTGCAAGTCGAGATCGTCATTGGGCGCCGGCCGGCCGGCCAACGCCTGGGTGTAGAATGAGACATTGTTGGTCTCACGGCGCCCCTCGAATGGCGCGCCCAAGGTGCCGCCGATATTTTTCCCCGTCCAGCAACCGAGCACCTTGTCTTCATAGACGCCGCGATTGAGGATCTGTGGTGATGGCGTGTGCGTGTCGAACATGTCAAAACCGTCCTGTTTTCAGGGGAATACGATTTCAAAAAACGGGGTCGCATATTTCAGCCTGCGGGTGTCCAGCACCAGCAATATCCTGCCATCCTTGGCTTCACAGGGGATCTGTTCGGCACGGGTACCGTCCAACGCAAGAGCATACGCCATGGGGGCGGCGCCGTGGACATTTTGGATGTTCATGGCCAGCCGGGCCGTTTCCATCAGCACGGGGAGCCGCCCGATTTCCGCAAGCCGCAGCATACTGTCGTTCTCGAACGTCATGCCGTCATTTAAGGCGTTGGTGGAAAAAACCAGCAACAGTCGTTTTGCCGTCTCAACCGCCTTTCCGTTGTCGAGCGAGGCCACCACCACCGAGGCCGGCTTCGAGCAGGCGGTAATCGTCACCCGGCCAAGCACAACCGATCCATCCTGTTTGACAATGGCTCCTTCAAGACGCGGGGTGATGACGGCCATCGTCTTGGCCGCGCAGTCCAGCATAATCTCGCCCGTTTCACTCTGGTAAAGCCGTCGGGCATAGTCCGTCCGATTAGCTGCCGGCAAAAGACGGGCCGCCTGCAACTGCCGCAGGAGAGCATTGAAGCGGGGGCCGTCGCTGGTTGCAACCGAGGCGGCGGCCTGAGTGGCTTTCATCGGCGAAAATTCCGTTGGCGTCAGCTCAAGGTCAGCCTTGATTTTGCCGACTGGAGAAAAGGGTTTGACGCTCGGATAAACCACACCGATCCGGGTCAACATGGCCAGCTTGGCATAATCGTCGCCGATGGCCGCCAAGAAATGCTTGGGGAAAAGCGCCTGATCCGTAAGGGTGACCTGGACCGTGTGCGGCGCCTCCGCGACATCGCCGCGCAACCACGCCAATGCCACGACGGCTTCCGAAGCTCGAGAAATCGGATCCTGTGGATTTTCGAACGCGACGATCGGATCCAAACCCGCGACAGGCACGCAGACCGGCATCGATCCTTGGGCCGTCAGGCAATCCCACCCCTGCAAGGCGGCGTAGGCGCCAAAATAAAGGCCGCGTTCATGCCGATACCGGCAGAAAACCCCATGCGAATACTCGGTAATGAGAAATGGCCGATCCAGAAAACGCAGGGCGGCGGCGGCGCGAAAGTAACGGGAGTTGAGGGAACTGTCCTGCCCGACCATCATGTCGAACTGCGGATTTCGGAGCACGAGGAGCCCGGCGGCGGATTTCTTGACGAGGTTCTTGGTGGGTACATTGAAATGGGGATGCGCGCAGTAGGTGTGCTGGGCAATGGCGGGCATTTTCGCACGAACCGGCATTTCCATCGTGCGCATGATCATGTCCCATTGGGTGACCAATCCGGGGTAACCGGACTGGCGCAGAACCGAACTGTACCAGTCGGTGATTTCCGACATGGTTTGAATGAGGAATTGCCCGGCATCGTTGGCCATGGCGTCGCCTCTGCGCAACATGTCTTCATCAAGGTCGGAAATGCTCGCCAACGTGATGTCGGGCCGTCCCCATGCCTTCTTGAGTGCCTCATCCGTCTGGTATTTTTGCCGCAGATAGTCTGTGAAGGGACGGGCGAAAAGGCGAATCATGCTTTTTTCATAGAGCAGGAGATCCTGTTCGTTATAGGGTTCGACAATGGCGAGTGCCGGATCATCCTTCAAGCAGAGGCCCGTATAGGGGTTGACATGTGAGAGCAGGTATCCGACGGCCGCCGCCCAATGGCGTCGGTAGACCGGATTGAAGAACAACTGGATGCGGAAACTCTCGTCCGCCGCCCCCTGCCCCGGAAACGCCATGGTATAACCGGTGGGGCTGGTCATCAGGTCGAGATTGACATAGATGCCGTTTTTCTTGAGGCAGGCAAACAGATAATCGAAACGATCAACATTCCCCGGATCGAACGAAAAATCTTCGGCGCGTTGCGGAATGCCGGCCTGGGCGACGGATCGCAAGGGGTAGTCATGAACTTTGAACCCCAGGAGGAACCGGTCATTGCCGTGGAGTCGCAACATGTTGTAGCCCTGCCGGGCCACGCCATCGGCGAACTCTTCAATGTCTTTTTTCGACCAGGTGTGGGTCGCCGCACGCCAGGAGTGAATGAGCGTATTATAGGACAGGAAACGTACCGGCTGCCCCGATGTCTTCTCAAAAGCCAGCTTGCCAACCGGATTGACGATCACGCGCCCAAATTCACCCGCGGGCCGGCGTCTCCCGGTCAGTTCCGAGAAGTCCAACGCCGTCCCCGGCTTCACCAGCAGTTTGGTCATGTCAACGGGTTTCCAATCAGGGCCCGTGCGAATGGTCAGCAAGTTCATGTTGTCGGGATCCCGCGTGGCGGCCCCGTAGACAAACCGCCAACCCTCGGAACCGCTAAGCACTTCCGCAACCAGAAGATTGTGTCCAGCACGCACCGGAAATTCGATCACATGGTCGTCTGGAGTGAACGCCTCGGAAACGTTGCCGGCCGGCCGGTTGTCGTACACCTTCAGGCCGTTGACATAAAGGGCAAGCCACCAGTCGGCGGCGACGCCAATCCGCATTCTTCCGGCCGCTGGACTGGAAAACTGGTTATAGAGCAAGGCGCATCGCTTCTCCTTGAAACCTCCGGCAAAGGCGGCAATGTCCAGCCTGCCATCAGACAAGGCCACCTCCCGGCCCGTCGCCTTTTCATTGCCGGCCGGCCACTCCTGCGGAAGAGCTGCCCGAGAGCACGGTTCGGCCGGATCAATCAAAACACGCCATACCTTGCCCAGGGAAAGCGGCAGCGGCAATACCGCCTCCCGCAGGCTTAGCGGCCCCAAATGCAGGATGGCCGGCTGACCGTTGCTTGAGTAAGCTCCAAGCATCAGCCGCGGAACCGCCAAAGCCTCATGCCACTCCTGCTGCGTGGTGAATGCCAGCGTTATCTCCTTCCACTCTCCAGACACCGGGACCAAGCATTCCGCACCCGGCAAAACGTCCCAGGGGCGCCGGGGCAAGGCAACCACCGCCTGAAGCGTGCCAGGAACAGAAGCCTTGCAGAGAAAGCGCACCACATAGCTGCGCCCGGCCTTCAGGCCGCCCGGGTAAATAAAACGCACCTGGACCGCTTCGGGGCGGGCCTCGGCTGTTGGCGCCGCCAGGCGAATTTCCAGGGTGGACTGTCCATCTGGCGTCTTGACATCGGAACTGGCGCACATGGAAGCCGGATTGTCTGCCGGAAGCTGGATGTCCGCAAGGTCACGATAGTCCCAAACACGTAAGGCTTCATCCGCAGCGAAACTACTGATGGCAAAAAGCCAAAACGGCAACAGAAAACCCCATGTCTTTACCTTGCCGAGATTCATAACCGCCCCTTTTTAACTGCCGGACAGACAGAGACTGCCAGTGACCTCACTGCCAATACCAGCGAACACCAATGAAAGCACTGTCAAAGACATAGGCCCAGCGGCTGGCATTGACATCACCTGGAACGTCCAGGTTCCTCACCCACTTGACATGACCGTCAATGAACAGGAAATTGTCCCCGTTTTGATGGTAATGCGAAAAGGGCCCACCACCGGCTTCGGCGATGTGCACCGGCGCTCCGCGATAGGGATACGATCCTTCCGCAAGAATGGGTAACCGGGTGGTATCCGGCAGGCTGGCAATCCGGTACGGCGCCCAGGTTCCACAGCTTCCGTTATAAAAGCCGGTCAGGAACGAGTTGATGCCATACGACGGACCGGTGACAGTGCCGGTTCCGCTGAAACGCGCGTCTGCCGGACAGCTCCAGACACTGCCCGGCTTCAATCCATTGTCCGTCCAGGGATTGGACGGGCAGGGTAAGTAATTTGAATAGAGGAGATAGACCCAGTTGTCTGTTTTCCGGTCCGGATGTGCGTTTTGATTGGCGAAGTCACCCGTGGTGGGCAAGGAGTCGCTCCAATCCCCGGCATAAACCATGAACGCAACGCCGAACTGTTTCAGGTTACTGGCACATGCCGCGCCCTTGGCAACGGATCGGGCCTTGCCCAGGCTCGGCAACAACATGCTCGCCAAAATGGCGATAATGGCGATCACCACCAGCAGTTCAATCAACGTAAACCCGCGCATTGCCTTGTGGCGCATCAGCATCTCCTTGCCGCCCAAGCTTGGCGATGATTTTGTGATCCGGCGGTTTCCCGCTGAGAGTCGTGCCTTGGCACTGGTGTTTGATTCTACTTTATATTCTCCAGTGATATAAAAAAATGATAACAGGACGAATACATGCCCTTATTTTGCTAAAAACAGGCTTTCCCTTGATTATTTCTCTCGACCTCATAGGAGCCCCCGGTCTTGGGGGGCCCCTGATCCCGGTGCCCCAACGATCCGCCCCCCGTACGAAGTGGCCGCCCCCGTGACGG
>JBAZJM010000351.1:0-4804 GCA_041651315.1 Lentisphaeria bacterium | reverse complement strand
TTCACCAAAAACGCAAAAATAATGCTCCGACCCCGACCTCGATCCCAAGGGCCTTCCTCATCTTCGTCTGCCACGGCAACCCCCTCCACGGGCGGCACGCCCGTGCCTACAGGAAACCCTGTCCGTCCTGTAGGCGCGGGGTTGCACCCCGCGGAGATGCGCGGCCGGTCAAGTAGTTGCCAAACGGATCACCAAGGAATCCCGACGGAACGGACATGCGCCCCGCTCCATCCCCGGCCTCTCGCCGGGCATTCCGGGATGCCCTATATTGCCGGACATGCACACTTCACTCTTTTCCCACCCCTTGCTTTCCGCCTTGTTCACGTTCGGAGTGGCGGAGGCCATGACCGTGGCGGCCGATGGCTTCCCGCCCCCCCGGAAAGCCGTTGAATGCACGCCGCGGACAGGACTGCCCAACGCCCTGGCCAAGCTCGAACGCGGCGGCGAGGTCCGCGTGGCCTATCTCGGCGGCAGCATCACCGACCAGGCCGGCTGGCGCGTCAAAAGCCGGGCCTGGCTCCAGCAGCTTTATCCCAAGGCCAAGGTGGAGGAAATCCACGCGGCGATCGGCGGCACCAACGCCAGCCTCGGCGTGCTGCGCATCGATCATGACGTTTTTGCGCAGCGGCCGGACCTGCTGTTCGTCGAATTCGCCGTCAACGATTCCGCCACGGATCCCCAAGAAATTGCCATGGCCATGGAAGGCATTGTCCGCAAGACTTGGAACACGTTCCCGGAATGCGACATCTGCTTCGTTTACACCTTCACCGACGGCCCCATGATGATCGACGACCTGCGGGCCGGCAAGTTCAACCGCTCCGCCGCCGTCATGGAAGTCGTGGCGGATCATTACGGCATCCCAAGCATCCACCTGGGCTTGGAAGCCATCCGCCTCGAACTGGCCGGCAAGCTGCTGATGAAGGCCCCGGAGGCCAAAGTCACCAAGGTTTCCGGCGACAGCCTCAATCAACGCTCGCGGGCCGCCGTCGGCGCCGATGGCAAGATCCCCTTCTCCAACGACGGTGTGCATCCCTACCTCGACACCGGCCACCAATTGTACCAGGAGGCCATTGAGCGTTCCTTTCCCTCCATCAAGGCCGCCTCGCAACGGCCGGCGCCGCACCGGCCGCTGCCCGCGCCGCTGACGCCCAACCTCTACGAAGCCTCAACCATGCTGACCGCCGACCGCGCCCAGCTGAGCGGTCCATGGAGCAAGCTGCCGGCGGACCAGGACACCCCCGCCCGATGGTTCCAAAACCGCGTCGATTCCATCTGGAAGGGCGAGCCCGGCGCCAAGCTCACCTTCAAGTTCAAGGGCACCGGGGTCACCTTCTACGACCTGGTCGGCCCGGACGGCGCCAAGCTGGCGGTCACGGTCGACGGCAAGACCGTCGAGTCCACCCGCATGGACGGCTACTGCACCTATCAGCGGCTGGCCACCCTCCAGGCCGCGGCCGGCCTCGACCCGCAGCAGGTGCATGAGGTGTCCGTCACCGTGCTGCCGGAAATCCCCGACCGCCGTGACATCCTCTTCCCCCACAACCGCCAGGATATGACCGACCACCCCGAAAAATATGCCGGCACCCGCTGGCACCTCGGCGCCATCTTCATCCTCGGAAACTTGATAAACTGAAATCTATGCGGGGGCGCCGCCCCCGACCCCCTGCCAAAGGGACCTGTCCCTTTGGAATCCCCGAAACATTCCATTGGGCGAGGGCCGGTGCTGGGTGCCGCGAAGGGCAGAACGCCAACAGTGTACGCGACAGGCGGCGCCCAGCACCGGCCCTCGCCCAATCGGCATGTCGGGATTCTCAAGGGACGGAGTTCCTTGAGCGGGGGCTGGGGCAGAGCCCCACATGGATTTCAGAATTAAAAAGGAATTCCATATGACCGGCAATGGCAAGACGGGGCGGCGGCAGGAGAGCATTTTGGCGCGGCTCCGGGCCACCCAGCGTGAGTGGAAGGTGGAGGCGCTGGCGGCGGCGTTGCAGGTCAACGAGCTGACCATCCGCCGGGACCTGGCGGCGCTGGCCGAACAGGGCGCCCTCCTGCGCACCCACGGCGGCTGCCTGGCCGTCGCCCGGGCCGCCCAGGAGAGCGAATACCACGAGCGGGTGGCGCACAACTTCGAGCTCAAGCGCGCCATTGGCCGGGTCGCCGCGGCCGAGGTCAAGCCCCAATCCACCGTGCTGCTCAACGACGGCTCGACCACCTTTCATCTGGCGGCCCCGCTGGGCCGCTGCACGCCGCTCACCGTCTACACCAACTCCATCGCCATGATCGCCGAGCTCAGCCGCTTTCCCGGGCTGGAACTGTACGTGCTGGGCGGCCGCTACAACCCCCACCTGCACTATCTCGGCGGCACCCTGACCGAGCGCGTGCTGGAGTTTCTCGAGTTCGACACGGTCTTTTTGGGCGCCGATGCCATCGGCCGGGACGGCCGCTGCCTGGTGTTCAGCGCCGAGGAGGCGCGCACCGCCCAGATCATGCTGCGCCGGGGCCGGCGCAAGATCCTGCTGGCCGACCACACCAAGACCGCGGTGCCCGGCAACGTCGCCTACGCCACCCTGGCCGACTTTGACCTGTGGGTGACCACCCGCGGCATCGCCCCCGCCCTCCTGCGCCATTTCCGCACCCTGACCACCGTCCGCGAGGCGTGACGGCCGGTACTGGGCGACGCAATGGCGGCGGGGCCGAAAGGCGGTATGGTTGGCGCTGTCACTCGTTGCCGGGCCGACCGGGTGGGGAACATTGGAGAGCGGGGGGAATGGACTTTTTCGAGCAGCAGCGGCAGGCGCGGCGAAGCACCTTTTGGCTGCTGGCACTCTTCATCTTGGCGATGGCGTGCATCGTCCTGGCGGTCTACGGCGTCGCCCTTTTGGTTTCCTTCGCGTGGCACATGAATGCCACCTTCCCGTGGTGGAACCCGGCGGTCTTCTTCTGGGCCGGCGGCGGCACACTGCTGGTCATTCTCGCCGGTTCCCTGTGGAAAATCAGGCAACTCTCCGGCGGTGGCCTGGAAATAGCCTACATGCTCGGCAGCGATGAAGTGCCGCCCAACACCCGGGACGCTGCAGAACGCCGGCTGCTGAATGTGGTCGAGGAAATGGCGATTGCCGCGGGCCTGCCAGTGCCACTGGTGTTCGTCATGGAGGAGGATGGCATCAACACCCTGGTCGCGGGCCTCACGCCGGCCGACGCGGTGCTGGTGGTTTCGCGGGGCTGCATGCGGGCGCTGAGCCGCGATGAACTGCAAGGCGTCATCGGCCACGAATTCAGCCACATCCTGAACGGGGATATGATGCTAAACCTGCGCATGGTTGGCGTCCTCCACGGCATTCTGTTGATAGCGCTGATCGGAGCCGGGTTGCTTTATGAACCGACACCCGCCCGCAAACGCGCGGCATATTGTCTCAGACAGTGGAGCCGCAATAATAGTGGAGCCTTCATCACGGGAATTGTCCTGCTGGTCATCGGTTCGATCGGCGTCTTTTTCGCGCGGCTGATCCAGGCGGCGGTGTCGCGGCAGCGGGAGCGGTTGGCTGACGCCGCCGCGGTGCAGTTCACGCGCAACCCCGCCGGCCTGGCAGGAGCGCTAAAGAAAATCGCGGGGTTCGCCGCCACCTCCTGGATCCGATCGCCCAACGCCCTGGCCGTGCGGCACATGTTCTTTGCCGAAGGAGTGCCGGCGTGGACGAAACTCTTTGCCACGCATCCGCCGCTGGAGGCGCGCATCCGCTGGTTGGACCCGACGTTTGACGGCAAGATTGCGCCTTATTTCAGCGACTACACCGATCCGGCGATCGCGGCGGTGGAGCCGCGGTACGACGCGCCGCCGCCCATGATTCCCGGCCGGCCGCCCGCCGCGCCCCGGAACATCCCCTGCACGCCAGGCGCGGTGCTGTCCCAGGTGGGCGCACTGCTGCCCGCCCACCTCAACCACGCCCACTCCATCCTCGCGGCCATGCCACTAACGCTGATCCAGGCGGTGCATGAACCAGCCGGCGCGGACCAAGTGGTCTACGGCCTGTTGCTGGCCCCCGACGCCGCCCTGCGGGAAAGACAATACACCGCCCTGGCCCGGGCGGGCGTGTCACCAGCTACCCGGGCCAAACTCCGCGACGAGGCCGCCATGTTCCTCGGTCTGCCGGCCATGGGCAAGCTGCCGCTGGCGCAAATTGCCATCCCCGCCTTGCGTCGCCTGCCGGCGGCTGAAAAGGCCTGCTTTCTGGCCGCCACCCGAGCCATGGTGGACGCCGATGACAGGCTGGACCTGTTCGAATGCATGCTCTGCCGCCTTGTGGACCGGCAATTGGGCACTGCCGCCACCGGCCGGCGCCTGACCGCCACCCGGCTGCTCCGCCCGCCCCTGGCAGACGCCTGCCAACGGGTGCTCTCGGAATTGGCATGGAACGGCGCGGCCACGCCGGAAGCGGCGCGCCAGGCCTTTGCGGCCGGAGTCCGGAAACTGGCCGCCACGCCGCCACCGGAACTGTTGCCCGCCCAGGCACGCAACTTGGCGGAACTTGACGGGGCGTTGCAGACCCTGGAAACCGCCGGCCCGGCCCTGCGTCAGCGCCTGCTGGCGGCCGGCATTGCCATTGTCAGTGCCGACGGCTTCGCCACCGAAGCGGAGGCCGAACTGCTGCGTGCCCTGGCCGACAGCTTCGGTTGCCCACTGCCCCTGTTGTCGGCCACCCCGGGTAGATGACTGTTTTCGCTGCCCGTTCCGGTTGTGCCGCCATGATGTTTTGAGTATATTGTTTACAAAAGTGGGAGTTGCAAACAATGAATACCGTGACCC
>JBAZJM010000350.1:0-4805 GCA_041651315.1 Lentisphaeria bacterium | reverse complement strand
GGCCGGACGGCAGGGGCTTGCCGAACAGGCGGCATTGTACGGCGAGCTTGCCGGCCGGAATGTCGGTAATCTTGTGGATCTGCCAGGTCCAGGTGTAGGGATTGCGGAAATAGCGGCCCTCCGGCAGCACCTCGAGCTGAATCCCCTTCTGCCCCGGCCGGGTGGCCAGGATCTCCTCCGGCGGCAGGTTGTCACCGGTCTTGCGGATCAGCACGGCAAACTCGCCGTTCTCCGGCTCGATCCGCCACCCATACCACCACCAAAAGGAGCCAAACACCGCCCCCCCCACCAGCAGGAAAACGAGAAAACCGCCGCCGATCACCCATTTCCGCACCGGATCACCGGCAGCGGCCGCAGCAGTGGCCGACCGCGGCGGCACGCTCCGGAAATTCAACAATCCAAACCCCATGGAGTGTCCCTTTCGTTCGTTACCCTAACCCCGCCTCCCACGCCCCCTACCCCCGCTCCCGGCGATTCTCCGGCAGCGAAACCGGCATGCCGCAACGCCGGCCATGCCAAACACCGGCGCATTGTTCGCAATGTAACCCGCCACGTCCTCATGCGCCAGAAAGAACCGCCCCCCCCGTAAGGGAGCACTGAGTGGGGGTAACCGGGCCCCGGTTTTTCCGAGCCGGGAACATAGCGACCGCAGGGAGCGTGAGTGACCGGTCAAAGGCGTTTTTTTTGACCCGTCACGTTGTTCCGGGCTCGGTCAATCCCCAGCCCCCCCCAACCAGTGACCGGTTGCCGCCCCCCCGGGGACGCCGGTCCGTTGGCGGCATTCAGGCCGCCAGGAAATTGTACTTGAAGATGTACCAGAAGGCGGCGACGGCATCGCGCCAGCCGATTTTCTTGCCCTCGTCAAAACCACGGGCATGATAGGAAATGGGGATCTCATAGACGCGGCAACGGCTCTTGGCCAGCTTGGCGGTCAGTTCCGGCTCGATGCCGAAGCGGTTGCATTCCAGGCGGAACCCCTTGAACAGGTCGGCGCGCATCATCTTATAGCAGGTTTCCATGTCGGTCAGCCACAGGTTGCTGCACACGTTGGAGGCCAGGGTAAGCAGCTGGTTGCCGAGGTAATGCCAGCAGGTGTCCACGCGCTTTTCACTGCCGGCAAAGCGGCTGCCGAAAACAGCGTCGGCGCGCCCCTCCACAATCGGGGCCAGCAGGCGCGGGAACTCCTCCGGCGAATACTCCATGTCGGCGTCCTGGATTACCACCACGTCGCCGGTGACCCGGCTTTGGGCGGTGCGGATGGCGGCGCCCTTGCCCTGGTTGCGGTCGTGGTGGACCACGATCAGATCGGGGCTGGGCGCCAGCCCCTCCAGCTGTCCCCGGGTAGCGTCCCGTGAACAGTCATTGACCACGATGATCTCCAGTTCCGGCACGCCGCAGGCGCGCACCCGCCGGATCACCTCCAGCACGGTCTTTTCCTCGTTGTAAACGGGAATCAGGACGGAAAGTTTCATGAGTATTTGAGTCCGGCACGGGGAACCGCGCCGCAATTTGCGGTTCCAAGGGAGGGATGCACGATCTCGACCATCCCGATAACGTACCGCCGGCCGGGCGGCATTTCGACCCGCCGTCCGCCGGCGGTTGCTTTTTGGGGCCAACGCATTAGTCTTTAGGGCTTTCGCCGAAACCGCTCAACTGGGGTATTTCATGTCCACTGTCTTGTACTGGGCCGGCATGGGCCTGTTCGTGGCGTTCTTCTTCAGCTTGTGCATCTTCGTGCATGAGCTGGGCCACCTGCTGGCGGCATTATGGCGCGGCCTGGTGGTGGAGAAGTTCTCCGTCGGTTTCGGCAAACGGCTTTGGGGCTTCCGCCGCCACGGGGTGGACTACCAGGTCAGCATGATCCCGTTTGGCGGGTATGTCGCGCTGCCCCAGCTCGACCCGTCCGAGCACCCCACCGCCAGCGACGGCCGCCCCCTGCCCCACGCCAAGCCGCTGGACCGCATCATCGCCGCGCTGGCCGGGCCGTTGTTCAACATCCTCTTTGGCTTCCTGCTCGGCTTTGTGGTCTGGTGGGCCGGCGTCTACAAGCCGGCCAAAGCCACGTGGTGCGATGTCTACAAAGTGCCCGCCGAGGCTCCGGAATACGCCGCCGGCCTGCGTCCCGACGACCGCATCACCAGGGTCAACGGCCAATCCTTCACCGGCGGCTGGCCCGAGGTCACGGAACGCATCGTCCTCACCACCGGCGAGGTGACCCTCACCGTCCGCCGCGGCGCGGAAGTCAAGGAGTTCAGCTACCGTCCCAAGGCCAACCCCGACACCGAGGGGCTCGGTTACCCGTTTTTCAAGGTACGTTCGCCGACCGTGCTGCGCACCGTGCTCCCCAACTCGGCGGCGGCCGCCGCCGGGCTGAAGCCGGGCGACCAGATCGTGTCGGTGAACGGGGAGGCGGTGGAGGACACCCAGGACTTCATCGCCCGCATCCGCGCCTCCGCCGGCCAGCCGATGCGGCTGCTGGTCGAGCGCCAGGGGCAGCGCCTGCCGGTCAACGGCGTCCAGGCCCGCTCCGAACAGGTTGCCGGCCAGGCCATTTACCGCATTGGTGCCGAGATCGACGCCCCTTGGGTGCTCACCCATCCCACGCCGGTGGACCAGTTGTGCGAAGTCTGGCAGAAGACCCGGGACACCCTGAAGTCGCTGTTCAGCCGCGATTCGCTGGTCAAGCCGCGCCACATGAGCGGGCCGATCGGCATCGTCCAAGTGATCGCCGTCAAGGTCAGCCACGGCGTGCGCGACGGTCTGGCCTTCATCGTCTTTGTCAGTTTCAGCCTGGCGCTGCTCAATCTGCTGCCCATCCCCGTGCTGGACGGTGGGCACATCCTGCTGGCAGTGGTGGAATGGGTCATCCGCCGGCCGGTGCCGGTCCGGGTTGCCTACCTCCTGCAAAACGCCTTCGCCATCCTGCTGATCGGCTTCATGCTCTATGTGACGTTCTTTGACCTGCGGCGCTCCGGCAAGATCTGGAAAATGATCCGCCCCGAACCCGCCGCCGAGGCCCCCGCCAAAGCCGCGCCGCCGGCCGCCCCGGCCAAGGCCCCGGTGCCGGCCCCCGGCCCCGCTCCCGCAAAATAACCCCCCACCGGAGGCCGACGCATGCGGGCGGCATGGCTGGAAAACGGACAATTGTCGGTGCGGGACCTGCCCGGGCCGGACGCCGCGCCCGGCTGGGCGCGCATCCGGGTGACACTGGCGGGCATCTGCGGCACCGACCTCGAACTGGCCCGCGGCTACAAGGGCGGATTTGCCGGCGTGCCCGGCCATGAGTTCGTGGGCGTGGTGGAGGCCGCGCCCGACGCCCCGGAATGGCTTGGCCGCCGGGTGACAGGCTCCATCACCATCGCCTGCGGCTCCTGCGACCTCTGCCGGGCCGGCCTGCCGGGGCATTGCCGCAACCGGCGTGTCCTGGGGGTGCTGGGCCATCCCGGCGCCTTGGCCGACTGCCTGACCCTGCCCGTGGCCAACCTCCACGCCGTGCCCGATTCCGTGCCGGACGCGGCGGCGGTGTTTTGCGAACCCCTGGCCGCGGCGCTGCAGGTGCTGGAACAGGTGACCGTGACGCCCCAAACCCGCGCCGCGGTGATCGGCGACGGCCGGCTCGGCCTGCCCGCCGCCTGGGCCCTGGCCCGCACGGGTGCCGCCGTGACCCTGTTCGGGCATCACCCGGAACGGACGGACTGGGGCGCCGAACGGGGCGTCCGCTGGCAACCCGCGGACAGTGGCGAGCCCCGCGCCTTCGACTTGGTGCTGGAGGCCACCGGCGCCCCCGGCGGCGCGGCCGCCGCCCTCCGCCTGGTCCGTCCCCGCGGCACCTTGGTGCTCAAGAGCACGATGGCCGCCCCCGCCACGCTCAACCTGGCCGGCGTGGTGGTCGATGAAATCACGGTCGTCGGCTCGCGCTGCGGTCCGTTCCCCAAGGCGCTGGCCTGGCTGGCCGCCGCCGACGCCCCACCCGTGGCGCGTCTGGTGGCGGCCGAGTACCCCTTGGACCGCGCCCCCGAGGCCTGGGCCCGGGCCCAGCGTCCCGGCACCCTCAAGGTGCTGCTCCGCCCCGGCATACGGAACGGATCGGCGGCCCCTTCCGTCCTGCCGCTGCCTTGAAAGAGCCCCCGGCACGATATATTCTGTGGCCAAAAGGGGCGGGCAATCCATGACGGCGGCAAGTAAAATCCAGCGGAGGCAAGACGGCGGGCTGAAACCGCTGGCCCTGCTGATCCTGATGGCCGCGCCACTGCTGGCCCTGGGTGCGCAGCCGGCGGCCACGGAACCGCCCCTGCGGTTCTTGCCGCACTGGATTCCCCAGGCCCAGTTCGCCGGCTATTATATGGCGGACAGCAAGGGGTTCTACCGCCAGGAAGGGCTCAACATCACGGTGCTCAAGGGCGGCCCGCAACAGCCGCCGGATCGTGCGCTGGCGGAAAACAAGACGGATTTCTCCGGTCTGTTTCTGAGCACCGCGGTGGTACGCCGGGCAGAAGGGCAGCCGCTGATCAACCTGGCACAGCTGATCCAGCGTTCCTCGCTGATGCTGGTGGCGCGCAAAAGCTCGGGCATCCGCCGCCCCGAAGATCTGGACCGGCGCAAGGTGAGCCTGTGGTCGGGCGGGTTTGAAATACAGCCGCGGGCGCTGTTCCGCAACTGCAACATCCATCCGGTGATCGTGCCCCAGGGCAGCACCATCAACCTTTTCCTGCGCGGCGGCGTGGACGCGGCCTCGGCCATGTGGTACAACGAATACCACCTGCTGCTGGCGGCCGGCCTGGATGAGGAGGACCTGGTTCTCTTCC
>JBAZJM010000349.1:0-4827 GCA_041651315.1 Lentisphaeria bacterium | reverse complement strand
GAGCACCTCCAGGACTGCCGGAAACTCGTCCGGGTTCCGGTTGCCCAGGCGCATTTTGACCGAGAGCCGGACGGGACTTTTGGGCAGCACCTGCTCCAGGACGGCGGCAATGCGGTCGGGGTGGGGCAGCAGCCCCGCACCGCGGCCGCGGCCCGCCACCATCGGGGCGGGGCAGCCCAGGTTCCAGTTGACCTCCGTGTGGCCCAGGCCGCGCAGCTCGCCCAGGATGTCGAGCAGGGTGGGGGGATGGGTGCTGAGCAGCTGCGGAATGGTCCTCAGGACCGGGTTGGCGGCGGCGGTCAGCTGCCGCTGCTCGCCGGGACGCAGCGACTGCCCCTGCGGCACCTGCACGAACGGCGCGACCGCCCGGTCAAAGCCCCCGAAACAGCCGGCAAAGACGCGCCGGTAAACCGCGTCGGTGATGCCGCGGATCGGCGCCAGGATCAGCTCGGGCGCCGGGGTTTGGCCGGAGACCAGGACATTGGTATCGAGAACGAGGTGGGTCATGCCGGGCGCTTGCTCCGCACCGCCCGGACTTCAGCGTCGATTTCCGCGGTGGAGAGGGGAGTCCCACGCGCCCGCCGGCGGCCACGCTGGACGGCGGCCGAGAACAGGGCGCGCCGCACTTCCCGCAGGGTGCTGTCCGCACCCTCGGCGTCCACCCCGACCATGATGGCGAACGGGCGGCCGTCCTTGGTGACCATCACCTCGTGCTCCCGGTCAAGGGTGGCGCGCAAATCACGGGGCCGCTTCAGGTCGCATACGGCAATGGAGGTCATAATCATCTCCTCCAAACGTACCCAAAACTTGACACCGCACAAGGTCGGCGGGGGCAGGCGGCTTCAGCCCGCCCGTTCGGCGCGGGCGAAGGCGACGGCGTTTTCGAAAATGCGCAGGCCGAGCCCCTTGTCGGGCAGGACGCCGTTAAGCTTCTGCCGGGGCCAGTGCGGATGATTGAAGGGCGAAAGGTACGCCTCGGGATGGGGCATCAGGCCGAAGACGCGGCCGTTGGGGCTGCAAATGCCGGCGATGGCGTTGACGGAGCCGTTGGGGTTGTGCGGGAAGGCCTGGGTCGGTTCGCCGGTCTCAGGGTCGGCATAGCGCAGGCAGACCAGGTTTTCCTCCTCCAGTCGCTCGAGCACGCCGGGGGCGGGCACCAGGCGGCCTTCGCCGTGGCGGATGGGCAGGGGCAGCAGGTCGAGGCCTTTGGTGAAGACACAGGGGGAGGCGGGATTGGCCTTGAGCAGGATCCAGTCGTCGCGGAACAGGCCCTGGGCGTTCTGGGCCAGGGCGACTTCCTGGGTGAACCAGTTGCCGTCCAGGGCGGGGACCAGGCCGAGCCGGGTGATGGTCTGGAAACCGTTGCAGATGCCGACGACCAGCCGGCCGGCGGCGACAAACTCGGCCAGCGGCTCGCGCAGGCGGTGCTTGACGCGGTTGGCAAACACCGTGCCGGCGCCGATGTGGTCGCCGAAGGAGAAGCCGCCGATGAACGTCAGGAGCTGGTAGTCGCGGAGGCTGGCATGGCCGTCCAGCAGATCGTTGAGGTGGACTTGGTCGGCGCGGGCGCCGGCGGCGGTGAGGGCGGCGGTGGTTTCCCGCTCGCAGTTCAGGCCGAAGCCGGTGATCACCAGGGCGCGGACATCGGGGTGTGGGGCGCTCATGCTCAGATGTTGTCCAAGGTGTGGGTGTAGGCGTCGCGGCAGGCGTCGACGGTGGTTTGGGCGATGATGTGGCGGTGGGTGCGGAAGACCAGTTTGCGGGCCAGGGTGACCTGGCCGACGCAGGCGCAGGGCAGGCCGGCGAACAGCGCCTCGAAACGGGCGCGGTCTTCCTCGGAAATGGTGGCCACGAACCGGGTGTTGCTTTCCGAGAACAGCCGTTCGGCCGGGGCCAGCCCCGCCTCGGCGGGGATCTTGTCCAGGTCGAGGTCGAGCCCGAGGTTGCCGCCGACGGCCACCTTGGCGAAGGCCACGCCCAGGCCGCCCAGGGCGGGGGTGTGCAGGGAGTGGCAAAGGCCGGCGGCGGTGGCGGCGGTGACGGCGCGGTAGAGCTTGAGCGCCGCGGCGGGATCCACCTTGGGGACGTGGTTGCCGGTGGCGTTGAGCAGGGCGAAGAACTCGCTGCCGCCCAGTTCGCGCCGGGTCAGGCCGAGGACGTAGACCAGGTCGCCGTAGCGCTTGGCGTCGAGGGTGACAGCCTGGCTGATGTCCGGCATGCGGGCGATGGTGGAGAACAGCACGGTGGGCGGAATGGAGATCTTGCGGCCGCCCAGGGTGCTGTCGTTCTTCATGCTGTCCTTGCCGGAGATGCAGGGCACGTCATAGGCGGTGGTCAGGTCGTAGAGGGCCTGGTTGGCGCGGATGAGCTGGGCCATCTTGTACTCGCCGTCGGGGTTCTTGGGGCCGGCGACGGGATCGGGCCAGCAGAAGTTGTCGAGGCCGGCAATGTGCCCGAGCTGGCCGCCGACAGCCAGGGTGCGGCGCACGGCGGTGTCGATGACCGAGGTCATCATGTGGTAGGTGTCGATGTCGGAATAGCGCGGGGCGACCGCGGCGGCCAGGATGACGCCGTCGCGCCCCAGCGGCTGGACCATCGAGACGGTGGCGTCGCTGAGGACATTGCGGTTGACGCCGACAAACGGCTTGATGACGCTCAGCCCCTTGACCTCGTGGTCATACTGGCGCCCCTTGTACTCGTGCGAGCAGAGGTTGAGCCGGCCCAGCATGGTGACCAGCGCCTTGCCCAGGTCCAGATCGGCGGGGATGGCGGGCTCAACATGCCGCGGCGGTGCCCAGCGCGCCGCCAGGTGCAGCTGCGGCAGGCCGTCGTGCAGGAAGCCCATTTCCAAATGGGCCAGCACCTGGCCGCGGTAGGTGACGTGGAGGAAGCCGGAGTCGGTGAAGTTGCCGAGCACGGTGGCCTCGACCTGGCGGCGGCGCGCCAGTTCGAGGAAGGCGGCCAGCTTTTCGGGCGGCACGGCCAGGCTCATGCGTTCCTGGGCCTCGGAGAGGAAGATCTCCCACGGCTGCAGTCCGGCGTACTTGAGCGGGGCGTTGCCCAGCTCCAGGTCGCAGCCGCCGCACAGGCTGGCCATCTCGCCCAGGCTTGAGGAGAGGCCGCCGGCGCCGTTGTCGGTGATGAAGCGGTAGAGGTTGAGGTCGCGCGCCTCGCGCAGGAAGTCGCCGAGCATCTTTTGGGTGATCGGGTCGCCGATCTGCACCGCCTGCGACGGGGAGCCGGAGTGCAGCTCCTCGCTGGAGAAGGTGGCGCCGTGGATGCCGTCCTTGCCGATGCGGCCGCCGGCCATCACGATGCGGTCGCCGGGCAGGATGCTCTTTTCGGCCGAGGGTTTGCCGCCGACCAGGCGGGGCAGGGTGCCCACGGTGCCGCAATAGACCAGCGGCTTGCCCAGGTAGCGCGGGTCATAATATTCCCAGCCCAACGCGTAGGGGATGCCGCTCTGGTTGCCGCCGTCAATGACGCCCTTGTGCACCTGGTCGCGCAGGCGGCGCGGGTGGAACAGGCCGGCCGGCACCTCTTCCGGCGCGGTGAACGGCGAACCGAAGCAGTAGCCCCAGACGTTGAGCAGCAGGTCGGCGCCCATGCCGGTACCCATCGGGTCGCGGTTGACCCCGACAATGCCGGTCATCGAGCCGCCGTAGGGGTCGAGGGCGGTCGGGCTGTTGTGGGTCTCCGCCTTGTACACTAGGTCGACTTGGTCGTTGAAGCGGATGACGCCGGCGTTGTCGCTGAAGACGCTGACCAGCCAGTCCACGCGCTTGCTGATCTCCTGGGTGCTGGCGCGGATGAAGGTCTTGAAGCAGTTGTCGATTTCCCGGACCTTGCCGTTCTCGTCGGTGTAGGTGACGCGGGCGGCAAAGATCTTGTGCTTGCAGTGCTCAGACCAGGTTTGGGCAAGAATTTCCAGTTCGCCGTCGGTCGGGCACTCGGGCAGGCCGAGCTGGCGGCGCGCCGGCGCCTGCTGGCGGAAGTGGGCCTGGATCGCCTTCATTTCCTCCAGGCTCAGGGCCAGCACGCCTTCGCGGCTGATGCGCTGCAGTTCGGCGTCCGGCACTTCCAGGTTGACGGTGCGGATGCGCGGCGGCGTGTCGTCCTTGACCGCCGGACGGTTGGGCGGGATGCCGTCCGCGGCGCACTGGGTCTGGCTGAGCACGGTGACGGTCTGGATCAAATCGTTGGCGAGCAGGCCGCGGGCCAGGCGCGACACCTGGTCGCGATCCAGTTTTTCGCCCTGCAGCAGA
Organism: Lentisphaeria bacterium; assembly: GCA_041651315.1. GTDB lineage: Bacteria > Verrucomicrobiota > Lentisphaeria > Oligosphaerales > CAITYL01 > CAITYL01. The sequence continues at coordinate 562 of JBAZJM010000349.1, read as the reverse complement.
TATTCCACCGAGGTGAAAATCTGCTCGTCCTCGCGCAGCGGGCGGCCAAGAATGTCCGCCGTTGCCGAGCGGGCGCTGCGGGCCACGTTGTCGGTGACCCCGGGGCGGAAGCCGACCATCACCAGCCAGTCGAAGCGGAAACCGGCGGCGTCGGATTCACCCACCACGCCCGACTGGATCACCGGGTTGGCGAAAGCGGCCAGGATCTCCTCCGCCTGCGGCCGGGTGCAGTCCAGGTCCAGGGAAAAGACGTCGCGGGTGCGCGCCGCCTCGACCGGCACGTGCAGGAACTCACGGGCCTGGTGCAGCAGGTGTTCCCCGCGCGGGTCGGTTTCTTCGGGGCGGGCGGATATTTCCAGGCGGTAGTACATGGGCGAGGTCGATCCCCGGGGCACGGTGAGGAAAAACGACAAAAAGACATACTATAGCGACCCCTGGCCAAAGGCCAATCGGTCCGCCGGACGGGGTGCATGACATAGATGTTGGTTAATCTGGCGACGTGGGGGATTTTTGCTTGGAAATTATATAGTATTATATATAATACCATTAAAGCCGCCTATTG
>JBAZJM010000348.1:0-4832 GCA_041651315.1 Lentisphaeria bacterium | reverse complement strand
CGTTGCCCCAGGCTATTATAAAATCGGGCCTTTGGCCCTGCCTAAACACCGGTCAACGCACGCTTGAAAAACCTTAACCTGATGGCTATGGGCGTGCCGCCCGTGGTGAGGCGTACACGGGGAGCGGCGGGGAAAAAGGCGCATCCCCCAAAACCAGGCATCTTCATCGGCATTAATTTCAGCTTTCTGTTTTTCCCATTTCTGCTTTTGTTATAAGGCATGGCATGACGACGGTTCCCGAAATCTGGATTCTGGCCGAACAGCGGCACGGGCGGTTGCTGGACGTCTCCTTCGAGCTGTTGGCGCGCGGTCGCGAGCTGGCGGACCGGCGGCGCGTCCGGCTCACGGCGGTGCTGTTCAGCGCCGGCCTGCCCGCGGCCGAACTGCAGCGGCTGATCGCCGGCGGCGCGGACCGCGTCCTGGCCGCCGAAGCCCCCGGATTTGCGGAGTTCGCACTGGACGGGCAGGCGGCGGCGCTGCTTGACCTGATTCGTGCCGAACAACCGGAAGTCCTGCTGGCCGGGGCCACCTCGACCGGGCGGACGCTGCTGCCGTATGTCGCCATGACCGCCCACACCGGGTTGACCGCCGACTGCACTGGGCTGGAGATCGACCCGGCGACCGGCCTGCTGCGGCAAACCCGGCCGGCCATTGGCGGCAACATCATGGCGACCATTGTCTGCCCCGCGCACCGGCCGCAAATGGCCACGGTCCGGCCGAAATCGTGCCGGCCGCTGCCGCCGCAGCCGGAGCGGACGGGGGAGATTGTCCGGCGGCCCCTGCCGGCCGCCGGCGGCCGGGTCCGGCGCACCGGATTCCAGCCGCTCACCGACGCCGGCGGCATCCAGGAGGCCGAACGGCTGGTGGTGGTGGGCCGGGGCATCAAAAAGCCGGAGTATCTGCGCCTGGCGCGCGAACTGGCCGGCGTGCTCGGCGCCGCCTTGGGGGCCACCCGCGACGTGGTCGACCGCGGCTGGCTGGAGTATCCGCACCAGGTCGGGCTGAGCGGCAAGACGGTGACGCCGAAACTGTACGTCGGTCTCGGCGTTTCCGGCGCCATCCAGCACCTGGCCGGCATGCAGACGGCAGGCACCATTGTCGCCATCAACAGCGATCCCGAAGCCAATCTGTTCAAGGTGGCCGATTTCGGCCTGGTCGGCGACCTGTTCACGGTGGTGCCGGCACTGATCCGCGAACTCCGCGAGGGAGGCGTGCCATGGGCGAAATAAGCTACCGGCCGGTCACGCCGGCCATTGTTGACGAATTGCGCCGGCTGCTCGGCGCGTCCTACGTCATTTTCGGCGATCCTGAAAAGCTGGAGCCGTTCTCCCATGACGAGATCCCTGGCAAGCGCTACCGGGCCATGCCGGAAGTGGTGGTGCGGCCGGACGGCGCGGCACAGGTTGCCGCCATCCTCAAGCTGGCGAACCGGGAGCGGATTCCGGTGACGCCGCGCGGCGCCGGTTCCGGCCTCTCCGGCGGCGCGGTGCCGGTCCACGGCGGCATCGTCCTCAGCGTCGACCGCATGAACCGCATCCTGGAGATCGACCGCGACAATCTGATGGCGGTGGTCGAGCCCGGCGTGGTTACCAACGAGATTAACGAACGGGCCAGGGAGGCGGGGCTGTTCTACGCCGGCTATCCGATGAGCCTCGAAACCTGTTTCATCGGCGGCAATGTGGCGGAGAACGCCGGCGGCGGCAAGGCGGTCAAGTACGGCGTCACGGCGCGCTACGTGCTGGGATTGGAAGTGGTGACCCCGGCCGGAGAGATTGTCGAGTTGGGCGGCAAACTGGTCAAGGACGTCACCGGCTACAACCTGGTGCAATTGATGGTCGGCTCGGAAGGCACCCTGGGCATCTTCACCAAGATCATCCTCAAGCTGATCCCGCTGCCCAAATGCCAGGTCGACCTGCTCTGCCTGTTCCGCAACAGCGAGGAGGCGATTGCCGCCGTGCCCCGGCTGATGACCGCGTCGGGCATCGTGCCGACGGCGGTCGAGTACATGGACCGCCTGGCGGTCAAAGGCGCCTGCGACTACCTCAACGAGACGATTCCCTACCAGGCGTGCGGGGCGATGCTGCTGGTCTCCCTCGACGGCGCCACCGAGACGGAAGTGGTGGCGGCCTACGAGGCGGTCGGCAAGTTGTGCCAGCAGTACGGCGCCTATGAGGTTTATGTGGCCGACAATCCCACCACCACGGAACGGCTCTGGCGCATCCGCCGCGCCATCGGCGAGGCCTATAATGTGTATTCCCAGCGCCAGAGCGGCGAGGACCTGGTGGTGCCGCCGGCCGCCATTCCCGCGCTGGTGGCCGCCCTGGGCCGGCTCGGCGAGACATACGGCGTCATCGTCCCCTGTTTCGGCCACGCCGGCGACGGCAACGTTCATGCCCGACTGATCTGTCCGCCGGAGTGGAGCGACGACCGCTGGCGGGAAACGCTGCCGCGGCTGCTCGCCGACACCTACCACGCCACCGCCGCCCTGGGCGGGCGCATTTCCGGTGAACATGGCATCGGCTGCAAGCGCAAGGGCTACATGCGCACGGTCGTGTCCGAGGAGTATCTGAACCTGCTGCGGGCGGTCAAGCAGGCGTTTGACCCCAACCGGATCTTGAACCCCGGCAAGATCTTCCCGGACGCCGGGGATAGCGGAGCCGGGCGTTGACGGAGCCGGAACTTATGGGAGTTTTGGGAACCCTGGGAATTATGGGACAAGGCCACTCTCTTGTATTCCCTTTCCTCCCATGGCTCTCATAACTCCCAAAGTTCCCATAATTCCCATTCCCCCTATTCAGTCCACGATCTTCCAACCCTCCTGTTTCAAGGACGTTCCCCCATGCAAGCCTTCAAACTCACCGCTCTCCGCCAAATGGCGCTGATGGAGGTTCCCGCCCCGGAACTCCGCAACCCCGGCGACGTCCTGATCAAAATGGCGCGGGTCGGGGTGTGCGGTTCCGACGTCCACTATTACGAGACCGGCCAGATCGGCTCGCAGGTGGTCCACTACCCGTTCACCGTCGGCCATGAAGGGGCGGGCGTGGTGGCGGCCGTCGGCCCGGCGGTCACCCGGGTAAAGGCCGGCGACCGGATTGCCGTCGAGCCGGCGATGCCGTGCCACGCCTGCGACCAATGCCGGGCGGGCCGGCCGCACACCTGCCGCAAGTTACGCTTCCTGGGCTGTCCCGGCCAGGCGGAAGGGTGCCTGTCCGAATACCTGGTCATGCCGGAAAGTTCCTGCTTCCCCATCCCCGACAGCATGACCCTGGACGAGGCGGCGCTGTCGGAACCGCTGGCCATCGGGGTCTATGCCGTCAAGCAGTCAATCCCGATGGCGGGGGCAAAAATCGGCATTCTCGGCGCCGGCCCGATCGGCCTGAGCGTGCTGCTGCCCGCCCTGGCCCAGGGCACCGCCGCCGCGTACGTGACCGACAAGATCCCCGCGCGCCTGGCCGTGGCCCGGCGAGCCGGCGCGGCCTGGACCGGCAATCCCCTGGAGGGCGACATCGTCCGGGAGATCGCCGCCGCCGAACCGCTGCTGCTGGACGCGGTCTTCGAGTGCAGCGGCGACCAGGCCGCCGTCGACCAGGCGCTGCTCCTGCTGAAGCCCGGCGGCAAACTGATGCTGATCGGCATTCCGCCGACCCTGGAGAAGTACGGGTTCAGCGTCGACCTCATGCGGCGCAAGGAGATCTGCGTCCAGAACGTGCGGCGCCAGAACCATTGCGTCCAGGCCGCGCTGGACCTGATCCGCGACCACGCCTTCGACGTCACCCTCATGCTGACCCACCGCTTCCCCTTCCGCGACACGGCGCAGGCCTTCGACCTGGTGGCCAGCTACCGGGACGGCGTGGTCAAGGCCATGATTGATATCTAATTGCGTTGCAATTAGATCTATGGTTTGGTACAAGTGCTGATTTGGGGGGATTTTCGTCCCGGAGGGACTGAATGACAATAGGCAGGGGCTTCAGCCCCTGTTCTGGGAAATGAAACGATGGCGTGCCGTAGGTACGCCGTGATTCGCCGCGTACCTGACGGCACGCGAACTGGGGGACGGGCAAAACAGGGGCTGAAGCCCCTGCCTATTCCCGCCCCGTCCCGCTGGGACGGGAAAACCGCAACCGCGGAGTTTTGCGAAACTTCATATGGGATTGCTCCGCTATTAGATCATAGTTTGTGTGTGGTATTGTTTCGTGTCTTTGTGCCTCCGTGAGAGATTATCATGGTTGAGGAAAAATCCGTGCCACTCAATTTTAACGACGGCAAGGTGTACTGGCAGGCCCACCGGGGCGGCGGCGGCAACGAGATGCCGGACAACACCCTGGCCTCCGTGGAGTATGGCTGGACGCTCGGCGGCATTCCCGAAATCGACATGCGCCTCACCGCGGACCATGAGCTGGTCTGCCTCCATGACGACACGCTGGCGCGCACCACCGATGCTCCCCCGGCCGTTGCCAACGTTCACGTGGGCACGCTCAGCCTCGCGGAAATCCGGCACTGGGACGCCGGCATCCGCTTCCATGCCAAATTTAAAGGGCAGAAAGTCCCCGCCCTGCGGGAAATCCTGGCGGCCATGCGGGGGTGCCCCGGCCGGCTTGTTTATGCCGACCTGAAGAATTACGATTCCGTGCAGTTTCCGGTGTTGCTGGCGGAGTTCGCGCGGCTCGCGGCCGAATTCGAAGTCGCCCCGCAAATCATTGCCTGCAGCTGCGACTACGCCCTGAACTGCCAGTTGAAGGAGAGCATTCCCGGCCTCAACGTCATGCACTGGATCGGGTACTGGGGCGACGGCAACCCGGCCCGGGAGAAAATGAACCAGTTCCGGGTGCTGG
>JBAZJM010000347.1:0-4871 GCA_041651315.1 Lentisphaeria bacterium | reverse complement strand
CCGTGGGGGACGGCCTGCTGGTTGGTGATCACCACCACCGCCGGAAACGCCTTCTCCGCCACTGCCGTGAACGCGTCTTCAAGCTGGGCCAGGGCGGGCGGCGGCGGGGCGGCCGCCGCTTCTCCGGCCCGCGCCTCTCCGGCCAGGGTCAGCACCAGACTGCCGCCCGCCGCCAGCAGCAACCGCCACGCCCCACTTTCGCCCGTGAAGAAAGTCCTCATTGTTGTTATCCCTTTCCCAAAAACCGGAACCACCTTGCCATCCCCGCGGGAATGGTCTGACTGTCGTGATTGCACGAGGCCACTGCGCCTTTAGACGCCCTCCGACGAACCGCGGTTCCCGTGTTGCAATTTAAAAACTGTGATTATGGTGTGGGCATGAGCATCATCGCCGCCGAACCAACGGTCGCCGCCCTGCTGGATGCGCTGAAGGACTTCCGGACCCGGGCCGCCGCCCGGCGCGCCCTGGAAAAACGGGGTGCCGTGGCCGCGGCAGAACCGCTGCTGGCCCTGGCCACCCGGGCGGAGGCCGCCGAAAACGTCCGCTGGGCCGCCCTCGACCTGCTCGGGCGATTTGCCTACGCCCCCGCCGCTCCGGCCTGCGTGGCGTTGCTGCGCAACGAACCGCGCCTGCGCGACGCCGTGCTCGACGCCCTGCGCCGGATCACCGGCGGCGATCCGGGCGACCGCCCGGAAGACTGGGAACGCTTGCTGGCCGGCGGCGAGGCCGCCGCCCCGGCGGCCGACACCGGTACGGCCTGCCCTCCTGAGCTCGCCCTGGCCCGGGAAGCCCTGGCCGACGAGCCGGTCCAGATCCGCTGGGAAACCAACGGCGGCTATCTCCATCTCCAATTCGCCCTTGCCAACGGCCGCCTTCAACAGCTGGTCGTCTCCTTTGCCAAGGATCCGCGGAGCGGCGATCAGAACGCCATCTTCTACACCGAATGCGGCGCCTCGCCCGACATCGCCCGGATCCGCACCTTGGTCACCAGCCGCACCGCCACCCTGCACCAGGGCCGCTTCTTCCTGGAACCGGGCGATGCCGGCACCACCAAGATCAGCCTGCGCCTCACCCTGGCCAAGGCCAGCCTCACCCCCGAACGGTTCCGTGACCTCGCCACCACCCTGGCCCGCGAGGCGGACTCGTTCGAGGCCGACCTGACGGGCAGCGACCAGATTTGAACCGCCCCCCACAGGCGGGGGCCTGGAGTTTGGCATAACTCAATGGGGGCCGCTTTCCCGTCCCAGCGGGACGGGGCGGGAATAGGCAGGGGCTTCAGCCCCTGTTTTGCCAATCCCCCTGTTTCGCGTGCCGTCAGGTACGCGGCGAATCGCGGCGTACCTACGGCACGCCATCGTTTCATTGCCCCACGGAGGCTCTCCCGCCTCAGGGCACCTCACTTCACTTGTGCGATGCCCGGTTTTTCAGAGCCGGGAACGCAGCGACCGCAGGAAGTCGGAGTGACCGGTCAAACCGGGTCTCCAACCACCCTCAAAATTCCGGCTTGAACCCATCCACGGCGCGCTGCGCCAGGTCGCGCAGGAACCGGGCGTCGGCATCGGACAGTTCGTCCGGCACGAACCGGATCTCCCCGGTGCGGCGGCCGTAGAGGAAGGCAAACCAGACGCAGGCTTGGAGATACTCGCCGCGCCGGTTGAGATGGATGGTGTCGCGCCCGATTTCCAGTTCGCCCGTCTGGGCGTTTTTCTGCCACCACATGGACCCGACCACGTCCCCGGCCTGTGGCGGCAGATCCGGCCATTTCAGCGTGGCAAGCAGTTCCGGGGCGTAGTTTTTGAAGGGCGCCGGCTCATTCTCACGGGCCAACTGAACCGCGTCACCGGTCGGGATGATGCGCAACGTCAGGTCACGGGAGAGTTTCCGGTAGGCGGCGGTCAGCGCCTCGTGCATGGCACGCTGGTCCGCCTTGACCGGCGCGGCGGGCAGGCAGATGCCGGCCGCCCGGGCCTGGTCGAAGCCGGAATAATCCCAAACGCCGTCCGGGAGCAAGCGGGGATCGTCCGCGCGGTAGGCCCAGGTCTGCTGGATCAGGATCTCGGCCTGGGGGGCGTGCTTCCGCACATAATTGACAAGGTGCCCGGCAAACGGCTGATAGGTCTCCGGACGCCAGCTGAAATGACTGGCCTGCTGGATCGTCACGGCATCCCAGCGTTCCTTGGCCAGCAGCTCCCGCATCTTGTACCGGTAGTCTTGGTACATGCGGTAAACGCCGTCCGCCTCCTCATTGCAGATGTAGCTCCAGTGCCGGTGCAGTTCGCAGCCGCCGTGATTGGCCCGCTCAAAGTGCAGGGTGCAGCCGGGACAGGATTCCACCACTTTGGGGAAATAGATGTTCAGGCTGTCGGTGAAACTGTTGCCAATGGTGAGTATGTTCATAAATAATTCCGTGCAAAAAGAGCCTCTACCAAAGCCATCTAAAGATAAAATACATAATAACGGGCGCCAGTGCCGAAATGGCAAGCCATACCGTTACCAACGGGTTTCTGTCGAACTCTCCCAGAAAATTTGAAATAAAAAAACCGATACCGCCCACGATCACGCCGACGGGGCCGAATACCAGGAGAGTAACGTAAAAGTCGAAATCAGCCATGGCTTGGGCGGCGCCGCTGAGCGAGAGCGCATGACATCCTTCCCGCACCACAAAATAGTCGGCAAGCGTGGCGCCCGCCGCAAAAACAGCCCCCCAAAATGTGCCTATTTTCATCAGCGGATCTTCCACACCTGACCAACGGCCAAAGAAGACGATAGCTCCAGATGCGCCTTTGCCGGACGGCACCTTTATTTATTCCGCGGTACCAGGCGGCATCATCCCGCTCATGTCCCCCACCACCGCCCGCCAGGCCGGCGTGTCCGGCGCGGTAAACGGCTGTGTATGCGTCCCCGCCGGGGAGAGGTTGCGCAGCGGCAGGCCGCTTTCCGACCCGAACTGCAGCACGGTGTGATCCCAGTCTTTGGCCTGAAAGACCGCCGCCCACGGAAAGGTGCGCCGGGGGGAACCGGCCGGTGCCGCCGCCCATTCCAAACCGAATCGGTGAATCTCCATGATCTCCGGGCTGAGGCCGGCGGCCAGGCGCGGCAACGGCTGCACCCCCGCCGGCGGATGCACGGCGTAACAGCGCCACTCCGGCCGCCGGAACACGGCGCTGCCAACCACAATCTGGCAGCCGCGCGAATGCGCAACCACGACCAGCGGCCGGCCAACCGGCCAGCCCGGTTCGCGGCTGCGCCGCTCCAGATAGCGGTCGAGACTGGCGCTGACCGCCGCATTGCTGCGCCAGTCGTTCCACCCCACGCCGCCGCAGGGATGCACCACCAGCCGCAACCGGAACAGCCGGGCCAGCTCCGCCGCCGCCGTGGCGGCGTCACCGGGCGGCACTTCACCCTTCCGGAACAGCGCCGGCTCGGCCAGCAGCGGCGACTCGGAACCGTAGCCGCCCACCAGCACCAAAACCCCCAGCGGCGCCGACGGCGGTCCGGCCACCTCGCGCACCACCGCGCCATCCAGCCGGGTCGCCCCCGCCGCCGGCAGATGCGATCCGAACAGCAGCAGCGCCGTGCCGGCCGGCAGCAGGATCACCCCGCCGGCGGCCACTACCAACAGCCGGCGGATTCCGCCGCGCCGCCGCCGGAGTGCCGCCATCACCGCCAGCCCCGCCGCCCCCCACCAGACGACCAGCAGCCCCAGCCCTACCCAGCCCAGCGGACAGCGCTCCAGCTGGCCGCCGGACGCTAGGAACCCCGGAAACTGCCAGGCCGCCCACGCCAAATCCTCAATCATACCCCGCCTCCCCCAAGCCGGCATAGCCGGAACCAAGCTAAGCTTTCACACGAAGAAAACAGAAAACCTTGCCCCTTCCGCAAAGACCATTCGATCCCGATTCCGATACCGACCCCGATACCGATCCTATTATAAACGTGTGTGAACTTTTTCCATCCCGTAGTATACGCCTTTTGCCAAGATTGAACTTAAATAATATCAGGTCAGGGTGGCGCCCAATCGGGGCAGGCAATTGCACAATGCGCCACCGGTCATCATAGTAAAGGCATCCGGGCCGTTGCGCCCGGCCAAGAGGAATTTCCCATGGCCGTCATCCTGCACCTGCAAGCCTCCCCCCGTCTTGCCCAAGAGTCTTACTCGCACCGGGGTGCCCAGGCGTTTCTGGACACCTACCGCAAGGCCAACCCCAACGACCGGGTGGTCACCCGGAACGTCTTCGATTCCACCCTGCCCGAGTTCAACCAGCTGGCCGCCGAAGGCAAGTATGCCATCCTGCACGGCCAGCCGCAAACCCCGGAGCAGGCGGCGGCCTGGCGCCAGGTCGAACAGACGGCGGCAGAATTCAAGGCGGCCGACAAATACGTGGTGTCCTCGCCGATGTGGAATTTCGGCATCCCGCACCGACTAAAACAGTACCTGGACGTGATCGTGCAGCCGACCCTGACCTTCAGCTTTGACCCGGCGAAGGGCTACTCCGGCCTGGTCACCGGCAAACCGTTGCTGCTGGTGCTGGCGCGCGGCAGCGAATTTCCGCCGGGGTCGCCGATGGATTTCCAGCGCTCCTACCTGGAATTCATCTTCCGCTTCATCGGCTTCACCGACCTCCGCGCGCTGCTCATCGAGCCCACCATGGCCCAAGGGCGGGAGGTGGCGGCGGCGAAACTGGCGGCCGCCGCCAGGCAGGCCGCCGAACTGGCCGCCACCTTCTGACGCGGACCGCCGCTACCGCGGCTTTTCCGCTTGGGCGGCCGCCGGGCTCACCGGCGCCGCGGCGGGCGGCAGTGCGGCCAGCACGCAGCGCACGGGGAACAGCTGGTCCCCGGCCCGGATGACGCCGCTGTCCTCGCCGGTC
>JBAZJM010000346.1:0-4909 GCA_041651315.1 Lentisphaeria bacterium | reverse complement strand
GGGAGGCGCTGCTGCTGGCGGCCGTCGCCACCGCGCTGTTCCTGGCGGGCGTCACCGAAGCGCTGAGCCTGTTCCACGCCCTGACCCGCGGCGCCCTGCTGGCCTCCTGGGGCGGCCTGGTGGCGGTGCTGGCGGCGGTGCTGGCGGCCGGGCTGCTGTGGCGCCGGCCGGAGCGCGGGCCCGCCGCCACCTTCCGCGGCTGGACGCTGGCGTTGCTGCTGCCGCTTCAGCTGATCCTCCTCACGGTGGCGGTCATTGCCGTGATGGCGCCCCCCAACAACTGGGATTCGATGGCCTACCACATGGCCCGGGTCATGCATTGGATCCAGAACCAGGGGATCGGCCATTACCCGACCCACTGCACCCGGCAAGTGTTCATGCCGCCGCTGGCCGAGTGGATGATCCTGCACCTGCAATTGCTCTCCGGCGGCGATCACTTGGCCAACCTGGTCCAGTGGGGCGCCCTGGCCGGCTCGGTCCTCGGCGTCTCCTGGATCGCCAAGTTGCTCGGCGCCAAAGCGTGGGGGCAGGCCGGGGCCGATGCCTGGCTGGCGGGAGGCGCCCGGCGCCTGGGGCTGGTCCGGCCGCCGGAAACGCGCAACCTGTGGCTTCAGGAGGCCGTCACCCGCTGCCATCAGCGGCTGGGCTGGGACGTCAATGATCCGGCCACCTCCTGGAACGCCCGCCCCTACCATCTCTCCCTGGGCTGGAACCACGAGGACACCGCGGCCAGCCCGCTGCACACCCTGCTTGCCCTCCTCGCCCTGCCGCTGCTGGCGTGGCCGCGCTGGCCGGAAAAGGTCCGCGCCTGGGGCTATGTGGCCGCGGTGGCGGCCGGGGTGGCGCTGTTTGCGGGCGCTCTGGGCTGGCAGGAATGGCATGTGCGGCTGATGCTGCCCAGTCTGATCCTGGCCATGCCGGCGGCCGGCCTGGCCCTGGAAAAGGCGCTGACCCCCTGGGGCGGCATCCCGGTCGCGGCCCTGCTGCTGCTGGCCGCCGTGCCCTACGTCGTCAACAACGCCACCCGGCCGCTGTTCGGCTACGACCCCGAGGCGGAACCGCCGGAACCGGAGCGCATCCTGACCGCCCGCAGCATCTTCCGGCAGCCGCGCGAGGCGCAATATTTCAGCTGCCGGCCGGACGCCTATGACTCCTTTGTCCGGGTGGCCGAAAGCCTGGCGGATTCCCGTTGTGCCCGCCTCGGCCTGCAGATGGGTTGGAACAGCTGGGAGTATCCGCTGTGGGTGCTCACCGCGGCCCGCGGCGGCCACCCCCGCATCGAGCACGTCGGCGTGACCAACGAGACCGCGCGCCTGGCCGAACGCCCGCCGTTCCGTGGCTTTGTGCCGGAGCGCCGGCTCTATCTCTACAGCCTGCCCGGTTTCCGGCCCCAGACCCCGCCGCGCCCCCGCCCGGACTGACCGGCGGCCGAGCCCATCAAAGCCGGCTCCACACGGTATGTTATGCCCCGACTGCGAGAGTGGCGGAATTGGCAGACGCACTGGATTTAGGTTCCAGCGGGGAAACCCGTGGGGGTTCGAGTCCCCCCTCTCGCACCACGCCCCAATCGCCCCCCCCCGCGGGGACCGGGCGGCCCCAGTCCATTTCTGATACAGGCATACACATGGGTGGGGTGGGGCAAGGGGCCGGCCGCCCCCCCCCGTTCACGGGGGTTGGCAGGATTGCTGTTTCCCGTCTTGGCGCGGCGGCGTGTCTCCGCGCCGGCGTGCGCCGGGTCTGGTGCCATTTGTATTTTGCCGGATGTGTATTACTGTATACTCATCATTTCAGACAGGAAGGGTGACGCATCCCATGGCAGCGGTGATCAACGGCAACAAGGTTCCGCTTTACGGCCAGATTGCCCAGGCGATCCGGCAGCGGATCCGCACCGGCGTCTACCGGCCCGGCCAGGTCCTGCCGTCCCTGCGCGACCTGAGCGCCGAGTTCAAAGTCAGCCTGCGGGTGGTGCAGTTGGCGGTCCATGACCTGGAAAAGACCGGCATTCTCGCCACCCATCACGGTAAGGGCGTGACGGTCACCGAAACCGAACGTTGCGAGCGGGCGGCCATTCTCTTCGGTTTTATCCAGCCCTATACCTCCAATCTGGCGTTCGACAGCCAGGTTTTCCATTATGCCGGCCAGGTGTTCAATCATCTCGACAATTTTCTCGTGACCCGCTCCAGCGAAGGCAGCGCCGAACAGGAGCGGGAGGTGGCCCGGCACTTCCTCAAGAACGGGGCCCAGGGATTGCTGTTGTGGCCGATCGAGAACGATCCCAACGCCAAGTTCTTCGCCGATCTGGCCCATGAGATTCCGGTCGTCGTGGTGGATCGCTTGCTGGATAAAAGCGAGCTACCCGCCGTCATTTATGACAGCTACGAGAACGGCCGCGCCATCTGCCGCCACATGTTGAAAAAGCTGAGACGGAAACGGCTCCTGGCGGTGATCGACAACCTGAAAATTTCACCTTATCAGGCGCTGATGCAGGGGTTGCGCGACGAGGCCGACGCCTTGGGGCGCATGGCCGACTTAACGGTGATCCAGTTACCGATCTCGGAGACCCTGACCAAAATGACAACCGGGTTTGCCGCCCAGGTCGAGGTTTACGCGCCCTACATCGAGCGGCTGCTCCGCGAGGGCGGCTATGACGCCCTGTTCTGTCCGCAGGGCGAGTTTGTGGACTATTTCATCGTGGAACCGGGAGTGTTTCGTAAGTTTGACGATTTGCGCCTCGGGATTTTATGCGGCAGGGAGGCCGATCCCAACCTGGCGAAACTGCGGGAATTGGGCGTGCTCCAGTGGGTGGTCGACCATGCGCAGATGATTTCCCGGGGCGCGGACCTGCTCCAGCAGTGGGTGCTCAGCCGCCAGCCGCCCAAAGGGGTGGCCCCGATCAAGATCAAACTCAAGGAATAGGGCGGGCACCGGTGACGGACGGAACCGGAACGGCAGGACAACCCAAGGGAGGCTTGCGATGAAACGGCAAACACGCCCATTCACCCTGATCGAATTGCTGGTGGTGATCGCCATCATCGCCATCCTGGCGTCGATGTTGCTGCCGTCGCTCGGCAACGCCCGCGAGTCGGTGAAGCGCACCGCCTGCACCTCCTTTGTCCGGCAGATGGCGCAAGGGGGGAACATGTATGCCCTGGACCACAACGACTACTGGGTGCCGCCGATCGGCGACGACTGGACCGCGTGGCACAGCAACCCGGCCTTTTTGCAATACCTGAACGTGCGCACCGAAGTGGCGCCCAACCGGCACATGTGGTCCACCTACATTTGTCCCAAGGCCACCTATGCGCTGGCCAATCCCGGCCGGGACGCCACCGGCACCTACTATTACATCGGCGCCTCCTACGGTGTTTCCTATATTTTTGACAACAGTAGCCCGACGAAAACGCGGCCGTTCAAGCTCGGCGCGGTGCCGGCGCCGACCAGCCGGATGGCGTTTGCCGACGGCATGGACAATTTGTTGGCCATTGATGCCGCGAATTACCCGACCTATTACGCCGTTTATGGCGAGACCCCGTATACTTGCATGACCGCCTACCGCCATGTCGGCGCCACCGCGGACTACGGCTTCTTCGACGGCCACTGTGAGGCGCTCAACTGGCAGGCGGTTTGGAAGCAGTACTATACCCTTTACTCGCCGTTATAACCCTCTGTCCAATAACCAAAAACGGGCCTGTTGGCCCACCCGTACAGGAGATTCATAAAACAATTCCGTTCTGTATTCCATAATCGCCTTCGGCGCCCGTGGCCAGCGCTGTTGGCCCCCTTCCTTTCCCGGCCAAAACATCGATTGTCTAAAGGAGAGCATCATGAACACGACACCGATCACCACTCTGTGGACCCGCGCCAGCGTTCTCGCCGCCACCCTGTTCGGTCTGGGCCTCGCCGCCAGTGCCGGTCCGATCACCTACACTGACGACTTCAACCGGGTTGGGTCGGACAGCCTGGGGACCAACTGGACCAGCGGCCTTTATTCTTATGTCGTCCGCAACAATCAAGCGACGACATTGTATTCCAGCGGCGCCGGCCCGTATGTGACCTCCTATGTTGGCGTTGACTTGGGTTCAGGTGCTTTCACGGTGCAGGCGGACGTTATGATTACGGGGTCGGCGTCCATCGGCAACGGAGAACACGTCGGCCTGATCTTCAACTACCAGAACGACTCGAATTACAACGTGGTTCGCTGGACCAATTCAGCCAGTGATCCCTGGGGTAACCTGCAGGCCGGCTATGTAAAGAACGGAAGTTACAACATTCCGGGTACTGGTTTGTACACCGCTTTTACCGGTTCCGAACCTACTGGTAGCCTTAAAACCATCACGGTTTCGGGCGATGGCGCCGGAAATTACACACTGGCCATTGGCAGCAGCACGTGGAATTTCTCGGAGACGGAGTTCACTGGTGGTGGGGCCGGCCTTTATATCAGCAATGTTCACGGCGAGGGAAGCGTTATCTTCGATAATTTCGCGCTGACCGTGCCCGAGCCGGCCTCGCTGGGGCTGCTGGCGCTGGGCGGCTTGGCGCTGCCGCGCCGCCGCCGCTGACACATACCGCATTGGGTTTGCTTCTGGTCTTTTCCTGTAGGCACGTGATTGCACCACATTGTGTTGTGACGCTGCCGTGAAGGTGCGTCACACACGGGCGGCACGCCCATAGCCATCAGGTTAAGCCGTTTTTGAGCGCCAACGGCGCGCCTTCATACCAGCCTGGGGCAACGCCCCAGGAAAAGAAAAAGATAACATTTCAGCCCTGAAGGGGCGTTTCATAGAGCGGGCCTTCAGCCCTTGATTTCTTCATTCTCGCAAACCTGGGGCGTTGCCCCAGGCTATTATAAAATCGGGCCTTTGGCCCTGCCTAAACACCGGTCAACGCACGCTTGAAAAACCTTAACCTG
>JBAZJM010000345.1:0-4917 GCA_041651315.1 Lentisphaeria bacterium | reverse complement strand
CGTCAGCAACCGACAGCCCGGCGGCCATCGGATGGCCGCCGAAGCGGATCAGCCGGTTCCGGCAGCGCTCCATCACGGCCACCAGGTTGAGGCGGCGCACGCTGCGGGCCGAACCGCGCCACTGCCCCTCGGCCTCCAGGGTAAGCACGATGCAGGGGCGGTGGTAACGCCGGGCCAGGCGCGAGGCGACAATGCCGATGACCCCTTGCGGCCAGGCGCTGCCCCAGACCATGATGGTGCGGCGCGCCAGCGGGTCGTCTTCCACCCCGGTCAGCAAGGCCTCGGCGGCACGCAAGGTTTCCTCTTCCAGGTGCTGGCGGTCGCGGTTCTTCTCGTCCAACGTGGCGGCCAGGGGCGCGGCGTCGTGCATGCCGGAAGCCTCCAACAGGCGCATGGCGTCCACCGGGTCGCCCAGCCGGCCGGCCGCGTTGAGCCGCGGCGCCAGCCGGAAGGTGATGTCGGGGGCGCGCAGGGCGGCGGCCTCCCCCAGGCCGCTGACCTCGCACAGGGCGCGGATGCCGGGACGCTGCTGGGAAGACAGCACCTTGAGGCCGTGGGCGACCAGGCAGCGGTTTTCATGCATCAGCGGCACAATGTCCGCCACCGTGCCGAGCGCCACCAGGTCCAGCACGCGGCGCAGGTCGGTGGCCTGGCCGCCGAGCCCGTTTTCGCGGCCGTATTTGATGAAGCCGTGGCTGAGTTTGAAGGCAACGCCGACGCCGGCCAAATCCACCAGTCCCGGCGGCGAGCCGGGCAGCTTGGGGTTGATCGTGATGTTGGCGTCGGGCCGCTCCGGCCCGGGCTGGTGATGGTCGGTGATGATGACGTCCAACCCCTGCTGGCGGGCCAGGCCGATGGCATCCACGCTGTTGATGCCACAGTCGACCGTGACCAGCAGGGTGTGGTTGTCCCGCCGCGCCTTTTCAATCGAATCGGGGGTCAGCCCGTACCCGTCATCCAGCCGGTGGGGCAGGAAACATTCCACCCGCGCCCCATTCTGCCGCAGGCACCAGGACAGCAACACCGCGGCGGTGATGCCGTCGGTGTCGTAGTCGCCATGGATCAGGATGTGCTCTCCCCGGGCAATCGCCTCCCACAGCCGCGCCGAAGCCTCGCGCACCCCGGGCAGGGCGTACGGATCAACCAAATCTTTCAGACTGGGCTGAAGGAAGGCCCTCACCCCGTCCGAGGTGATGCCGCGACTGGCGAGCACCAAGGCCATGGGGCGGGTGAGGGCGTGATTCTCCTGAAGTTCGTGGATCAGCGTTTCATTTTCTTCAGCCACCTCCCAAAGAGGCAGTTCCATGAGGGCTCCTTCGTGTGTTTCTATGGTTTCAACTCATGCCTTTGACTATAGCCTCTCAACCCGGGTTTGGGAAACCCGCCACGCCCCATTTCGAAGCGGCGCCGGCCGGCATTGTTTTGGCAAAAAACCACCTATATTTAAAACGTTCCAATAAACCGGCAACCCAACCTTACCCCCCGAAAAAACCATGCCCCCTCTGAACCGTCAGTTCCTGCAGACCTTCGCCCACCCCGGCAGCGAATTCCGCGGCAAACCGTTTTGGGCCTGGAACGGCCCCCTCGCCCCGGACGAATTGCGCCGCCAGATCCGCGTCATGAAGCAGATGGGGCTCGGCGGTTTCTTCATGCATTCACGGGTGGGCCTGGACACGGCGTATCTGTCGGCCGACTGGTTCAACTGCGTGGATGCCTGCCTCGACGAGGCCGGCAAACAGGACATGCAGGCGTGGCTGTATGACGAGGACCGCTGGCCCTCCGGCGCCGCCGGCGGCCTGGTCACCCAAAATCCCCAGTATCGCATGCGCTCCCTGAAACTGCACACGCCGGCCAGCGCCAAGGGGTTTGCCTGGGACGCCGACACCGTGGCCGTCTTTGCCGCCCGGGTGAAGGACGCCACGGCCGCCAAGGTGCGCGAACTCCGCAAGGGAGCCAAGGTCACCCTCGCCGCCGGCGAGAGCCTGCTCGTCTTCAAGGTCGAGCTCAACGCCTGCGCCAACTGGTACAACGGCTACACCTACCTCGACACCCTCAACCACGAGGCGGTCCGCGAATTCATCAAGGTCACCCACGAGGCCTACCGGAAACGGTACGGCAAGGAATTCGGCAAACGCATCCCCGGCATCTTCACCGACGAGCCCAACCACGGCCACAAGATCGGCCACGACAACAACACCGGCGAGCCCCAGGGAATGCCGTGGACCGCCAAGCTCCCCGCCGTGTTCAAAAAACGCTACGGCTACGACCTGCTGCCGCACCTGGTGGAGCTGTTCTTCGACGTCGATGGCGCCCCGGTCAGCCGCGCCCGCTACCATTACCATGACTGCGTGACCTTCCTCTTCGTTGACGCCTTCACCCGGCAGATCGGCGAGTGGTGCGGCAAGAACGGGCTCCAGTTCACCGGGCACATGCTGGAGGAGGACACGCTCGCCAGCCAGGTCAACGTGGTCGGCGACTGCATGCGGCATTACGAGTTCATGCAGGCCCCGGGCATGGACCTGCTGACCGAGCACTGGCGCGTGTTCAACACCGCCAAACAGGTCAGTTCCGTGGCGCACCAGTTCGGCCGGGCGCGGCGCCTCACCGAAACCTACGGCTGCACCGGCTGGGACTTCTCGTTCGCCGGCCACAAGGCTCTCGGCGACTGGCAGGTGGCCCTCGGCATCAACCTGCGCTGCCAGCATCTGGCCTGGTACACCATGCTCGGCGAGGCCAAGCGTGACTACCCGGCCGGCATCTTCTACCAGTCCCCGTGGTGGGAAGCCTACCCGAAGGTCGAGGACTATTTCGCCCGCATCCTCTCCGTCATGACCCGCGGCACGGAAGTCCGCGACCTGCTCGTCCTCCACCCAGTCGAAAGCATGTGGCTGCTGTGCAAACGCGGCTGGCGGCAGGCCCAGGCCGTGGAGGACGGCAACGAGCAGTTCATCCGCCTGACCGACAGCCTGCTCGCCGGCCATGTGGACTACGATTTTGGCAACGAGGAAATCCTGTCGCGCCACGGCACCGTGGCCGGCCAGGGCAAAACCGCCGCCCTGAAGGTGGCCAAGGCCGCCTACAAGGCCGTGCTGGTCCCCCCCATGACCACCATGCGCCGCAGCACCCTGGAACTGCTGCAAAAATTCCAGCGCGCGGGCGGCACGGTCATCTTTGCCGGACGTCCGCCGACCCACGTGGAGGCGGAACCCACGGATGCCGTGGCGCGTTTCGCCAAAAGCTGCCCGCGGACCGAACCCGAGGGCGCCAAACTGGTGGCGGCGGTGGAACCGGCCTGCCGCCGGCTCTCCATCGCCGATGACCGGGGCCGGGAGATCGCCCAGGCCCTTTACCTGTTGCGCGAGGACGCCGACGCCTGCTACCTCTTCGTCTGCAACACCGGCGAAGCCGTCGGCCGCACCCGCATCATGAACCAGCCGCTGGTCCGCGACCGGGTGGACGCCTTCCCCGAGGTGCGCATCCGCGGCCTCGCCGGCTGTGCCGGCACCCCCGTCGAGCTGGATCCGCAGACCGGCGCCGTGCTCGCCACCGAGGCCGTGCGGACTCCGCGGGGCTGGGAGATCCGCACCTCCCTGCCCCGCCTCGGCAGCCGCCTGTTCGTCGTGCCCCAAAAAGCCGCCCCCCAAGCCGCCCTCCGCAAACCCGCGGACGCCAAAACCGTGGCCACCAGCACCCTGGATCCGGCCCGCTGGGAGATCCGCCTCTCGGAATGCAACAACCTGGTGCTCGACCGCGCCCGCTACCGGATTGGCAACGGCGCCTGGCAGCCGGCCGGGGAGATCCTGCGCATCGACCGCGAAGTGCGCAAGGCCCTCGGCATCAAGCACCGCTGCGGCGACATGGTCCAGCCGTGGGCGCAACCGCGCAACCCGAAACCCAAGCACACCACGGTGGCCCTGGAATACACCTTCGACGCTGACGCCCTGCCCTCCGGCGACCTCTTCCTCGCCCTGGAACGCCCCGAAACCTTCACCATCACCGTCAACGACACGCCGCTCAGCACCGAGGCCGAATGCGGCTGGTGGTGCGACCGGTCGCTGCGCAAGCTGCCGCTCAATCCGGCGGTCCTCCGGACAGGCGTCAACCGCATCACCATGATCTGCAACTACCCGGAAACCCATTCCGGCCTGGAAATCGTCTACCTGCTCGGCACCTTCGGCACCCGGGTGGACGACACCCGGGTCGCCCTCACCGCGCCCCCCGCCACCCTCGCCCTCGGCGATTGGACGGAGCAGGGGTTGGCCTTCTACTCGGGATCCGTCAGCTACACCACCACGCTGAAACTGAAAAAAAACGCCGGCCGCCGCGTCCTCGTCCAGGTGCCCGAATACCGCGGCACCGCGGTGCGGGTGCTGGTGAACGGCCAGGCCGCCGGCATCATCGCCTGGGAACCGAACGAGGTCGACGTCACGGAGTTGCTCGGCGCCGGCGCCAACGACCTGCAGATCGAGGTTCTCGGCCACCGCCGCAACTCCCACGGCCCGTTCCATATCAACGAGAAATGGCCGACCTGGAACGGGCCCGGCGAGTTCACCCGCGATACCGACACCTGGATCGACGGCTACCAGTTGGTGCCCTGCGGCCTGATGGCCGCCCCGCGCCTGGTCGTCCGCCAGGGCTGAGGCGGTTGGGCACGGTATAAAATTACGGATTCACCACGAAGATAAATCGAAGCTGTGTTTTGGGAGTTCTTTTTGCCAGAGAAACACTTCGATCGAACTTCGTGTCCTTCGTGCCTTCGTGGTGAAGATATTGCAAGGTTGTTTCCCCATGCTCACCAACGCCCAAATTCAGATCCGCGACCCCTTCGTCCTCCCCGTGCCCGAGGAAGGCGTCTATTACCTCTTCGGCACCACCAACAAAGATCCCTGGCGCGGGGGCGAGGGGCTTGACTGCTAC
>JBAZJM010000344.1:0-4977 GCA_041651315.1 Lentisphaeria bacterium | reverse complement strand
CTGCGCCGAATGAAAAGCGACCAGGGCTGGATCCGCACGCTGCTCGACGAAGCCGAGAACGAACGCATGCACCTGATGACCTTCATCGAGATTGCCCGGCCAACCCGGCTTGAGCGCCTGCTGATCCTGTTCGTTCAGGGCGCCTTCTACAACGTCTTCTTCCTGCTGTACCTGCTGTCACCCCGGACGGCGCACCGTATCGTCGGCTATCTGGAGGAGGAAGCTGTTTTCAGCTACACCGAGTACCTCGCCGGCGTGGACGACGGCACCTACGCCAATGTCCCCGCGCCCCGGATTGCGCTGGACTACTGGAAACTCGGGCCGGACGCACTGCTTCGCGATGTCATCCTGGTGGTGCGCGCCGACGAGGCGCATCACCGGGACGTGAATCACCAATTTGCCGACGAATTGGCCGTTTCTCGCAACTGAAACCTTCAGCGCCGGCCAACACAGGCTCAGCCCGTGACCTCCAGGGGCTTGCGGGAACCAAAGGTGTTCGCATAGACCCAGGTGAATTCCGCGCCGATCAGGAAGATCTGGGCCGAGTAGTACACCCACAGCAGCACCACCACCAGCGAGCCGGCGGCGCCGAAGCCCGAGATCACGTCACTGCGCCCGAGATAAAGTCCGATGAGCGACTTGCCCAGGGTGAAGAGCACTGCGGTGAACAGCGCGCCGATCCACACGTCTTGCCACTGCACGCGCACGCGCGGCATGACCTTGTAGATCAGGGCGAACGTGACCGCCACCAGCACAAAGCCGCCGATGGCGCTGGTCGCCGAGGCCACGGCGAACCAGCCCCCGAAGACCGGTTCCAGCCAGCGCC
This sequence comes from Lentisphaeria bacterium, assembly GCA_041651315.1. Classification (GTDB taxonomy): domain Bacteria; phylum Verrucomicrobiota; class Lentisphaeria; order Oligosphaerales; family CAITYL01; genus CAITYL01. The sequence goes on along the minus strand of JBAZJM010000344.1, from coordinate 4,151 downwards.
CCATGAGCGACAGCGCGGCGCTGACCACCAGCGACACGGTCAGCAGGAAGCCGATCGCCAGAATCATCCCGAACGAGAGCAGGCGCGCGCGAACCAGGCTGAACCAGCCGCTTGATTGCCCGGCGGCGGGCGCGCGCCAGATGCGGTCCAGCGCGTCCTGCAATTCGCTGAACACCGTGGTGGCCCCCACGAACAGCAGCACCGCGCCGAGCACCGTGGCGGCCACGCCTTCGGCCGGCTTCTGGACGCTGGCCAGCAGGCCTTGCACGGCCTGCGCACCCCCTTCGCCCATCAGGGATCGCAGCTGGGCCGTGATTTCGCCGCGCGCGGCGTCTTCGCCGAAGACCAGCCCGGCGACCGCAATCACGATCAGCAGCAGCGGCGCCAGCGAAAACAGCGTGTAGTAGGCCAGCGCTGCACCCATGCTGGGCGCGTAGTCGGCAAGCCAGGAACTCACCATCTGCTTGAGCATGACCCACCAGGCGTGAAGGTTCAGTGGCATGGCATGAAAGGTGTTGTGCGGGACCGCTCAGGCAGCGTGCTTCTTCACCCAGACGACATAGCGGTCCATCCAGGCCTGGATGAGTTTTCGGGTGCCCTCGCCCAAGGCGCCGTCCGCGTTGAAAAGTTCTTCCCTGGCCTGGAGGAAGACTTCGGGCTGGCCCAGCGTCGGAACGTCCAGAGAGGATAGAACGTTGCGCAGATGCTGCTGGGCCATGGACGTGCCCATGGCGCCGGCCGATACGCCCATCACACCGGCGGGCTTGCCGGTCCAGACGCTTTTGCCGTAAGGACGCGAACCGTGATCCAACGCGTTTTTGAGAACGCCGGGAATGGACCGGTTGTATTCGGCGGTGACAAACAGCAAGCCCTGGGCCGCGCTGATTTCGGTCTTCATCCGTTTGACGGAATCGGCCTGGTTGGCGTCATCGTCCTGGTTGTAGAGCGGCAAATCACCGATCACGACCTGTTTGAAAGAAAGATCCGGCGGCGCGAGCAGCGTCACGGCATGGGCCAGTTTGCGATTGAATGAACCATGTCGAAGGCTGCCGACGAGGACGGCGATCTGGTACTGGCTCATGGGTTCTCTCCTGCAAGGTCAATGGGGCGTTGTGAGACCCGGGAAGTGATCGTGCCCTTTCGCCTGCCCGCGGGCTGTGCGATGGCGCACAGAAGGCCCCTGCCCGCCCAGCCGCGCGAAGTAAGGCTGGGTGAGATCAACCGCCGCTGGAGTCTCGTCCTATCGAACCGAAGGAAAGTCCTCTTTTTATAGCAACAAGTGACCAATCGACGCTGGGCTAGCGTCCATTTGATTGAAATAATGGGGAAAGGCCGCCTCGCAGTCACCTTGACGCGGCCGCAGGGGTTGGTTCGCCACCCCACGGACGGCGGGGCCGCCTTGCGGCACGGTGTCGTCCGGAATAGGCTTCGCTCTCCCGTCCCGCCACAGCCGACATCTTCAGGAAGGACACGCCATGATCCCCCCACGCATCGAGCACGACAGTTTCGGCCCCATCGAAGTCCCGGCTGGCGCCCTGTGGGGGCCGCAGACGGCGCGCAGCCTGCGCTTTTTCGCCATCGGCGCGCAACGCATGCCGCTGGAGGTGATCCATGCGCTGGCCTGGATCAAGTGGGCGGCAGCCCGGGTCCACAACGATCTGCACCTGATGGAGCCCGCCAAAGCCGGTGCCGTCGCCGACGCAGCGCGGCGTGTGGCCGCAGGCGAGTTCGACGCCGAGTTCCCGCTGTCGGTGTGGCAAACCGGCTCGGGCACCCAGAGCAACATGAACGTCAACGAGGTCGTGGCGACCCTGGCCACACGGGCGCTGGCTGACGGTGCGGGTGCCGGGCCACGCGTGCATCCGAACGACGACGTCAACCTCGGGCAATCATCCAACGACGCGTTCCCCAGCGCCATGCACATCGCTGTGGCGCTGGTGGCAAAACAGCGCCTGCTGGCGGCGCTGGGCAAGCTGCGCGGGTCCATTGCGGCCAAGTCGCTGGAGTTCGGATCTGTCGTCAAGATCGGCAGGACTCACCTGCCGGACGCCACGCCCCTGACGCTGGGCCAGGAGTTCGGTGGCTACGCCGCACAGCTGGGTTTGTGCGAGCAGGCCATCCGGCAGGCGCTGGATGCGGTGCACACCCTGGCCATTGGCGGCTCCGCCGTGGGCACGGGCCTGAACACCCACCCCGAGTTCGGTGCGCGTGTCGCCAAACTGCTGGCGGGCCAGCTTGATCTGCCGTTGTCGCAGGCCGGCAATCTGTTCGCCGCGATGGCCGGCCACGAAGCGCTGGTGGCATTTCACGCCAGCCTGCGCATGCTGGCCATCGCCCTGACCAAGATCGCCAATGACATCCGCCTGATGGGCAGCGGGCCGCGCGCGGGGCTGGGTGAGTTGCACCTGCCCGAGAACGAGCCCGGGAGTTCGATCATGCCGGGCAAGGTGAACCCCACCCAAGTCGAGGCACTGACCATGGTGTGCGCCCAGGTCATGGGCCACGACACGGCCATCGGCTTCGCGGCAGCCCAAGGCCACTTCGAGCTCAACGTGTACAAGCCGCTGATCGCGCTGGACATCCTGGACAGCCTGCGCCTGCTGGCGGACGCGATGCAGAGCTTCTCCCGCCACTGTGTGACTGGCCTGACGGTGAACCAGGCCCGTGTCGATCAGTTGCTGCAGTCCTCGCTGATGCTGGTCACCGCGCTGGCGCCGCACATCGGCTACGAGCGCGCGGCGCAAATTGCCAAACACGCCCACCTGCACGGCAGCAGCCTGCGCGAAGCCGCGCTGGCGCTGGGCCTGGTCAGCGCTGAACAGTTCGATGCCTGGGTCGATCCGCGCAAGATGCTTGGCCCTGCGCCGCAGCCCTGAACCACCGCTCCGCCATCCCGGTTTAGCCCGGCGTGGCACCTCCGCATGCCGCCGCCGAAAAAGCTTTGCCCAATGTTCGCCAGGGCACAGATCGGCTTGCTGCGCCGCCCTACGCTGGCGAACCGGCCAGCACAGTCAATCCAGCGCCGTGCCGGCAAGTCCGCCAGCACGGCGCCCGGCAGACGCCTTTCATCTCCCGAGGGCCTCACCATGAACCATCGTCACGCAGCACGCGCGCACGTGAGATCCAGTCTCCTCCCGGCGACGCCACCCGTGCGCCAGCGTTGGCGTGCTGGCGTCATCGGCCCACTGGTTCTGGCGATGGTGGGCTGCGGCGAGTTGGCGACGCTGACGGTCTCTGATGGCACCGGGCCACGCCCGTCATTGCCCGCGCCCAACCCGACGCTGATTCCGACCGTGAACATCGCACCGGCCGTGGGCTGGCCGCCCGGCGTCGGGCCGCAACCCGCGCCCGGCACCCAGGTGGTCACCTTTGCCGACGGCCTGGACCACCCGCGCTGGCTGCTGGTGCTGCCCAACGGCGACGTGCTGGTGGCAGAGACCAATGCCCCGCCCAAGCCCGATGACGCCAGAGGCATCAAGGGCTGGGTCATGGGCCTGGTGATGAAACGGGCCGGCGCCGCGGTCCCCAGCGCCAACCGGATCACCCTTTTGCGCGATACCGACGGGGACGGCGTGGCCGACCAGCGCACGGTGTTTCTGGATGGACTGAACTCGCCCTTTGGCATGGCACTGGTGGGCGGCACCCTGTACGTGGCCAACTCCGATGCGGTGCTGCGATTCCCCTATGTCACCGGCGACACGCGCATCATGGCGCCCGGCAGGCTGGTGGTCGCGCTGCCAGCGGGTCCGATCAACCACCACTGGACCAAAAGCCTGATCGCCAGCCCGGACGGCGCCAGGCTCTATGTGACCGTGGGTTCAAACAGCAACGTCGCCGAGCGCGGCATGGCGGTGGAGGCCGGACGCGCCGCCATCTGGGAGGTGGACATCCGCAGCGATACCCACCGCATCTTTGCCGCCGGCCTGCGCAACCCGAACGGAATGGCCTGGGAACCGGCCACCGGCGCCCTGTGGACCGTTGTGAACGAACGCGACGAACTCGGCAGCGATCTGGTCCCGGACTTTCTGACCTCGGTGCGCGACGGCGGCTTCTACGGCTGGCCGTACAGCTACTTCGGCCAGCACGTCGATGTGCGCGTGACCCCACAGCGGCCCGATCTGGTTGCGAAAGCTCTCTTGCCCGACTACGCG
>JBAZJM010000343.1:0-4988 GCA_041651315.1 Lentisphaeria bacterium | reverse complement strand
CTGATGGCTATGGGCGTGTCGCCCGTGTTTCCCCGTCACCCGCAACACCGGGCGACACGCCCGTTCCTACAGAAGGTTCATGAATCATCTGCGGGAACAGCTTGACAAAGGGCGCTCAATAACGTACGTTATACCGTACAACATTTAAGGATTATTCTCCTCATGACGACCCTGACCGCCACGGACGCGCGGAAACAGCTTTATGGGCTGCTGGACAGCGTCGCCGCCTCCCATGAACCGGTGCAGATCACCGGCAAGCGCCAGTCGGCGGTGTTGGTGGCGGAGGAAGACTGGCGCGCCATCCAAGAGACACTCTATCTCACGTCGATTCCCGGTATGCGTGAATCGATCATCGAAGGCTTGCAAACCCCAGTCGAAAAATGTGACCAGGAACTCGACTGGTGAACTGGCAAGTCGTGTTCACCGCCCAAGCGAAGAAGGACGCCAAGAAACTCGCCCGCTCTGGGCTGAAGCCCCAGGCGGAACGGCTGCTGGCCATCCTGCGGGAGGATCCGTACCAAAGCCCCCCGCCCTTTGAGAAATTGGTCGGCGTGTTGGCGGGCGCCCGCTCCCGGCGGATCAACATCCAGCACCGCCTCGTCTACGAAATTGTGGAGGCGATCCAGACGGTCAAGGTCATCCGGATGTGGACGCATTACGAATAACCGTGGGGGCACCGGCGGGAAGACGCCCACACACACAAGGCCCCCCTTGACAGCAGCGTCTTCCCTGTGTACATTGTGTGCATTGTATTACAGTGAATCGTCTGCTTTGAGGCCATAATCATGAGCACCGCAGTATCCATTCGCATGCCGGACACCTTGGTCCGGGAACTCGACCACGTCGCCACCGAAACCGAGCGTCCCCGGTCGTTCCATATTCAAAAAGCCCTGGAAGCCTACCTTGAGGATTTTGCCGACGTCCAGATCGCCTTGGATCGGTTTCGCGATCACCAAGACCCCATCGTCTCCAGCCACGACTTGAGGCAATCCCTTGGCCTTTGACATTGCCTACAAGAAAAGCGTGGAGAAGGACCTGGCCGGCCTCGGCAAGGCTGAGGCGCGGCGGATTCTCGACAAAATCGAGATGGAATTGCCCCGGCGCGCCGACACGTATCCGGTCTTGAAAGGCGCGTTTGCCGGGTTGCGAAAACTGCGCGTTGGGAATTACCGCGTCGTCTTCGCCATCCTCGACGAACAGGTCCTCGTGCTGCGCATCGGCCACCGACGGGAAATCTACGAGCGGTGATGACTGGTTCCTTGCGTCCCTGTGCATGCGATGCGAGCCGGTGGGCCGCCGCCCAACGGACGGCAGGAAGAAGGCGGTGACCTGGGTCAACACGCACCTCATTCATGCCATGACCGTGGCCGAAGCGTGGCAAAAAGCCGTCGCCATTGGCAAACGCGACGCCATCCGCTACCACGCCGGCGGCGGGCCGATGAAGTGGCGGTTTGTTGGCGTTTGGGAGCTGCTGCCCGTTTACGACGACTTGGCCGACGGGGAAGAGCTGTTCTGGACGGATTATGGCCCATTGATGGCGGAGACCGCCCGCAAGCAGTGCCTGACCCGAGCGGAGGCCATAAAACGGAGCGTTGCCAACCCGCCGCCCACTCCAGCGCAGGAAAACAAAACCGCCGCCCGCAAACGTACCGGGGTGCAAACCACAACATGAACACGGACGGCACGCCAACCCGTTTTCAACGCTTCGTCGTCATGCGCCGGAAATGGTTCGGCATCGTGTTTGTGGCCGCCCTGTTGCTGTGCGGGATCGGACTGCGCGGCAAGTACCACTCCGTGGTGGAGTTGGCCGGCTTTTCGCTGGCCGGCGCCCTACTCCTCACCCCCCTCATCTCCCTGGCCAGCATCCCCGTGGTGTGGGTGCTGGCGGGGAGACAACTAAAAAAAACAACACCATGAGCACAAAATATTATCGACTTCTTGTATCGCTACTTGCGCTTGGGTTAGCGATCCATTCATACGCTGCACCTTGCCGCAATGGACGGCAACGCCGCGATGGCCAAACTGCTTTTGGCCAACGGCGCCGAGATAGATGCAACGGACTGCGGAGGTTGGACACCGTTGATGAGGGCGGTGGCCAATAAACACAAAAAGGTCGTGGAATTGTTGCTCGCCAAGAAAGCCAATGTCAATCTCGCCATGGATATCGGGCGCACTGCCCTGCATTATGCCGTCATGAATGACGACCTGGAAACAACCACCTTGCTGTTGTCACACCAGGCCGACACGAACGTCGGCGGCGGGGGCGAATATGATCCGCCTCCTCTACATGCCGCACGGAGCGTGGCGATGGTTGAACTCCTGCTATCCCGTCATGCGGATGTCAACGTAAGAAATAAGAGTGGCGAGACGGCACTTCACAGCACCGCGCTATTCAACTCAAAAGAGATTGCGAATGCTCTCCTGTTGCATAAAGCGGACGTAAACGCCGTGGACAAAACCGGACGGACGCCATTGCACTGGGCGGCTTGGCGGGATTGCCCCGAGGTCGCCTTGCTTCTTTTGAAAAACGGGGCCGACGCCACCGCAAAAGATCGTGAAGGCGGCACTCCCCTGCAAATTGCAACCGCAAGAAACAACCCAGACGTGGTTGCGCTCCTGCAAGGCTACGAGGCGAAAAAAGATATCGGGAAGTAGTAGCCGCCGCCACCCCGGCACGTCCCACAACGGGCGGCACGCCCGTTCCTACAGAAAGAATGGTCTCTCACGGAGCCACCGAGCAACACAACTTCGCAAGCGTGTTGACTGCGCCGAGCTTCTTTGCGGGCTTGGCGGGGGGACATTTTCTTCGTGTTTTCGTGGTTTCGTGTGCGATTGGATGTGCCGACACGCCGAGCTGGGGCTCGGCGTTCCCAGGGGGGCAAGCGCTTTTCTCCGTGCCTCTGTGGCTCCGTGAGAAAACGATCTTCCGGTTCGTCATACCCCCGGGCCGGCGGCGTTGTTGACAGCCCGGATTCCGGCGGTAAAATGAACGCTCCATGAGTTCCTACTGGCAACCCGACCTCGAGACGGCCGCACCCGACACGTTGCGGAACCTGCGAACCCGCGCCCTGCGCCGCACCCTGCGGCAGGCGGCACGCTCCCCCTATTACCGCGAGCTGTTCCAGCGGCTGAAGATCCGCCCCGAACAGTTCCGCAGCCCGGAGGACATCCGCCGCCTGCCCTTCACCACCAAGGACGACCTGCGCAGCCACTACCCCTACGGTTTCCTGGCGGTGCCCAAGGAGGAGACGGTGCGCCTGCACTGCTCCAGCGGCACCACCGGCAACCCGACGGTGGTCTTCCACAACCAGCACGACCTGGACTCCTGGGCCAACCTGATGGCGCGCTCCATGTACTGCGCCGGGGCCCGCTCCACCGACGTCTTCCAAAACATCAGCGGCTACGGCCTGTTCACCGGCGGCCTGGGCTTCCAGTACGGCGCCGAACGGCTGGGCGCCCTGACCATTCCCGCCGGCGCCGGCAACACCCGCCGGCAGATCAAGCTGATGCAGGATTTCGGCACCACCGTCATCCACGCCATTCCCAGCTACCTGCCGCGCCTGCGGGAGGGCTTTGCCGAACTCGGCCTCGAGCCGGGGCGGGACACCCAGCTACGGATCATCTGCACCGGCGCCGAGCCCCACACCGAGGAGACGCGCCGCCGCCTGGAAGCCATGTTCACCCCCGCCAAGGTCTTCAATTCCTTCGGCCTCTCGGAAATGAACGGCCCCGGCGTCGCCTTTGAGTGCGAACACCAGTGCGGCCTGCACGTCTGGGAGGACGCCTACATTGCCGAGATCATCCATCCCGACACCCTCGAGCCGTTGCCGGACGGCGAACTGGGCGAACTGGTGTTCACCTCCCTGGACCGCCAGGCCATGCCGCTGCTGCGCTACCGCACCCGCGACCTGACCCGCTTCATCCCCGGCCCCTGTGCCTGCGGGCGCGTCCACCGCCGCCTCGACCGCATTGCCGGCCGCAGCGACGACATGTTCATCATCAAGGGGTGCAACGTCTTTCCCCAGCAGATTGAACGGGTGCTGATGCGGATTCCGCAGGCCGCCTCCGACTACCTGATCGTCCTCGAAACCGTCGGGGACAACGACGAGCTGATCCTCCAGGTCGAGGCGCACCCGGAATGGTTCACCGGCGATCCGGCCCACCTCGAGGAGGTGCGCCGGCGGATGGTCCGCGAAATCCGCGACGAAGTGCTGGTGACCCCCCTCGTCCAACTGGTCGAGCCGGGCTCGCTGCCGCGCACGGAAGGCAAGGCCAAACGCGTCGACGACCGGCGCAACCGGAAGGGCTGATCCCATGGCACACCAGGTTTCCGTGTTCGTCGAGAACAAGCCGGGCCGGCTGGAAAAAGTCACCGGCACCCTCGGCCAGGCCGGGATCAACATCCGGGCCATGACCCTGAACTCCAGCTCCGGCGGCTGGGGGGTGCTCAACCTGCTGGTCAACCGCCCCGCCGCGGCCAAGGACGCCCTGACGGCGGCGGGCTTCCTCACCGCCCTGCACGAAATCGTGGTGGTGGAGATGGCCGACCGCCCCGGCGGCCTGCACGAGGTCGTCAGCCTGCTTGCCAAGGCGGGGCTCAACGTCGAAAACGCCTACGGCACCGTGCTCCAGAACGGCCGCGGCGCGATCCTGGTCATCAACGTTGAGAAGGTGGCCCGCGCCCGCGACATCCTCGCCGCCGCCGGCATCCACCCCCTCGAGGATGACGCCATCTACGCCATCTGACCGGTTACTACCACCGGCCCGAAGGGGCTCCGCGAGGCGGTCCATCCGGTATTTGCCGGCGCCGAAAAAGGGTAGTATGGTATGACCCATTATGCAGTTGAATCCGATCCAGGCGAAAAAGAGCTCGGAACTGGCCAAGGAAGCCATTCTTGAGCACATCCGGGGGCACCAACTGGCGCCCGGGGCCAAACTGGCGCCGGACCGGGAACTGGCGGCCATGCTGAAGTGCAGCCGGACGGTGG
>JBAZJM010000342.1:0-4992 GCA_041651315.1 Lentisphaeria bacterium | reverse complement strand
CCCCGCTGTCCGGCAACGTCTTCGCGAAACCCTATGTGGAACGGATCAACCAGTTGGCGGCGGCCGGCAAGAAGGTGGTGCTGGTGGATCAGTACGTGCCGGGCACCGCGGCCGCGGTGGCGATGGTGGACAAGTTCAAGGTCGGCTACATCGCCGCGGAGCATCTGATCATGCTTGGCCACCGGCGCATCTGCTACGTCTCCACCCACACCCACGACACCTCGGGCGACGAATCCTACCGCGGCTACCGCCAGGCGCTGACCGACTACCGGGTGACCTTTCATCCGGAGCTGGAGGTCAACCTGCCGGTGGAATTTTCGGCCCAGCCGGCCGGCGAGCGCATCGAGGCCTTTCTCCGCGGGCACCCGGACGTCTGCACGGCCATCGCCACCCCGCAGTTCTCCATGGGCTATGGCATTTACAAGGCCCTGCAGCGAATGGAGATCCGGATTGGCAGCGAGATCGCCCTGGTGGGCAACAACATGAGCTACAACCAGGAGCTGGCTCACATCACGCACACGGAACAGCCGTACGAAGAGGTGGGACGGCGCGCGGTGGGGCTGCTGTTCCCGGACGCGGGCGCGGCCGAGCGCGTCCAGCGGCATTGCCTGGTGGATCCGGTGCTGGTGATCGGCGACAGCTGCGGCTCACAACGGAACAACGCAACAACGGAATGACGGCCGGCCCGGCGGCTGACGCCGCCCCATGAAATTCCTGGCCACCGGCGGCCCATGCCGGATCAGAATAACCACACGCTCCCCGCAAGCAGACAAACTCCAAAGGAGAAGGCAAGATGAACACGATGACCAAGATGATGTCCATGGCCGCTTTAACCCTCACCGCCGCAACCGGCTGGGGCGCCGTGACCCAGTACAACGAACCGCTGCCCACCGGCATGATGCCGTACCGCACGTTTTTGGACGGGTATGTGGCGACGGCGGTTTCCGGATCGACCCACCCGGAAGCCTGGGCCGCCAACACCAATGCGTACGGCCATACCGTTCAGAACATCAACATGAATCCGGGCTGGAAGAGCACGCGAACCTATGTGAATGGCTCCGCCATACAATGGAGCAATGTGAACTTCACCTCGACCGGCACGCAGCAGGTGTGGATGTCCTGGATCTTCTTTGCGGACACCGCCAATCAGACCGTCACCTACACGCTCAGCGCCGGGCCGGACGCCGCCAGCCTGACGACGCGCGGCACCTACAACCTGACGACCGCCGGCTATAACACCGGCATGTACTGGACCAAGATTGGCAGCAACTGGAACTTCAATACCACGGACACGGTGGTGCGCCTGACCTTGACCACCCCCACGGATTATCTGTTTTATGTCCAGGGCGTGGACGAACTGGTGTTCGCGGTGCCCGAACCGGCGTCGCTGGGGCTGCTGGCACTGGGCGGGCTGGCACTGCTGCGCCGCCGGCGGTAAATTCGTTTGGCGTTTTTTGCCAGTCCCACGGCGATCATCGATGGCTATCGGCGGCCATCGATGGCCGTCGACAACCGTCGATCTTTCAGAAACGGCAGAGCACGTCCATGAAGCGTTTTACCCTCATCGAACTGCTGGTGGTCATCGCCATCATCGCCATCCTGGCGGCCATGCTGCTGCCGTCGCTGAACTCGGCGCGGGAGAAGGCCAAGACCATCTCCTGCGCCAACAACTTCAAGCAGCTGGGACTGGTCGTCTATTTCTATGCCGGGGACTATGACGATTACCTTGTCGCGGAGCAGCAGGCGGACGGGTTTTTGTGGTCGTTCCTCCTGGGCAAAAGCGGCGGCTGGATCAGCCCGAAGCTTGATCTGGCCTGGGCCGATCCCGTGTTCAGCCTGACCCCCAACAATCACTGGCTTTCCGGAAATGACCGCATCATCTATTGTCCGAGCGACAAGCGAACCACGGCTTATCCCTATTGTTATTCGTCGTACGGGATCAATATTGGCGTTTCCGGAACGGATTATACCGCCGGCGCCTTTCCCGCCCAATATCTATTCCGCAGCCGCCTGTCCACCGCCAAGAAAAACGCCATTTTGCTGGCCGAAGCGGGGCAGGGCTATTTGTTTGTCAACCGGACGCAGTTGTCTTCAAACCATGCCAACCCGCTGACCGTCAACACCCTCTACTTGGACGGGCATGTCCAATTGTGGCGCAATAACCTGGAAGTCCCCAAGGCGGATATTGAGCCGTAATTAGGCGGCGTTAGGCTGAAGCTGTTTAGTTTGGAGTGCGGCGACTTGGCGCCGCTTTTGATGGCCGGTCTCGACCGGCCATGCGACGGGCGTCGAGACGCCCTCCTAAAAGCGGCGCCGAGGCGCGCGCACTCCACATGGAATTCAACGGGATAAGTATAAAACGTAAAACGTCTTCTAATGCACTGGAGAATCCGCATGTCTTTGATCCGCAATTCATTCCGTCGTGGCTGGTTGCCATTGCTGGTCCTGGCCGTTGTCCTGGCCGGAAGTTCCCCGGCCCCGGCCGGCGACACGACGGCGGCGGCGGACAAGGGCGGCTGGCTGCGCACCTGGCTGGTGGGCGGCCCCTTCGGCATGGCGGGGCTCTCCAGCATCGCCCCCCATTACGAGCGGCACTTCATGCCCGTGCCGGGCCCGGAATGGGACCAGTACTGGCTGGACACCATCCTGCATGTGACCTGGAAGGAATACGCCAGCCCCACCGACCGGGTCAGCCTTGACGTGCCCGGCACCTTCGGCGGCCGGCCGGCCTTTGAATGGCCGGTGGGCAATCCGGGGTGCGCCTATGCCGCGTTGTACGTGACCTTTCCGGGGCAGATGGATGTGCTGCTCGACTTCGAGGCGTCGGGCCATGCGGAACTGTGGTTGAACGGCCGGCCGGTGCGGCCGGACCAGGCCATGGTCGGCGGCGAGGGCCATGGCGGCTTTGCCCGGCGCGCGGGCGATCCGCCGCTGCGCACCGCCGTGACCATGCCGACCGGCACCAACCTGCTGCTGGCCAAGCTGTTCTTCCCCCAGGCCCAGTACCGGGCCGACAGCGGCAACGCCACCTGGTTCAAGTGCCGCTTTCTCAATCTGGACGGCACCCCGGTCCAGGGGGTCGTGATCGGCTCCAGCTATGCCCAGGCCAACCAGCCGGGCGTGGTCCGCTATCAGACCGCCCCGCCGGACTGGCTGCTGCCGCCCGGCGGCCCGGCGGCCAACCGCCGCGGCATGCGGCTGGGGGAGCTGCTCGACTTCACCCTGGCCAGCAACCGCGACATGAACCTGTTCGTGGCCGGGGAGCCGGTCCGGCTGCAAGGGACGCTGAAACTGCTCGACCCCGCCGAACGCCAGAAACGCTACGGCGTCAACCAGACCGCCTACGACCAGGCGCCGCCGCCGGTGACGGTCAGCTGGCAGCTGTATGATTTCAATGAACAGCTGGTGGCGCGCCGGGTCGCCAAGGTGGCGCTGGCCCCCGGCCAGGGCGGCTCCTTCGACGTGGATCTGAACAAGCTGGGCCGCGGCCACTACACGCTGTACACCGAGGTGTGGCAGGGGGCCAAGCGGGTCTGCCAGCCCCGGCCCAAGATGATCACCGTGGTGGATCCGCCAACCCTGCCGCTGCCCGGCGTCCATTCCAAGTTCGCCCACAGCGCCTATTACATCTTGAACAGCGACAATCCGCGCGACCATGAACGCCTGCTGCGGCTGCTGGCGCTGGCCAAGATCCGCCTGCAGATCGGCAGCGTGCACGACTGGTGGCTTCAGCAGGCCGCGGCGGAATGGGTGGCCTTGCCGCCGGAAAAACGCACCTGGCCGCGGGCGCCGCAGGCGGCGAGCGTCCAACGGGCCCGCAACTTGGGGATCGAGCTGGTCGGCCAGGTCGGCGGCTATTACCGCGGCTCCAAGTGCCGGCTGTTTGCCAATGACCCGGCCAAGGCCGACCACCTGATCATCAACGAATGGATGGACTGCGGCCCGATCGACGGCCCGGAGGCGGAACGGATCATCGACACCTATGTGTATGAGACCGTGAAGAAGTACCAGAGCCTGTTCCGCTACTGGCGGATCGGCAATGAAATGAACCTGCGCGGCTTCACCCCGGCGGAACTGCTGCACCTGCAGGAGGTGACGTCCAAGGCCATGAAACGCGCGGACCCCAATTCCAAGCTGTGGAGCGGCTCGATTTCCGCCTTTGACCTGCCCTATGTGGAAGCCATGCTGAAGCTGGGGTACGACCAGGTGGTGGACGTCCACGACTACCACCACTACATCTGGCCGCAGGCCGACCAGACGTACCAGGACCTGGGCGGCTTCACCGCTCTGGACAAGCTGTTCAAGGACTACAACGCCAAACTGCCGATCGCCAACGGCGAGATCGGCTGCTACCGCTCCATCTTCCCGGACGGGGCGCGAACCGAGGCCGCCATGGATGTGCGGGCGATCACCGTCGCCCACACCTACGAGTCGCTGCAATGGATCGCGCCACACACCTTCACCCCGCTGGACTGGACGTTGCTGGAGGAGGACGGCCTGGCGCCCTCGTACCTGGCCTGGCGCACCGCCGCCGACTTCTTGGAAGGCGCCCGCCACCAGCCCGGCGGCGTGCCGGGCGTGCCCGCCGGCATCGGCGCCTACCGGTTCACCCGGCCGTCGGGGAAGACGGTCCTGGTGCTGTGGGACGAGCAGAACCGCCCGGTCACCCTGGCCGGGGTCAACCGCCAGTGGCAGGTCTACGACCTGTTGGGACGGAAGCTGGCGCTGCCGGCCAACGGCCCCCTGCCCCTGAGCCTCCACCCCATTTATGTCACCAACGGCGCCCTGGAAGAGGGCAAAATCCCCACGCCGCTGTAACCTGGGGCGGCAGCCTCCCGCAAAGTGCGGCGGCGGCGACGCCGCCCTGGAGTTTGGCATAAGTACGAGGTTTAGGAGCGGCTTCGTCCCGTAGGGACTGAATGAAAATAGGCAGGGGCTTCAGCCCCTGTTCCGAAAAATGAAATGATGGCGTGCCGTAGGTACGCCGCGATT
>JBAZJM010000341.1:0-4993 GCA_041651315.1 Lentisphaeria bacterium | reverse complement strand
CGGTTTCCGACCAAGCCACCACGATCCGCGACTTGCCGTCGGTGAACGCGAAGACCTTGGCGCCGGGAATGGTGTACAGCTGGCCTTCCGGCTGGAATCCGGCCAGGAACCGCGTCATGGTGGCAAAGGCGATCGTGCCCTCCGTGGGCGAATAATCCGGATTGACCAGGCTGTTGGCCGGATAGCGCGGCAGATTGAAGATGAAGGGGAATATCTTCTGACACCCCGCCGACCAGGACCACAGGACGCTCTTGACATTGTCGGCGGTCTTGCCGGACCCACCCGCCTCGCTGTTCCAATACGGCATGTCCTTGCGGTATTTGGCCAGGAGCAGCTTCAGATCGTAAACCTTGGTGCCCCAAGCGCCTGAGCTCCAGTGATGGAAGCTGATGATGTCGGCATCGTCCAGCGCGCCGCGGAACACCCGTTCAACGAAGTTTTCAAAATAGCCGCCAATATCCACCGGACGGAAACCGGAAATCATGATTTTCGCCTCGGGATCCACGGCCTTCACCCCCCGGCGCGCCGCCTTGATGATCTGGATGAAGTTGTCGGAGGAATCGCGCCAGAAGCCGTTGCTGTTGCCGTTCTTCGGGGCACCCGGCTCGTTCCAAACTTCAAAGACCTTGACCCGGCCCTGGAAGCGCTCGGCGGTTTTGCGGCAGAAGGTTTCCCAATCGGCAAAGTCCCGCGGGGCCACGGTCTCCAAGAGCGAACCGGTATCCACGGAGCCGCCGGCCCGGTTGGTGCTGGAACTGGCCCAGTCCGCCGTGTTGGCCAGCTCCACAAAGGCATGCATCTTGCGCCGGTACAGTTCGTCGACGAAATCCCCCATGTTGCCCCAGCCGAATTTGCCCTTGACCGGTTCGATGCCGGGCCAGTGCATGTTGCAGCGCACCCAGCGGATGCCGAGGTCGTGCATCAGTTGCGCCTGCTTGTCCAGGAACGGCCGGAATTCCGGATCGACCTCGCCCTCATGGGGGTACTGGAAGACGCCGAACGGCGAGTCGTAATTGTCGCCCAGGTCGGGCGACGGTGCGGTGATGCCGAAGGTCGCCGTGGTTCCCATGACACTCGCGCCGGTCAGCAGCCATTTCGCCTGATAGAGCCCGTATTTCTTTAGGCGCTCCACCGGGACGGGATAGGTCAGGCGGCTGGTCTGGCCGGCGGCCACGGCAACCCGTGCCTCGGCCGTGAACACGGTTTTGCCGTAGGCGTCGGTCACGTCCAGCCGCGCCGCCTGGTCAACCGCGCGGGTGCCCGCCGTGACCAGGCCGACCAGGGTCACCGGCTCGCCGGGACGGTACAGGCTGCCAAAGCGGTCGCCGCGGAGGCGCAGTTGCGGATCCCGCGGGTCGGGCTGGAGGGTGAAGTTGTCGAGATAGCCGTTGAACGCGCCCTGGCCCTGGCACCAGGCCACGCTGCGGATCTCGAACTGCGTGGTCGGGGCGGCCGGGGCGGCGACCAGCGGCAGCCAGCCGCTGTCGACCGTCGCGCCGGCGGCACTGACGGTGATGCGGAACGAGCCGGGCTGGTTTTCCATGGCCGCGGACCGCAGCTCCATGGCGACATGATACCACTGGCGGTGGTCCAGCTTGCCCTTCCACAGGGGAACGGGCTGGCCGTTGTGGACGGTGGTGATGGTGCCGGCGGCGGGATTGACCTGCAGCGGCGCCTGGAACTGGTCCCAGTCGGCCCCCGCACTCTTGAAGCCGAGCAGGGTCACCAGGCCGGCGGCGGGGCGGAAATCAAAACTGCACGTCACGGTACCGCAATCGCGGGGAGCCAGGTGCAGCAGGCTGTGATAGCCGTTTTCCGCCCGGATGCCCAGGCTCTTGCCGCGGTCGCCACCGGCCACGGTTTCGACCACCTCATGACATTGCGCGTTGAGCTCCCAGGAGGAGGTCCGCCAGGCCGCCTGCCCATACACGTTGCCGGTTTTATAGCCGTCGAAATCGGTGGCAAAACTCTTGACCGCCTCGACATCCTGTGCCCCGGCCGCCAGCGGCAGCAGGCTCAACACTCCAACCCATCGTGATAAGCGCTTCATGGAACTCCCTTTTGGTTTAATGACGGCATAAATCGAACATTCAACATTGAACATTCAACGTCCAACATCGAATGGCATCCATGTTGGATGTTCCATGTTGAATGTTCGATGTTCGGTTCCGGCGATGCGGGGGGGCGGGCACTGGCATCGTCACTGCAGGTCCATCCGGTACCATTCCGGGAAGACCCACGGATCCGTGGGGTTGGAGGAGCGGTAATGCGCCACCCGGCCGCTGGGCGACAGGTTCAGGCTGGTGAACTGCGGATGCCACAGGCAGCGGATGAAGGTCAGCTGGGGGCCGTTTTCATAAAAGTTCCGCCCCAGTTCCGTCGAATAGCCGCTGATATTGCCGCTCAATTCCTGCATGAGCCCGTGGGCGACCGGCGCATTGCCGAACCACAGCAGGTACTGGGTCAGAAACTGGAAGTACGAGCACGGCACATCCTGCGGCCAGCGTTCCTCGAAGAACGGATAGGCCGGGTCGCCCCCCACCAGCGACTTGCCCCTGGTCGAGTCGGACGGGCAGACCATGATCCGGCGGTCGGTGATGTAATTGTTGGCCCACAGGTTGGGATTGCTGTACGAGGCGAAGCAGTAGGGCAGGTAGCGGTAGTCCGTCTGGTACGAGACCATGACGATGCCGAGCTGCCGCAACTGCCCCGTGCAGACAATGGCGCGCGCCTGCTCCCGCGCTTTGCCCAGCGACGGCAGCAGCATGCTCGCCAAAATGGCGATGATCGCAATGACCACCAACAGTTCGATGAGGGTGAAGCGTTTCATGGGAAAACCTGGGTGGTGATGGGGGGCTTGTGGACCCGGTAGACCCTGTGGACTGGGTGGACCTTGTGCCCGGGTGTCCACGGTGTCCACCGGGTCCACAAGGTCCACCGGTTGATTTACCGCCGCCGCCGGACCATCAGCAGCAAGCCCGCCCCCAGCACTGCCAGGCTGGCCGGTTCCGGCACCAGGGTGACCGTGAAGTCGGTGGTGATCGTGTTGTTGGCGGCCCAAGGATTGATGCGCACGGCGATCACATCGCCTGCCGACACGGAATAGTGGTTCAGGGAATAGGTGTAGCCGGTCACTTTGTAGCCGCTGCTTCCAGGGTATTCGGAAGCCAGCACCGTGTCGTTCTTGAAGATGGTCACCCAATAATTCCCGCTGGTCGAACTGAGGTCGATGCTGATATCCACCGGCGCCGTCACGTTGGACTTCCAGATCAGGATCGGGCACTGGTTGGCGGCGCCAGGGTCGATACTGCCCAGCCAACCGTTGCCGATCTGGCCCCCCTTCGGCGAAGCGTTCCCCTCCCAAAAACCACCGGTGTGCCACCAGCCCATGTCGGATGCCGTCGAGGGCGCCGTGCCCGAAGCGCCTACCCGATACTGCCAGGCCACATTGCCCTCGGAATCCTGGACGTTGGTGGTGACGGTACTGAAATCCTCTTTGAAATCCCAGGTAAACCCGTCAATGTAGGCGGCCTGCGTGAACGCCGATGCCGTCAGCAGGGCGGCCGCAATGAACGGCGCGACGGTTTTGGAACGTGAGCTCGTCATGTCATGTCTCCTTGGTTTTGGGGGGCAATCCGGTTGGCCAGGAACGCTGAAACGGCTGAAGCTTGGACAGGTTGGATCGCGCACCTCCTTTACCGTTTGGGCTTGGCTTTGGTTTTCGGGGCCGGAGTTGAAACGCGGGCCGGCCCGGTGGAGGCCCGCGCCACCAGCGCGGCCTCCAGGGTCAGCCGCTGCGGAGTCCGCAGGCGCGGATTGGCGACCTGGTCAAGCAGGCGGCGCACCGCCAGGCGGCCGAGTTCGACCAGGTTGACGTCCACCGTGCTGAGCGCCGGCGCGGTCTGCGCCGACCACGGCTGGTTGTCAAAGCCCATGATGCTGAGGTCGCCGGGCACCGACAACCCCGCCTGTTGGGCGGCGGCCACGGCGCCGCGGGCAATCCAGTCGCCCAAACAAAAGACCGCGGTCACCCCGGTCCGCCGCCGGAGCAGTTCGGTCATGCCGGCCCGCCCGCCCGCTTCGTTCATCTGCGGCTGGCGCACCACCCAGTTCTCGGACCAGGGCAGCCCCAGCTGGGTCATGCCGGAGTAGTAGGCGCCGAGGCGCTCCGCATCGCAGGCAAAGCTCATGTCGCCGGTGATCATCCCGATCCGTTCGTGCCCCAGGGCGTGCAGGTGTTCGAGGGCCTTGAGGGTGCCGCCGCTGTTGTCGGGGCGCACATGGTGGAAGCCGGGCGTGGCCATCTTGGTGTCCAGGCAGACGATCGGCAGGTCGTATTCGGCCAGCCCCGCCATCAGCGCGGCGGAGGGGAAGCCGGTGACGATCAGGCCGTTGGCGACCCGCTCCCGGACGGCGACCGGCAGGACCGTCCCCTCGCCGGCCTCCGAATCGATGCGCGCCACTTGCAGCACGGCGTCGGCGTCATGCGCCTCCGCCAGACAGCCGGACAGCAGCTGCCCCCAATAGGATTCGCCCCACGGGTCAAAGGGCAGGCAGCTGACGAAGGCCAGCGACTGGGTCGTGGCCGGCGCGGCGGCCGTGTGGCGGCGCACATAGCGGCGGCGCACAAAGTTCGTCTCGCGCACCACCTGCAAGACGCGCTGGCGGGTGTCCAGCGCCACATCCGGCTGGTTGTTCAGGACATAGGAGACGGTGGCGGGGGAAACGCCGGCCGCCTTGGCGATTTGTTTCAGGGTGGCCATTGCGGAAGGTCTTCCGGGTGCGGTACGGGGGTGGCTTCTACCCAGGCAGTATAAGCGCTTTTTAGATATTTTCAAATATTTTTATTAAAAGATTTGGCAATTATTGTTTGAACTTTATTGAACAATTGCGGGCGTGGTGGGGGGCGTTTTTATTCTCTTTTGAACAGAAGGAAGCAAAGAGAGCGAAGGCTGGCTTGGTGGTGGTGTGGTATTTCCTTGGCGCTCTTCGC
>JBAZJM010000340.1:0-4996 GCA_041651315.1 Lentisphaeria bacterium | reverse complement strand
CGACCATTGCGGCGAAGGGATTTATGCCGAAATTTTTACAGCCACCCTGGAGGCGGCGGCATTTGTCGTCGGCGACCTTTCCGAACTGATCAAGATCGGGCTGTCCCGCATTCCCGCCGATTGCCGCGTCGCCCGCAGTGTCAAGCTTGTTTGCGAGCACCACGGCCGGGGCAGCGATTTCCTCGCCGTACGGGAAGCCGTTGTCAAAGACAGCGAAGATCTGGGCTGGTTCCAGGCACCGGCCAACATCGGGTTCGTGATCATTGGCCTGCTTTACGGCAATGGCGATTTTGGCCGGAGCATTTGCCTGGCCACCAATTGCGGGGATGACACCGACTGCACCGCCGCCACCGTCGGCGCCATTTTGGGCATTATCCTCGGCCGTTCGGGTCTTCCGCGGAAATGGATTGAACCGATTGGCGAAGGGATTCAAACCTGTGCCATCAACACTGGCCGGCAGAGCAATCTTCCGGCGTTCCCGGTGACCATAAGGGAACTTGCCGGCCGCGTCACCCGGCTTGCGGTCGCCGCGCAACGGGAGAATCCGACGCTGCCGCAACTGGCGTCCGCGCCCACGGCCATAACCGGTGATTATCTGGCTGGGCTGGCCAACCCCGAACCCGTGATCAAAAGGGTCTGGAACCGGTCGCCTTATGAACTGTCGTTTGAATTGCCGTTTGGCCGTTTCTCGGTTGATTACGACCAAGGGCCGGAGATCTGTCCGGGCGAAAGCAAGAAGCTGACCTTGAAAATGGGGCATGTCCGGTTTGCCGAAAAGGCCGTTAACTTCAAGCTGATGTTGCCGGAAGGCTGGCGGGCGGCGCCGTCTGCGGAATTCTCCCTTCTTGTGGAGCAGATTGGCATTGCGGCTGTTGAGGTGACGGTAATGCCGGGCGAGTTTGCCGGCGCCTACCATTATCTGCCGGTGGAGATTCGGCTTTGCGACCGGACGCATCCGACCGTCGTGTGCATTCCCTTGCAACGGCGGGGAAGCGTCAATCTCAATTCCACGCTGGTCTGCCAGGACTATTACGATGCCGCCAACCGGTGCAAGAGTCAGACCGTGGCGCCGGTGCTCGTTTGACGTTTTGGCCGTGGGCAACGATGATGGTCACCGTTTCCGGTTCCGGTATTCGGCCGGGGTGCGGCCGTATTGCGCCCGGAACAGGCGGTGGAAGTGGGAGAGGCTGGTGAAGCCCAGGTCGCGGGCGATGGCGAACAGGGTGTCGCGGGTCTGGGTGAGCCGTTGGGCGGCCGCGACGCACCGGCGCCGGTTGACATGATCGGTGGGGGTCTGCTGCAGGTGCCGCCGGAATTCCCGGCATAGGTGGGCTTGGCTACAGGCGGCGTGGCGGGCCAGCCAATGGACGCCGTCGCGCAGGGCGGCGGCGTCATTCAAGCCTGCGCAAAGCTGTTCCAGCCACCGGGGCAGGGTGAGCGCCGACTTCACCGGAGCCACCAGCAACTGGCTGGTCAACACGCGGAACAGCCAGGCTCGCACAGTGAGCCGGGCCTGCGGTTCCTTGCGTTCCGTGCTCCAATAGAGTTCCATGGCTTCACGGAGCAGTTCGGCAAACAACTGTGGCGGTGGGCGGTGGCATGGGGGACGGGGCGGCCCCATGAACCGTTTCGCCAATTCGCCGGCTCCCAAAAAATGATCGGCATCGGCGATGACTTGCGGGGCGTAGGCGACATTGATCCATTCGCAGGGCTCCAGGCCGATGCGTTCCAGGCGGTGTTCGTCGTCCGCCCGCAGGAACAGCACGTCGCCCGCCGCCAGTTCGCCGGTTTCCCCGTTGCAGACATGGCGGATCCGGCCGCTGACCAGCAACACGATTTCGTGGTACTCGTGCCGGTGCAAGGTTCCGCCGCCGCCCCACGCCATCAACGGCTGGTGCGGCCGGGGACTCAGCCGGTAGGCTTCCGAGGCGGCGAACGGGCGTTCATCCAGCCAGTGCAGGGTGATGGTGGCGCCGAACTTAAGCGTCGAATCCAGGACGGGGCGGACATCTTGGCAATGCATGAGCAGTTCCAATCAATAAGAAGCATGTTTTTGGTAAAATAAAGGCATGTATTGCATCTTTATCAGTTTTTATACATCATCAAAGAATATATAATAACCTTGTGCCGGACACCAACCGGTGTCTGGCGTCAGTGTGTAGACCATGCTGTCCACCCCCACGGGAGCCCCGACCATGCACATCACGAAAAGAGCTCGTTCGCTGGAAAATCTGGTTGCCCTTGGCGCGCTGGCCGTCGGTTTTGCCGCGCCGGCGGGGGCCGGGTACATGGAAACGGTCTTGGCGGATAACCCCGTCGCTTACTGGCGGTTGGGTGAAACCTCGGGCTCTGCCACGGCGGCGGATGCCAGCGGCCATGGCCATACGGCAACCTATGGCGGGACGCCCGCGCTGGGGACGCTGGGGGCGATAGTGGGCGATGCCAACACGGCGGCCACCTTGAATGGCAGCAGCCAATACGCGCAGGTAAACAATGCCGGCACTGGCACGCTGGTGCCTGGCGCGGGAAGCTGGACGATGGAATGCTGGGCCGCCACCACGGTAAAAAAAGATGCGGTATTGATGAAATGGTATGACGGGGTTCCTGGTGGTGGCTACGGGATTTATTGTATCGGAACGAACGCCAGTGGACAGCTCTACGCCCAAATCCGTGATGATGCGACCTCCCCTCATGCGGCAACACTGTATGTTTCGCCCGGCATATTTGATGGAAAGTGGCATTACATCGCAGCCGTTCTTAACCGTACCTCCAACACGTTAAGCATTTATGTGGATGGTCAACTTTTCGGGACGCCGACCGATACCGCCAATGTCGGGAGTATTGTCGGTAGGGTATCCACCGCACCGTTCACCATTGGTCGGAGCTATCAGGCAATTCCTGATAAGTACTTTTCTGGATCAATCGATGAAGTGGCGCTCTACGACTCGGCGTTGACCGCCTCGGATGCGATGGCCCACTACTTGGCGGCGATTCCCGAACCGGCCAGCCTTGGCCTCTTGACGCTGGGTGGTTTGCTTGTGTTGCGTCGGCGGCGGGAACTGACGAGGCGGGCCTGAGCTTGCTTCAAAAGGGATTTGCCGCCCAATGAAAAATGGGAATCTCAAGAAAAAGCATCATGACGAAAATCGGTTTGATGGGCTGTGGCGAGGTGGCGGATTACGGGCATGTTCCGGCCATCCGCGAGGTGCCGGAACTGGCTTTGCACGCCATTTATGACCCCCATGAGGTCAATTTGCGCCGGCTTCAGGAGAAACACCGGATTCCGCATGCGTTTACGGATGTCGAGGCGTTTTTCCGTTCCGGGATTGAGGCGGTCAGCATCACCTCGCCCGCGCCGTGTCATCGTCAGAACGTGCTGGATGCCGCGCGCTTTGGGATGCCGGTGCTCTGTGAAAAACCGCTGGCCATGGACGGGGCCGGGGCGGCGGACATGATTGCCGCGATGCGGGTGGCCGGGGGGTCATTGTACACCGGGTTTTGCTACCGTTTCAGCCCGGTTGCGCTCACCATCCGCGAATTGGTGGCCGCCGGGGCCATCGGCACGGTGCGGTCGCTCCGCCTCATTTACAACTGGGACTGCCACGGCAAGCACGAAGCGGATGGCCGGGGCGGCCTGATGATTCAGCAACGGCGTGAGGGGCGGATGCTGGAGGGCGGGCCGATGGTTGACTGTGGCACCCACCAGATCGATCTGGCCATGTTCTGGCTGGGCTCCGACATTGTGGCGTATGCCGGGCACGGCGCCTGGGTGGATGACTATGAGGCGCCAGACCACCTGTGGCTGCATCTCGACCATGCGAACGGCGCCCACACGATGATCGAGATCAGCTATTCGTACCATTTCACCGCCCAGGAACGGCGGCGCGAATTTGTCTATGAGCTGATCGGCACCGAGGGGGTGATCCGCTATGACCGCGAAGCCGCGGAATTTGTCCTGCGGAATGCCGCCGGCACCCGGTCGTTGCCCTTTGCCCACGAGAAGGACTTTGCCGGCCTGTACCGGGAGTGGGCGGCCGCCCTGCACACGGGCCGTTCGGAACGGCTGACCACCGCCGAGGCCGGCCTGCGGGTGACGGAGATCGCCCGCGAGGCCACCGAGCAGGCCATGGCGGCCCGGCAGCAGGGTTCCGCAATCCCCAAAGCCGCCCCCTAACCTGGATTCCCGTGTCTTCGTGGTGAATCCGACGGTTTAAATTTTACAAGGTACTGGGGCAGGGGGGAGGGGGTGAAGCCTCCGCCGTCATGGACGGCGGCCTGGAGTTTGGCGAAAGTACGGGGTTTAGGGGCGGCTTCGTCCCGTAGGGACTGAACGACAATAGGCAGGGGCTTCAGCCCCTGTTCGGAAAAATGAAACGATGGCGTGCCGTAGGTACGCCGCGATTCGCCGCGTACCTGACGGCACGCGAAATGGGGGGACGGGCAAAACAGGGGCTGAAGCCCCTGCCTATTCCCGCCCCGTCCCGCCGGGACGGGGAAAACCGCAACCGTTGAGTTCTACCAAACTCCAGTCCGCCTTCGTGGCCGGCGGCCTCAGCCGGCGACCGTCTTGAACCAGGTGGCGGCCAGCAGCGCGTGGCCGGCGGCGCCGGGATGGCAGCCGTCGGTGGTCCAGGTCACTTCCGGCAGGGTTTGCCGGGCCGCCAGCATGGCCTCGCGGGCGGGGACGTACCGCGCGTTGAAGGCGCCGGCCAGGCGTTTGACCGCCGCCGCATACTCCCCGACCAGCCGGGTCAGTTCCCCGTCGTTCTCCGGCTCGACCGTGGTCGGGCTCATCAGCACCAGCCGGCGGATGCCGGCGCCCTGGGCCAGTTCCAGCAGCCGGGTCAGGTTGGCGGTGTACTCGGGCAGCGGGATGTGCTTCTGGCCGTTCCATTCCCCGCGCAGGCGCCAGACATCGTTGACCCCGATCATGATGGAGAGCACGTCCGGCTTGAGGGCCAGGCAGTCCGGCGTCCAGCGCGCCAGCAGCTCCTCC
>JBAZJM010000339.1:0-4996 GCA_041651315.1 Lentisphaeria bacterium | reverse complement strand
CCCTTTCTTTCACCGCCGCCAGCAACAATTTCGAGCTGGCCATCGCGGTGGCGGTGGCCGTGTTCGGTATCCACTCCCCCGAAGCGTTCACGGCGGTCATCGGCCCGCTGGTGGAGGTGCCGGTGATGCTCGCCCTGGTGCATGTGGCCCTGCGGCTGGGCGCGCGCCGAACCAATGGTTGTTGTACTTGAAATGAATACAACTTATCTACCGCAAAGAACACAAAGAACGCAGAGACAACGAAAACGATGACAACAAATTCAGAACTCCCGCCCGTCCTCGGTGGCGGCGGTTGCGGGTGCGGCGGCGGGGCCGCTCCGGTCTGTCCCACCACGGCCGCCTGGCGCGTGGGAACCGTGGACACCCCTGCGGGAGCCCTGCCGCAAATCGCCACCCGCCTCACCTTCGCCGACCAGTTGGGGGCACTCCGGGTGCGCTGCAACATTGGCCGGATGAATTACCGGGTGCCGCCGGGCTTGTATGCCGTCGGCACGCCCACTCCGGACGCGCCGGTGCTGGTGACCGCCAACTACAAGCTCACCTTTGACCGTGTCCGGCAGGAGCTGGGCGGCCAAAACCTGTGGCTCCTGGTGCTGGACACCGCCGGGGTCAATGTCTGGTGCGCCGCCGGCAAGGGCACCTTCGGCACGCCCGAACTGGTCCGCCGAATCGCCGCCGTCCGCCTGCCGGAGATTGTCCGCCACCGTACCCTGATCCTGCCGCAACTAGGCGCGCCCGGCGTGGCGGCGCATGAGGTGTTGAAACACAGCGGGTTCCGGGTGGTGTACGGTCCGGTGTACGCCCGCGACCTGCCGGCGTTCCTGGCCGCCGGCCAGCAGGCGACGCCGGCCATGCGCCGGGTGCGGTTCACCCTGGCGGAGCGGCTGGCGGTGGTGCCGGTCGAGCTGACGATCTGGTTCAAGTGGCTGGTGCTGCTGGTGACCGTGCTGTACCTGGCCAGCGGCCTCCTGGGCGGAAACTGGGGACGTTGCGGCGGCATCGCCGCGCTGGCGCTGGCGGCGTACCTGACCGGCGGAGTCGGCGTGGCGGCACTGCTGCCGTGGCTGCCCGGCCGGGCGTTCGCCATCAAGGGCGCCCTGGCCGGCCTGCTGCTGATGGCCGGACTCCACCTCTCCGGGGCGCTGACTGCCGGGTGCGGAGTCCGCACCGGGGTGGAAGCGGCGGCCTGGTGGCTGCTGGCGCCGGCCATTGCCTCATTTCTGGCCATGAATTACACCGGGACCACTACGTTCACCTCCCAGTCCGGAGTCAAAAAGGAATTGCGCTACGCCATTCCCGCACAGGCCGCGGCGCTCGTCCTGGGACTGGCCCTGTTCATGCTGGCACAATGGTCGGCGGTGACCGGATGATGTTGGGGCCACCCTTTTGGAAAAGGGTGCTCCCCCCGCGCTTCGCGCTGTGCAGCCCCGGCTTTGCCGGGTCGCTCACACGTTCGCTCTGGATCCCCCTTCCCAAAACTTTTGTTTCCTAAAATACCGGAGGGCGCTTCCGCCACAACCACCCACGCACTAATGTCAGACGTTTGCCAGAATCGGTTGTGGCGGAAGCGCCCTCCGCGTTTTAAGGCACAAAAAGATTTGACGGAGGGTTTGGGAACCGCCTTTCCTTAAAAGGGGGTTCCCAACCGACATTATTGTCATGCACCCGAGCACTGGGGCCACCAAGTCTGCGCCACCATCACCTTGGAGAAATACCATGCGTTACTTAAAAAATGTCGTCACGCTTCAATATGCGGCGGACAAATGTGTCGGTTGCGGGCTGTGCGCCACCGTGTGTCCGCACGCGGTGTTTGTCATGGCAGGTCGGCGGGCGGAGCTGGCGGACCGGGAGGCGTGCATCGAGTGCGGCGCCTGCATGCGGAACTGTCCCGTGGGCGCCATTCAGGTGCAGGCGGGCGTGGGCTGCGCCACCGGCCTGATGCAGCAGGCGCTAGGAATCAAGGGCGACTGCTGCTGCAACGAAAAGCGAAGCTGCTGCTGATGTGGAGTGCGGCGCCTCGGCGCCGCTTTGTTCCGCGAGCCTCGGCTCGCGTTTGGGCGGCCGCCGAGGCGGCCTTGCGAAAAGCGGTGCCGAGGCACCGCACTCCATATGGGGCGAGCCATCCATGGCGTCCTCCTTAATCGCCGCCAGCGTCGAGGACGGCCTCATCGTTGCGGGCGATGATGCGGCTGCCGGGGGGGACAACCACGAAATCGGCGTCCCACTGGCCCAGGAACAGCTTGCGCAGCAGGGTCCAGTCGCCCTGGCGGATCTCGAACTCCCAGGCGCGTTCCTCGGCCTGCTGGCGGGCCTTGGCGATCAGCGGCTGCTCGTCGCAGACTCCCATGTTCAGGTAGAGGCTGCGGCTGTAGTTCTTGAGCCAACCGCCCAGGCTTTCGACGATGTAATCCGCGTTGTCCTTGCCGTACTTGGCGACCATCTCCTCGTACGGTTCGGTGAGGCCGAGCTTGGCCATGACGCCGTCCTTGCCGTAGGCGGGGCGGGAATAGGCGCCGTCGCCGAAGACATTGCGTTCCGCCCAGCCGGTGGTCATGAAATAGGTGCCGGGGAAACGGTCGAAATAGTCGTTGTAGGCGGCGCGGGAACCGAAGAAGAAGGTGATGCAGTCGTGAGCGCGGGGAATGACCAGGGGGATGCCGCGGGCCTGGAGGCCGACCAGGCCGTCGTTGCAACGGGCATAGCCGAGGAGAATGGCCTCGTAACCCGCGTCGGCGGGCACGGCATCAACGGCGGCCTGGACGCGCTGGAGCATGTCCTGCCGGGGCAGGTCATGGAGCCCCTTGAGCAGGAATTCCACGTCCACCCGCGGCGGCACGGTGGCGGCCAGGAAACAAGCCTCGCGATAAAGGATCTCGCAGCCGATGAACTTGAACCGGCGAGCCGGGGCGAGGGGGGCGGCGGGGTCTGAATGGAGGGGCGGCATGGCGGGTAAGATAATACCGAAAAAGGTGAGACAGGCAATCTTGCCTGTCCTTCCGCAGGGTTGCGGCACGACGGACGCCTCCGGTCCGCCTGAGGTCGGGTGGCCCCCTTCAAGAATTCACCAAAAGCGCAAAACCATGCGATTCCGATTCCGCCCCCGAGGGCCTTCCTCATCCCCGTCTGCCACGGTAGCCCCCCTCCCACGGGCGACACGCCCGTGCCTACAGGAAACCATGTTCGTCTTCTGTAGCGGCGCCTGTGCCAGGCGCCCCCCCAATGACCACTTCCCGCGCGGTTGGCACAGCCTGATTCCAAACGCCCTGACGTCACGCAAGGCAATCCGTCCGGCGCCGGGGAACTCGGGCGCAAGGTTTCGCCCGGCGGTTGCCGGGCGAAACCGGCCGGGAATTACTTGGCGTCCGTTTCGAACTTGGCCAGGAGCAGCTTTTCGGTGGCCTGGGTGTACTGGCCGTTGGCGAGCGTCTTCTCGGTGCCGGGCACCAGCTGGGGCAGCTGCTCAACCGGGGTCAGCGGCATCTCCTCGCAGTTGGGGAAGATGACGGTCTTGCCGGCGAAGCGGGCGTTGGCGACGCCGTCGATGCCTTCCCACAGGGCGCGCATGCCGCCCACCGCGGCCAGGGCGGTGGCGGGGTTGAGCTTGCCCGTCTCGACCATGTTGAGGGTGTGGCGCAGGTCGGCGGTTTTGCTGCCGCTGGAACCGATATAGCGCACGCCCTTGGCGGCGATGTCGGCCACGCTCAGCATGCCCTCTTTGCCGGCGGGGATGCCGGCGAAGATGTTCATCAGGCCGTCCTTGGCCAGCAGGGGGGCGGCGGCGGTCGCCACCGGCACCACCGGCACCAGCATGACGATGTCGTCAAAGCCGTCCGGGGCGAAGGCGCGCACGGCGGCCATGAACTCGACGTCGGAGGCGAACGACTTGGGATTGAACGCCTTGAACTCGATGCCGCGGGCCTTGGCGGCCGGGCCGAGCAGCTGCATCATCTTCTCGATGCGGACGTTGTCCAGGTCGGTCACCAGGATGCGGCCCGGGCCGTCGGGGTTTTCCACGGCGAGCTGGGTATGCATCTGGCCCATGGCGCCGGCGCCGCCGGGCAGCCAGCAGGAGCCGCCTTTCTTGAGCGCGGCGCGCACGTTGCGGCCGTAGGCGGCGGCGAGGTCGGTGCCGGGGGTGCCCTGGTAGAACCAGCCCTTGTAATGGATGCTGCCGAGGTCGAACGACCACGGCTCGGTGCCGACGGGGCCGGCGAAGCTGACGCAGGCGTTGACCGTGCCCAGCTTGGCGAGCGGCTCGCCGAGGGCGCGGGTGCGGACTCCGCAGAGCAGGATGTCGTCATAGCTGCCGGCGGGGGCCGCGGCGAGGGTGGTGACGACGGCCTTGGGGAAGGCCTGGCGCAGGGCGGCCTGGGTGGCGGGATTGACGTTCAGGCAGTCGATCTTGGCGGGGGCGTTGGCGCCGGGGGTGCCGCTCCAGCCGTAGGCGGTGGCGTCGCCCGGTTCCATGGCCACCAGCATGCTGCCGCCGGCGAGCGGTTCGCCGCGGTGCTCGATGCGGTAGCTGGCGATCACGCAGGTCCAGGGTTCGATCAGGGCGGCGATGGCCGCCGGCACCTGATCGGCGAGGGGCAGCAGGTAGCAGCCCTCGTCGCCGTTGAGCACACGCTGGTCGAGGATGCTGTACTGGGCCATGCCGCCGTTGATGGCGTAACCGTAGGCAAAGCCGACGCCCTTGACGTAGATGTCCGCCTGGATGATGTAGCGGCTGCCGGGCTTGAACTTGTCCGTGAGCTGGGCGCCCGCCTCGACGATGGTCATCACGGCCTCATGGCCGGGGATCACCGGGTCGGACTTGAGGTCCTTGGAAACGACGCGCGGGTGTTCCTCGCCGGCGCGGATCAGTTTGACATCGGAGAAGCAGAGGCCGATGGCGTCGATGCGCACCAGCAGTTCGTCGGCCTTGGGGTGCGGCACGGGCCGGTCACAGGGCTGGTGATCCTGGCCGAGGGCGTCGAAACCTTTGCCAAAGAGGGGC
>JBAZJM010000338.1:0-5019 GCA_041651315.1 Lentisphaeria bacterium | reverse complement strand
ACGGCGGTCCGGCGCGCCTGCGGAGTCCGCAGGGACCGGCCGGCCAGCAGTTCCGCCTCGGGCAGGTTGGGGGTGACCAGGACGGCGCGGGGCAGCAGCCGCGCCACCAGCACCGCCACCGCATCGTCGCGCAGCAGCCGCGCGCCGCTGGTGGCCACCATCACCGGATCCACCACCAGGGGCAATTCGGGCCGGGCGGCCAACTCGGCGGCCACGGCGCGGATGACGGCGGCATTGAACAGCATGCCAGTCTTGGCCGCGCCGACCGTGAACGCCTCCAGCACGGCGGCAAGCTGCTGCCGCACCAGGCGCGGCGCAACGGCGCCCACCCCGGTGACGCCGCGCGGATTTTGGGCGGTGATCGCGGCAATGACGCAGACACCGTGGGCCCCGAGGGCGTTGAAGGTGCGCAGGTCCGCCTGAATGCCGGCGCCGCCGCCGCTGTCGCTGCCGGCAATGGTCAAGGCGACCGGACGCACGAGGCTGAGGCGACGGGCGGTCATTCGCCGAACAGCTCCAGCTTCCACGGGGCTTCCTCGGCGTGGACCTTGAGCGTGTGCCGGCCGGGCTTGTAACCCCAGCCTTCCAGCTTGCCGGGGGCGCGCAGGATGGTGCCGAACAGCACCTCGCCGGTGCTGTTTTTCAGCACCGTCTCGACCGCGCCGGCCCCCTCCTGGGTCAGCAGCACGCGCCAGTGTCCCGGCGGCAGTTCGACGTCAAAACTGTCCTGGCCGGTCTCGCCAACCCACACCGCCAGCCGGCGGGCCGGCACACGGGCGGCGCCCGCCATCTGGCTCAACTGCCATTTCTCGCCGGGCAGGACAAACAGCTGCGACACCACCTCCCAGGTGCCCGCCCCCGAAATCCGCAGGAAATGGGCGCCCTGCTCCTTGCGGAAGGCCGTGCCCGGAATGCCGCTGGAGCTTTCCAGAACCGGCCCAACTTTGGTGCCGTCCAGATTGTAAAGGTCCACCGACACGCCGTCGGAATGCTTGTACTTGAGCACCCAGGATTCGCCCAGCAGCCAGAACGGCTCGGTCTGGCGGATGCCGTTGCCCTGCCAGCGGTTGATCTCCACCCAGTCCGCGTCCCCGGCCAAAGCACCGGGAACCCAAACCACCGCTGCCAGCAGCACCGGTAACAACGCCCAATTCCGCCATGTCGTTTCGCGCATGAGAAGATCTCTGGTAATTAAGGTCAAAAATCCACCGACCAATATATCGTTACAGAGCGGCACATGGCATCCAAGGTGGTCACGTCCCGGTGAACTGGCCTACGCCAAATCCTATTTAATGCCTTCACATCAACAGCCCCGGAAGGCGCTTTTGAGTGGATAGCAGGTTCCGGTCGCCATCGACAGACACAGGGCACCCCCGATCTTCCCCGTGTCCGCCAGCAACTCCGCCAACCAGGGATGCCGCTCTTCAAAACGCCGCCAGGCAGACTGTTCAACGGAGCCATGGCATGAACGCGCACGGCCAAGGCGCGCCGTGCCGTCCCAAAAACGGTCTGACAACACCGCGAAAACGCGCCGGGCCGAGCCCAGGATGACGCTTTTGAACCGCCCGCACCAGCCCGTTCCCTGGCGCCGGCCGCCACACCGGATTTGATTCAGCCAGTTGGTGAATGCCGGCTCCATATCCTTGCAGAACTGACTGATGTCCCGCAACCGTTCCGCCCAGTGGTCTAAGACCACCGGATCCCCGAAATCAGGAGTCTCGCCCCTCTCCCCGTAATAAGCGCGAAAACGGGCCTCCACCGTCGCGCGGGAGGGACGTGCCGCCGGCGCCGCCATAAGCATGACATAGCCCTGACGGAACAGTTCCAGCACCGTCACCTTGACGACATACAGCCGGGAGAGCCGGGTGACGATCCGCCGCAACCGCATCCTGGCTTCTAGATCAAGGGTGATCTCACCTGCCAGTCCGACCACGGTGTTGGAAATCTTGTAGATGGATTGCGCGACGGCTAAAGCCCCTACCGGGCCGCGTTGATTCGCCCCCAGTTCCGGCTATGGTAGGCCCGGATTTTTCCCATCTTCGGAGGCGCCCTTGTTATGAAGCTCAAGAAAATCACTGTCGGCCCCCATCGCGATTGCGTCGAGTTGAAGAGCGGCAAGTTCACTTTGGCCGTCACCACCAAGGTCGGCCCGCGCATCATTGGCGGCTTCATTGACGGCGGCGAGAACATTTTCCGCGTCATGCCCCCGAAACCGCTGGGCGGCAACTGCCCGACCGACTTCACCCTCTACGGCGGCCACCGGCTGTGGCACTCGCCGGAACAGAAATGGCGCACCTACGCCCCCGACAACGCGCCCGTAAAGGTCAGCGAAACGCCGGACGGCATCGAATTCAACAGCGGCGTGGAGAAGATGACCGGCCTGGAAAAAAGCATCACCATTGAACCGCTGGGCAACGAGCGCTTCCGCATCACCCACCGGCTGACCAACCGCAACGAATGGGGCATTGAAGTCGCCCCGTGGGCGCTGTCGGTGATGAACCAGGGCGGCATGGCCATCCTCCCCATGCAGCGGCTGCCCGATGCCGATCCGTTCGCCCCCGACCGCTTCCTCAACATTTGGCCGTACACCGACCTGGCCGACCCGCGCCTCACCTTCGGCAGCAACTACATCTTCCTGCGTCAGGACAAGAAGGCCAAAACCCCGGCCAAGATCGGCTTCAACGCGGAGCGCGGCTGGGCCGCCTACGTCAATGACGGCCGCGCCCTGGTGAAGTTCTTCGAGCACCTGGTCGACGCCGAATACCCGGACAACGGCTGCAGCGTCGAGCTCTATTCCTGCGCCGATTTCTGCGAGCTCGAGACCGTCGCCCCGTTGTTTGAGCTGGGCCCCGGCGCCACCGCCGAGCACGTCGAGCTGTGGCACGGCCTCTACGACCTGCCCGCCATCAAGACCGAGGCAGATGTCAAGAAGCATCTCGAACCGGCCGTTGCGTGACCCTGGGCCGGTGTCCCGCCGGCCGCGCGCCAACAACGCTCAGCAAGCGGGGCCGGAATTTAGGGGGCGCGCGTCGCCCCCCCCCAAACTCCGAAACCGATTTTCCGTCACGCATTACGCATCACGTTTTCCGCATCACCCTGCATCCCCGCCCCTGCCTCCTTCGCCTTGTTAAGGATATCTCCCCATGCCGTTCGACCATGGTTCTTTTTCCTGCCGGGTCTGCCATCTGGACCGTGAACTGCCCAAGGACGTTTTGGACCGGTTTGCCGCCAAGGCGGCCGGCGGTCTGGACGCGGTGCGCGAGGAACCGCAACTGGGCTGGGTGAGCGGGCGCCACCTGCTGGAGACCCGGATCGACGAGGAAACCGCGATCACCGGCGGACACCTGCACCTCTGCCTGCGCCAGGCCGTGCGCAAAATCCCGACGGCGCTGTTGCGCGCCGAATGCCGCCTGTGCGAACTGGCGGCGCAAAAGGCGGCCGGCACCCAGTCGGTCAACCGCAAGGAGCGCAAGCACATCCGCGAGGAGGTCACGGCACGCATGCTGCCGCAGATGCCGCCGCAACTGGCGGGAACGCCATTCGTGGCCGAAGCGGCGGCCAGCCGCCTCTATCTCGGCGCCACCTCCGACCGCCAGCTGGATGCTTTTCTCGGCCTGTTCTCCGACACCCTGGGCTTCGACCCCGTGCCGCTGACCCCCGAAATCGCCGCCCGCGACCTGTTCCAGATTGACCCGGACAGTGTCCCCCGGCTGCTGTTCGCCCCCGACCGCCCCCAGGAAGCCGGCGCCGAAGCCAGCCCCCTCGGCCGCGATTTCCTCACCTGGTTGTGGTTCCTCCGCGAGGAGACCGGCGGCAACCTGCCCAAGAGCGCCCACGGCGAGTTCGCCTTTGAACTGGACGGCCCGCTGGTCTTCGCCGGCGACGGCCCCGACGCCCAGGAATCGGTCATCCGCAAAGGCGCCCCGACCGCCAGCGCCGAAGCCCAGGCTTCGCTGCTCGCCGGCAAGAAGCTCAAGCGCGCCAAACTCACCATCGCCCGCGCCCGCACCGAGGTGTGGTCCGCCACTGTGGACGCCGACAAGTTCATCTTCCGCGGCCTGCGCCTGCCCGACGGCGAGGCGCTGGAGGAGCACGCCGCCTTCGAAGAACGGATCGTCTTCCTGCACCTGTTCCAGGCCCTGTTCTACGCCCTGTTCGAACGCTACCTCGGCGAAGTCCGCGAACGCCGCAAGGCCGAAGCCCTCGAACACAAACTCCAAGACTGGGCCCGCAAACGCGACACCGCCGAACGGTGACGTGTGTTGGGGCCACCCTTTTGGAAAAGGGTGCTCCCCAAACCCCTTCCCAAAACTTTTGTTTCCTAATACCAGCGGGCGCTTCCACCACAAGCCTTGCGCGGCAAATCATTGCCGTCGTGCGCGTGGGCTTGTGGTGGAAGCGCCCGCCGCGTTAAGGCACAAAAAGGTTTGGCGGAGGGTTTGGGAACCGCCTTTCCTGCAAAAGGTGGTTCCCAACATCATCTACTCGACGTAGCGGCGTTCGGCGCGGGTGCCGAAGGAGCAGATGATTTCGTAGGGGTGAGTGTTTTTGAGCTGGCCCCAGCTGTCCACCGAGATCGCCTTGACCCCCTGGCCGCCGAGGCAGACCACCTCGTCGCCGACCCGGGCCTCCGGCACGGTCTCCAGTGACACGCTGGTATAGTCCATGGAGATCCGGCCCAGCACCGGGCAGAGCTCGCCGCGGACCAGCAGGCTGCCGCGGTTGGAGAGGGCCAGCGGCAGGCCGTCGGCATACCCGGCGGCGACCACGCCGACGCGGGTGTCGCGCGGCAGGGTGTAGGTGAGGCCGTAGCCCATGGCGGTGCCGGCCGGCAGGTCGCGGATGACGATCAGCCGCGACTTGAGTTCCAGCACCGGCTCCAGCTTGAGCGCACGCTGCCCCTCGGCATCGAACGAGCCGTGCAGGTTGATCCCGGTCCGGACATGGGTGAACGGCGCGCGGCAGGCCTGGGGAAAGTTGTTGATGGCGTCGCTGTTGGCGATGTGCACCTTGTCGAAG
>JBAZJM010000337.1:0-5023 GCA_041651315.1 Lentisphaeria bacterium | reverse complement strand
GCCGGCCGCCAGTTGGCGCGCCATCACCGGTTTGCCGGATTCCGTCAACGCCACCTGTATCATGATCCGGACACCGAACCGGAAACGGGTTGACAACTTCATTCGGATGCAACTCCTGTTGCGGGCGCCTGAAAACGTATTCGATGCAACTTTAACATCAGAACGATAGCATCAATATACTTTCTTTGTATTGCCTGCCATAAGCCGATACATTGCCATTCCAAGAAGGTGCAACGGAGGGTCATGACCGATGCCTTGGAACAGCCCCCGAACCGGTCGCCGGCCGGCCATGAGCCGCATTCCCCAGGCCTTTGCGTTGGCCGCCCTCCTGGTGATCCCCAGCTGTGCCACCCGCCGTTCCGCAGACGAACAGGCCGCGCGCCTGGATCGTGAAACCGTGGGGGCGGCATACCGCCCCGGTGACCACAAGCCTGCCCTGCCCGTGCTCGTCGCGGGCTCGATGCCGGAAGAGTTCCTGCGCTATGCCCTGCTCAACAGTCCCGCGGTTGAGGCCGCCTATTATGACTGGTTCGCCACGGTGGAGAAAATCACGGAGGCGGGCACCCCGCCCGATCCACGGCTCACCTTCCAAATGGACATCCAGCGCGTCGTCACCTCGCTGATGCCGGGGCTGATGGTCGACCTTCCCGGCCCCGGCAAGCTGGGCGCCGCCGCGGAGTCCGCCACCGCGGAAAGCCGGATCGCCTATTACGCGTATGAACGGGCGATGCTGCAAGCCGCGCTGGACCTCAAGCGCGCCGCCTACGGCCTGGCCTTGCTTGACCGCCAGCTGGAACTGAACCGGCAGATGCTGGCGGTGCTGGCGAACCTGGAGGCGGTGGCCGAGGCGCGCAATGCCTCCGGGCAGGCCACCCTGCAGGACGTGCTGCGCGCCCAAATCGAACAGGAACGCCTCAAATCCATGATCGCCAACCTGGAAGACGCCCGCGCCCCGTTCCTCGCCAAGTTCAAGGCGGCGCTGGGCATCGCCCCCGGCCAGCCCGAACCGCCGGTGATGACCACCCCATTCCCGTCCACCCTGCTGAACCTCGACACGGACCGGCTGCTGGCGGAGGCATTGGCACGAAACCCGGAACTGCAAGGCATGGCGGCGGAAATCCGCCTGGCGGAGAGCGGCATCAAACAGGCACGGTTCACTGCCGTTCCCGACTTCACCGCCGGCCTCGAGGCCGACTTCAAAATGAATCCGATCCTGCTGCGGCCGCAAGCGAGCATGACCCTGCCGGTCTGGCGGGACAAAATCGCCGCCGACCTTGCCGCCGCCCAGGCGGGCAAGCGCGCCGCCACGGCGCGCCTGACCGCCGGCCAGATCGCCCTGGCCGTCGCGTTCGCCGACCTCAGCTACCAGGCGCGCCAAAGCGGGCGCAATCTGCGCCTGTTCCAGGACAACCTGCTGCCCAAAGCCAGACAGGCCCTGGAAATCGCCCATGACGCCTACCGGAGCGGCGGCGTGGATTTCCAGACGGTGCAGGAGAACCAGCGGCTGGTCCTGGAGTTCGGCCTGGCCGCGGCGGCAGCCCGGGAACAGCACGACAGCGCCCTGGCCGAACTGTCCCTGGTCATTCTCGCCCGCCCCCCGCCCGACGCACCGTTGGCCAAATAGTCTGTGAAAAAATGTTGATAATCTCTCATCAAGCACGCAACGTCCCTGCTGGAACCGCATGCGGCAGCATGCCATGGAGTGCGGTGAGAATCACCGCCTTGTTTTTGGGCGCTGGAAGCGCCCTCCGTGGCGGACCGCAGAAGGCGGCTCCGCCGCCAACCAAGGCGGCATTCCATGCCGCACTCCATGGCGCACGGCGCTTATCATTACCAGGTTGAAACAAACGCAATGGGCATGAAACCATGAAGACCTTCATCAGCCTTTTGATCGGCGGCGTGCTGGGCGCGGCGGTGGTGTATGGCCTGCTCCGCCTGGCACCGACAACCGCCGCCCCGCCAACCGGCGACGCCCCCGTTGCGGAGTCCGCACCGGTGCCGGCCAAGCCGTTGTGGAGCTGCGGCATGCATCCGCAGGTCATCCAGGACCATCCCGGCAACTGCCCGATCTGCGGTATGAAACTGACGCCCAAGCGCCAGCCCCCGCCGCCCGCTCCCGGGGAGGCCCGGGGCGCCGACGCCAATGCCATCCGCATCGATCCGACCACCACCCAAAACATGAACCTGCGCACCGGCGCGGTGACCCAGGGGTCGTTGCGGCGCGTCATCCGCACAGTCGGCAGCGTGGAGTTTGACGAAACCGCGCTGGCCGACGTCACCACCAAATTCAAGGGCTGGGTCGAAAAACTATACGTGGACAGCACGGGAAAACAGGTGCATCAGGGCGAACCGCTGTTCGAGATCTACTCGCCGGAACTCTACAGCGCCCAGGTGGAATATCTGCTGGCGCTCAAACAGGGCGAAGGCGGCGCCAATCTGCGCAACAGCGCCCTGACCAAACTGAAATTTTTCGATATCTCCGACGACCAGATCGCGGAACTGGAAAAGACACGGCAGGCAAAAAAGACACTGAAGGTGCTGGCCCCCCGCGATGGCATCGTCATGGAGAAAGACGTTGTCGAGGGGCAGATGGCCGACGCCGGCATGAAGCTGTTCCGCATCGCCGACTTGGGCACCGTCTGGGTGCTGGGACAGCTGTATGAGCAGGACCTGCCCTATGTCAAACTGGGCCAGGAGGCGGTGGTGACCCTGCCCCACCTGCCGGACCGCGCCTTCCGGGGACGCGTCACCTATGTTTATCCCTCCGTGGACGACAAGACCCGCACGGTCAAGGTCCGCATGGAGTTCCACAATCCCGGCTACCAGCTCAAGCCCGGCATGTTCGCCACCGTTGAACTGCGCTCCGAGCTGGCCAAGGATGCCCTCCTGGTGCCGGACATGGCGGTGCTGCGCAGCGGCGACACGGCCACGGTGTTCGTGGTGCGGCCGGACGGCGGGTTTGAGGCGCGGACCGTCACCCTGGGCCCGCGGGCCGAGGGCGGGTTCTACCAGGTGCGGAACGGCTTGAAGGCCGGCGAGAAGATCGTGGTCTCCGGCCAGTTCATGCTGGATTCCGAAAGCCAGTTGCGCGAGGCCCTGGCCAAAATTGGAACGAAAAACGGAAAAGACGGAAAAACGGAAGTAACGGAAAAGACGGAAGAAGCCGCCTCCGCGACAGACGAGGCGGAAAACGACGGGGACGACGAGGCGGCACCAGTGGCGGCCGCCACCGTTTACGTCTGTCCGATGCCGGAGCATCTCTCGGTCAGCTACCAGATGCCGGGCAAGTGCCCCCTGTGCGGCATGGCCCTGGTGCCGGTGACGGCCGACACCCTGGCCCGCCTTCAGCCCGACCAGGAAAAAGTGGCCTACTACACCTGCCCCATGCCCGAGCACGCCAGCGTCCATGAGGCCAAGGCGGGCAAGTGCCCCCTGTGCGGCATGACCCTGGTGCCGGTGGGGAGGTAATCCGGATGAATACGACGGAAAGGACAATCCAGAGCGGCAAAGGAATTGCCGCACTCCCAAAACGGTGGTTTTTGCAAATACAGACGCCATGCCAAACGGACAACTATTTTGGAGTGCGGTAATTCCTTTACCGCTTTGGGTTTGCGATCTGGAGAAACGCGGCCATGCCCAATACCTCACACATCATCGATTGGCATCATGCACCGATTCATAAGTTATGTGAAAGCGGTACGTATATGGTGACGGCTGGCACCCATAACAAGGAAGATCTATTTAATACGCCCGAGAAACGCGACATTTTGATGGCCGAGTTCTTCCGGTTGGCATCGGAATTCCAGTGGGAACCACAGGCGTGGGCCTTCATGATCAACCATTACCATGTTGTCTTGATGTCGCCACAACAGGCAGATTCCCTGTCGGCATTCATTCAAGAATTGCACCGTGTCACCGCCAAGCAAGTAAATGAAATTGACGAGACCTTGGGCCGAAGGGTTTGGTTCCAGTATTGGGACAAACGATTAACGTTCCATGAATCATACTGTGCCCGCTTGAAATATGTACATGAGAATCCTGTGCATCATGGGGTTGTGCGTGAAGCGGAAGAGTACCGGTGGGGATCGGCCTGTTGGTTTAAACAGCATGCGGATTCAGCTTTTCAGAAAATGATCGGCAAATTCAAGACAGATCGGCTGAATGTTTACGATAGTTTTTAACAATCCAGAGCGGCAAAGGAATTGCCGCACTCCGAAAACGGTGGCTTCACAACAAACGCACCAACTATTTTGGAGTGCGGTAATTCCTTTACCGCTTTTTAATTAGGACTCCTATCCATGCTCCGTGCCATCATTGACTTTTCATTAAAGAACCGCGCCCTGGTGCTGCTGCTGACGGCGGCGGTGGTGCTGGGCGGGGTGTATGCGGTGCGGAACATTCCGCTGGACGCGATTCCGGACCTGTCGGACACCCAGGTGATCATCTACACCGAGTGGCCGGGGCAGGCGCCGCAGCTGGTCCAGGACCAGGTGACGTACCCGATCACCACCAAGATGCTGTCCGTCCCCCGGGCCAAGGCGGTGCGCGGCTATTCGTTCTA
The DNA here is from genome assembly GCA_041651315.1 of Lentisphaeria bacterium. Lineage (GTDB taxonomy): Bacteria > Verrucomicrobiota > Lentisphaeria > Oligosphaerales > CAITYL01 > CAITYL01. The sequence goes on along the minus strand of JBAZJM010000337.1, from coordinate 462 downwards.
CGGTTTCTCGTTTGTTTACATTATCTTCGAGGATGGCACCGACCCGTACTGGGCGCGGAGCCGGGTATTGGAATACCTGAGTTCGCTGGGGGCGTCGCTGCCGCAGGGGGTCACTCCGGCGCTCGGCCCGGACGCCACCGGGGTCGGCTGGGCGTTCATGTACACGCTGGACTCGGACCGGCGCGACTTGGCGGAACTGCGCTCGCTCCAGGACTGGTATATGAAATACCAGCTCGCCGCGGTGGAGGGCGTCGCCGAAGTGGCCTCCGTCGGCGGCTTCGTCAAGCAGTATCAAGTGGCGGTGGACCCGGTGAAGTTGCGGGCCTTCAACCTTTCCATCAATGACGTGGCGATGGCGGTGCGGCGGTCGAACGGCGAGACCGGCGGCCGTTCGATCGAGATGGCGGAAAAGGAATTCATCCTGCGCGTCCGCGGCTACATCCAGGGGGTGGAGGATTTGCG
>JBAZJM010000336.1:0-5030 GCA_041651315.1 Lentisphaeria bacterium | reverse complement strand
ATGTCCGCCCAACGCAACGCCACCATTTCCATGATTTGTGCTATAGTCCGCTACGCACGAAGTTGATGCGTTGACGGCCACCGATTGGCAATGGCGGCGGGTCCACCTCCGCAACGAGGGAAAAGGCAGTGTCCCCCATATATAACGGTCATGCTTTGGGAACGGCGGCGCTGGCACTGTTCGTTTTTTTCGCCGGCCTCGGCAGCGGCCACGGCGCCCCGGCGCCCGGAGCCACGGCCCCGGCCAATGCCAATGCCAAGCCGGCAACCGCAACCGTCACCCGCACCAGCCTTCGGCAGATCGTCCGGGCACCGGCCCGGATTGCGGCGGGAGACGAGATTGAAGTGAAGGGCAAAATCGGCGGGCAAATCATTGAGCTGCCGGTTGACGTCGGCGACACGGTGAAGAAGGGCGACCTCCTCGTCCAGCTCGACCCGGCGGACGAACAGCAGAAAGTCCGGCAGGCGGAAGCCCGCCTTGCCTTCGAGGTGGCCGACCATGCCTACGCCAAGGAAAGCCTGGCGATCGCCGAGGCCACCTTGGCCATTGAATTGCGCAAGGCCACCGACAACCAGAAAGTCGCCGAATCCAATGCGATCCACGAGCGGGGAAAAACCGACCGCATGCGGGAGCTGCTCAAAGAAAACCTGTGCAGCCAGGAGGAATTCGACGGTGCTGCGGCCACCACGGTCCAGGTTGAGGCTGCCCTGGAAAGCTGCCGCATCCGGATGGATGAACTTAAGGTTCAGGAACGGTCCTTGAATTTGAACCGGCAATCGGTCAAAAAAGAAGCGGCGGACGTCTCCTGTAACGAGGTTGCCCTCGCCATGGCCCAGGATGGATTGCGGGCCATGCGCATCACCGCGCCATGGGACGGCACCATCACCCGCCGGACCGCTCATGTCGGCCAGATCATCACTCCGGCCTCCGGCAGCCCGAGTGACGGCACTTCCCTTCTGGTGCTCACCGACCTTTCCCGCCGGTTTGCCATTGCCTCAGTGGGAGAACCAAGCATCGGCTTGATCCACAACGGCCTTCCTGCCGTGATCACGGCGGACGCTTTACCGGGGCGCCGCTTCAACGGCCGCATCGTCCAGGTCGCCCCCACGGGCAAGATGAAGGACGGAGCAGTGGCGTTCGAGGTGAAGATTGAAATCCTGGAGCCGGACGGTTTGATGCCGGAAATGTCGGCGGCGGCCGAGGTGATCATCGACGAGCAAAAGGCGGTGCTGGCCGTTCCCTGCACCGCCATTCGCAACACCGCCGACGGCGCCCGGGTCGAGGTGCTCCGCGATGGCAAAGCCACTGGCCGGACGGTACAGATCGGGCGGACCGGCGAGCGCTTGATCGAAATCCGCAACGGCTTGGTGGAAGGCGACGTCGTCCGGGTGTCCGTGGAACCCGGTGCGGCGGCCCCCCGGCCGCCGGCGGCGAGCCTCATCCGTTTTGGGGAGTGACACTGCCATGAAGGCCATCCTCCCGCCGCTGTTCCGTTGCCTTTCAGCCGCCCTGCCGTTGCTGATGGCGGTTTCCTGCGCCCACGTGGTGCCCGATCCGGAAGAGCCTGTCGTCGGGCCGCAACCGCCGGGGGCCGTCGCCCCTCCTGCGGCCTCCGCAGTCACGCCCAAGCCCATGGCCACCGCGCCCCGTGGCGGGCCGGCGCCGGCTACGCCCGCCCTTCCCCCGCTCACCCTCACGCTCCAAGACGCCATTCTCATGGCCCTGGCGGGCAACCAGGCCCTCGCCGTGCAAAAGATCACCCCGCAAATCCGGCGGCTGGATGAAGAGCAGGTGCGGGCGACGTTTGATCCGCACCTCACCGGCCAGCTGTCCGGCGACCATGCCCGGACTGACGACGGCGCCACCAACGACGGCGTGCTGGCCCAGACCGCCGTGCAAAAATTTTTCCCCACCGGCACCACTGTGGCAGTCGGGGCGGCGGCCGTTTCGCACGCCTATGGCGGCAATTCAACGTCACCCGACACCCACCCGGTTTCCGCCAACCTGTCCGTCACCCAGGCGCTGCTCCGTGGCGCCGGGCAGGAGGTGAACCTCGCCCGTTTGCGCCAGGCCCGCTTCGACACCCTCAGCTCGGATTTTGAACTCCGCGGCTTTGCGCAAACCTTGTTGTCGGACACCGAGAAAAGCTACTGGGATTACGTGCTCGCCCAGCGCCAGACTGAGATCTACCAGCGCTCGCTGGAACTGGCGGAGAAACAGCGGAACGAAACCGCCGAGCGCATCCGCCTGGGCAAGCTCGCGGGGAGCGAACTGGCCGCCGCCGACGCCGAGCTGGCGCTGCGCCGCGAAGATCTCATCAACGCCCAAAGCTCCCGCGACAAGCAACGGATCAGCCTGCTGCGCCTTTTGAACCCCGGCGGCACCGACATGTGGCGGCACGACATCTGCACCACGACGCTTCCCGCCGTCACCGAAATCCCCCTCGAACCGGTCGAGACCCATGTGGCCCTGGCCCTGAAGATGCGCCCGGATTTGAACCAGGCGCGCCTCGCCATTCAACGCAACGAACTGGAACTCATCAAAACCAAGAACGGACTGCTCCCCAAGCTGGACCTGTTCATGACGCTGGGCGGTTCGCAGTACGCGGATTCCTTTGGCAGGGCCACCCGTGCCTTCGAAAGCGACAATTATTCCGCCGCCGTCGGCCTCTCCTTCGACTGGCCGGTCTTTAACCGTGCCGCCATTGCCACCCACAACACCACCCGTCTCACCCAACGCCAAGTCGACGAATCCTTGGCCAATCTGGCGTTGCTCGCGCAGCAGGATGTGTACAACGCGCACTTGGAAGTCCAGCGCGCCAACGCGCAAATCCGCGCGACAGAGGCCACCCGCAAGGCCCAGGAAGAAAAACTGCGGGGGGAGATGAAGAAATTCCGCCTGGGGAAATCCACCTCCCTCCAGGTCGGCCAGGCGCAGCGCGACCTGCTCTCCAGCCAGATCGCAGAAGTGGAGGCCACTCTCGCCTACATGAAGGCATTCGTGGATCTTTATCGCCTTGACGGCACCCTGCTCGAAACCCGCGGCATCCAAGCACCGGGTGCCACCCCCGTTATTCTGGAGCCGCGGCCGCCCGCTCCCGCGGCCGTTCGTGCGCCGGCAGGTCGGTGACCATGAACCCCTTCCCGGACGGCAGCTGATAGGCGGGGGCAACAGTTTCCATGGGGAGTTCTTTTTCCCTGCAGGCGGGCCGGCGGCAGGGACCGCCCGCGCTCGCCCCGTTGCGGTTCTACCCATCAATAACGGACCGGACGGACACAACCGACAAAACGGACTGAACGGAAGCGGGCGGCCAGCCGCAGGCATACAGCCGGTGCCATCGACCGCCTGTCCGTTGTGTCCGTTGTCCGGGCCGGAGACCCAACCCACGTTTCAGCGGCGCCGGTACGCAACAAGCGTCTTGCCCGCCACAACAATGGCGACCACGCCCAAACCGATGCCGCCCAACCGCAGCCACTCCTGGTCTGCGATCCCCGCTTTGGCGGTCAGCCCAATGGCTTGGAACACATAGAGTCCGAGACTCAGACAGAGGCCAAGCAGACACTCCGGCTTGAACCGCTCGGAGGTGAAAAACACACCGGTCAGACTGATCATCGCCAAGACCGTCACGCCCCCCGACCACTCCAGGAGATGGCGCAGAAGCCCAAGGGGAAATATGAGAAAAAGATACAGCAGGAAAAAACCATCGTGGGTATCCTCCCAACGGACGCCGTGCCCCGCAAATCCGACCCCGATCCCCGCCAACAGGGCGGCAACAAATCCAAGCGCTCCGGAAAAGGCGGCGGAAACACCTTCAAGCATCGCCGAAATCGGATGGTTTCTCCATGCTTTCACAAACAGTCTTGCCTCACGCCTCACGCATCACGCATCACGCCGCGGCGGCGCGGCCGGCCAGGCGGCCGCTGGCGAAGGCCCAGGTCAGATTGAAGCCGCCGCAGGGGCCGTCGACGTCGAGCAGTTCGCCGGCCAGGTAGAGGCCGGGGACCCAACGGCTTTCCAGGGTTTCAGGATCGGTCTCGCGCCGGCTGACGCCGCCGGCCATCACCATGGCCCGGTCCCAGCCGGCCGGCCGGACAACGGTGACCGGCAGGGCGGTCAGCAGCGCCACCAGGCGGTCGCGCGCGGCGCGGTCGAGCCGGGCGGCGGTCAGCGTGGCCACGCCGGCCAGGCGCGCCACCACGCCGGCCAGCGAAGCCGGCAGCAGGCGGTCGACTAGGTTGGCCAGGCTCTTGCGGCCGTCATGGGTCCGCCAGTGCTCCAGTTGCGCCTGCCAGGCGGCGGCATCCCAGTCGGGCCGGATGGCGATCTGCAGCGGCACCCCGGCGGGATGGCCAGCCAGCGCCTGTGCCACCGCCGCCGACAGGTCCAGCGCCACCGGGCCGGACAGCCCCTGGTGAGTGAACAACAGTTCGCCGGCTATCCCGGCTTTGGGGAAGCCCGGCAGGGCGATCCGCAGCCGGGCCGGGTTCAGCACCACTCCGGCGCACTCCGCCACCCAGGGTTCCGTGACCGGCAGCGGCGCCAGCCCCGGCACCGGCGGCACGACGCTGTGGCCCGCCGCGCGGGCCAGCTCCAGCCCAGCGGCGCCGCCGCCCAGCCCTGGATAGCCGAGGCCGCCGGCCGCCAGCACCACCGCATCCGCGCGGAGTTCGCCGGCGGCGGTTTGGACGCCGCAAACCCGGTTGCCGGCGGCGGGGTCGCGCAGCAAGGCGCGCACCGGTGTTTCAAAGAGGAACCGGACCTGGAGCCGCCGCGCCTCCGCCAGCAAGGCATCGAGCACCACCCGTGCGGACTCCGCAACCGGAAAATAGTGAAAGCCGTCGGCCGCATGCACCGGCACGCCGTGGGCGGCGAACCAGCGACGCTGAGCGGCGGGGGGAAAGGCCTGCAGGGCCGGGGCGAGAAAACGGCCGTCCCGTCCGAAACGCGCCATGAACGCCGCCGGCTCCAGGACGTTGCCGAGATTGCAGCGGCCACCCCCACTCGCGAGCAACTTGAGCCCCGGCCGGGGC
>JBAZJM010000335.1:0-5080 GCA_041651315.1 Lentisphaeria bacterium | reverse complement strand
CATGTCGGCCCGCGGCAAGTACCAGGACGTCTATTTCTCAAACTCGCACCGGTACGCCGCCGGCATCGGGTTGTGGGAAATCGCGGCCGACCGGGAAACCGTCAACGCCAACTGGTACGACCACCAGTCGCACATCAGCCAGACCGAGGGCAGTTTTGACTGGCGCTATGCGGAGTTCGGCAGCGGCCGGGGCGGCCTCATCCCCCGGGAAAGCACCCGCTATCTGCGCCCCACCCTGTACGTGGAGATCGACCCCGGCGGCACGGTCTGGTTCGACGACATCCGCGTGTGGAAGGAAAAAGAGCCGGAACGCAAGGTCTCACACCTCCTTAACCTGGTGGAAAACAACTCCTTCGAACTGCGCTACCGCGGCGTCGACATCCCCAACGGCTATGCCATCGACAACCTGGTCGGCGACTGGGACCTGGGGCGCGTCATCTGCGTGACCGACGAGAAGTATGACCGCTCCGCCGCCCTGCGCGTCACCGGCGACACCACGGTGTCCGCCTCCCGCGGCAGCCTCGACGGCGCCGCCACCGCCGCCGTCCGCATCGCGGTCAAGACCGAAAACGCCAACGTCACCGCTTTTGCCCGGCTGCTGTTCCTTAACCAAGACCTCCAAGTGCTCCGGACCGACACCGTCTGCGAACAAAGCGGGGCCACCGGCTGGAAGCGGTATGAGAAAACCATCACTAACTTCCCGCCGGGGACGAAGTATCTGCAGTGGAAGTTCGGCACCCGGGCCGGTTCCACCGGCCATGCCTGGTTCGACGACCTGCGCATCGAAGTGCCCTCCCAATGGGCGCCCATCCCGCGCCGGGAGCTGCGGCCGGAACGCGCCGCCGTCACCGTCGACGGCACCGCGCCGCTGCGCCCCTTCACCAGCCCCCTCAACGGCCTCAACTGCTGCTCGGCCGAGCGCCTCTACTCCCCGACCGTCGGCAGCCGCGGCAGCTTCATGGAAGGCCCCGGCAAGTGGTTTGAGGAACGCCCGCGCCTCGGCTTCCGCTACCTCCGCGTCCAGCGGATCTTCAGCCAGGGCAACAGGATCTGCGTGGTCGGCCCCAATGACGGCAACTTCGACGTCCGTCCGGGCCGCGGCCTGCTCAACCCGCGCTGGACCGTCTCCTACATCGACCCGCGCCGCGACGACCAGGGCCGGCCGTTCCCCGACAGCGTGACGGTCGGCCCGGACGGCAAACTGAAGTTCGATTTCAGTGCCATCAAATACCTGCTCGACCGGCACATCCTCATCGGCAACGTCAAACCCATCATCGACTGCGGCCTGGTGCCCCAGGCGCTGGCCATTGACGGCAGCCCCAACAACTCCCCCAAAGATTTCCGGCAGTGGGAAGAGTTCAACTACCAGTTCGCCAAATTCCTGGTCGACACCTACGGCCGCGCGGAAGTGGCCACCTGGTTCTTCGAGACCGGCAACGAACCGTCCACGGAACCGGAGTTCCATGGCGACCCCCGCCAGGGACGCGACAGCGCCTACGCGGAATTCCTCAAACTCCAGGATTACGCCGTGGCCGGCCTCACCCGCGCCCTGCCCGAGATCTTCATCGCCGGGCCCGGCGGCCCCCCCGAGGCGTGGATCGTCCCCATGCTGGAGCATTGCGCCACCGGCAAAAATCACGCCACCGGCAAGACCGGCACCAAGATTGACGCCATCAGCTACCATGGCTACCTCTCCGGTGACGAGAGTGGCGTCACCTGGCGGGGCTCGGAGGACCAGGCGCTCCGCTACAAAGGCTATGCGGAGCGCTTCCGGCAGTTGACCGGCAAGAGCTTGCTGGTCTACAATGGCGAAGTCAACGGCTTCTACATCGAACGCATGGCCGATCCCAGCCATGTGCGCAATGACTGCGACAACCATGTGCAGGCCATCGCCATGCTCCAGGTCGGCTACTTCTCCCACCGGCACGACATCGCCCCGGTCTGCTATTTCTTCGAACACCCCAACTGGTACGTCTGCTGGGACCGGCCCGCCGCCGAAATCCCCGAGTTCACCGGCAACGCCTCTGCCGTGACGTTCCACGGCATCATCGCCCCCGTGTCCCGCGCCTACCAGATGATGGCCATGCTCAACGGCGGCATGGAGGTGCGGGCCGAGGCGAGCAACGAACCCGTGTGGGCGCTGGCAACCACGGAAAAAGACACCCTCAAGGTGCTCTGCTACAGCCTTGACCCGGATCCCAAGGCGGCCTACACCACCCAAGTCTCGCTGGCAGTCAAGACGGCCGGGGCGGGCAAAAAATTCCAAGTGACCCGTTATGAGCTGTCCGACACCAAGGCCAACTCCTGGTATCTGGCCACCCGGATGAAGCTGACCCAGCAGATGTGCGTGGACAACCCGGCACTGGTCGCCCAGATCAACCGCGACAGCGAATTAAAGCCGGAAAACCTCGGCGTGTTGACCGCCACCAGGGAGGGACGGGTCGCCCTTGAGTTCCCCCTGAAAGCCTACAGCGCCGTGCTGTTCGTGTTCACAGAGGCAAAATGACGCTAATATCCCGTAACACTTTAATCTTCACCACGAAGGAACGAAGGACACGAAGCCCGACCGAAGCGCGGCAATGGCAAAATGGGCGCCCAAAACATCTCTTCGATTTATCTTCGTGCTCTTCGTGGCTTCGTGGTGAATCCGAAATTTTAAGTATTACAGGGTACTAGCCAGCCGCTGTTTTTCCACGTCATGCGCGCTTCCCCCGATGGCCGACAGCGGCCATTTGCCATTCCCCTCGTAACGGGTCGTCGAAGTCCGCATGTCCGATATCCGTTGATCCAGTTGCCAACACCTCTCCATTACTCCATATTTACCCATGCCCCAACACACCCCATCCTCAACGCCCCCCGCCCAAACCGCCGACGCCGCCTGCTGGGTGGACGTCTCCCATGGTCTGGGCATTCCCTTCGGCGGCATCGGCACCGGCTACTCGGTGTTCGGCAAGTACGGCTTCGCCAAGGTCAATTTCAACTCCATCCCCGATCCCGAGACCATGGCGTATAACGGCCAGGGCCCGGAGGAGGCGTGCAATTATCTCAAGGAACCCGCGAACAAGGCGCCGTTCGCCCTTTTCCTTGCTGAGGCAGGCAAAACGGTGGCGCTGCAAGAAACGCCCGTCGCCTGGCAGCCGGCGGCGGCCACCGTCTCCCGGGTGACCGCCCACGCTTTCCTGCCCAAGGGGCGCTTCACCTTTGCCGGGGCCGGCGACGGGCTGGCCGTGGAGATGACCGGCTTTTCGCCGATGGTCCCCCACGACCTCGCCAACTCCACCATTCCAGTGCAGATCTTTGACCTGACGCTGGCCAACACGGCCAACCGCACCCGGCAGCTCACCGTGCGCCTGGGGCACCGCGATCCCCTGCACGCCGCCGGCGACACCGCCCGCTTCGAGGAACCGGCCGGCCAGGTGGCCTTCCGCATCCCCGGCGCCCATGCGGACTCCGCAGGGGTGACGGTGGACGTGAACCTGGCGGCCGGGGAACGCCGCACCGTCCGCCTGTTCATCGCCTGGCACTACCCGCAGTTCACCACCCCCTCGCCCGCCGCCACCGCGACCTATCGTCGCTTTTACGCCAAAAAGTTTCCGGATTGCGACGCCATGCTTGCGGCTGCCGCCGAACACGCCGACGCCTGGGCCGCGGCCATTGACGCCTGGCACGACGCCTACGGCCTGCCCGCCGAGTTCAAGCGCCTGTGGTTCTCCTCCCTGACCTCGGTCATCACCTCCACCATGCTCAGCGACGATCCCTATTTCTTCGAGATCGAGACGCCGCACCGCTGGGTCTGCACCATGGACGTCAATGTCTACAGTTCCTGGCTGTATATGGTCAACTGGCCCGAGATCGAGCGGATGGAGTTCAACCAGTTCCTGCGGGCCGTGCCGATGGACGGGGAGAATCGCGGCTTTGTCTGGCATTCGCTGTGGCACGACGCCTGCCATTACGTTGAGGAACCGATCTTCCTCACCCGCCTCTACCGCGACTACCTGTGGTTCAACGACCTGCCTTGGCTCCGCCAGGCCCTGCCCGTCGCCGCCGCCGCCGCCGACTGCGTTTGCCGCGCCGGCAGCACCGACGATTTGATCACCTCCCCCCACGGCAACCAAAGCTACGACTGCTGGAAGATGCCGGGGATCAGCGCCTTCGTCAATTCCGCCTGGGTCTACGGCCTGCACGCGCTCGACCGAATGGCCCGGGCGGCGGAGCAGACCGTCACCGTGGCCGGACAACCGGTAAGCGAACTGGCGGCCCGGGCGGCCCGGAGCTTCGATGCCCGGCTGAGGAACCCGGACACCGGCTGCTGGAACTGCTTCAGCCGCACCCCGGACGCCGCCCAGACCGGCGTCCCGGAAAACGTCTTCACCGACCAGTTGTTCGGCAAGTGGGCGGTGGCCATTGCCGCCGATCCGCACCCCGTGTTGCCGGAGGCCAAGGTCCGCACCGCGCTGGCGACCTTGTACCGCCACAACCTGATTGACGACCCCGAACGCGGCTTTCGCGGCTGGGTCAACGGGCTCCAGCCCGGCCGGGTCATCGACCGCTCCGGATACCATGCCTACGTCTTTTGGATCTGCGCCCAGCTCGACCTCGGCTCGCTGCTCGGCGAGGCCGGCGACGAGACCGCCGCCCTGGACGTCTTCCGCTCCCTGGAGGCCAGCCTGCACAACAACCACCTGGCCGTGGGCGAATGGAACCAGTCCATCAACGACACCCTGGCCACCGGCACCCTGCCCGACGAGCCCGGCAAGGACACCCCGCGCTTCCCGCCCTACCCTCGCTACAAGTGCGCCTGGGAATACCTGGTCCGCCTGCTCGGGCTCAAGCTCGACGCCCAGTACCTGTACCTGGCCCCCTTCAAGACGCTCGCCTTCTCCCTCAAGAACGTCACCCTGGCCGGGATGCGCCTGACCGTCACCGTCACCCCCGGCTGGACCACGGCCACCCTCGACGGCGTCCCCGCCGCCACCCCGGTGCGGATTCCGCGCGGCCAGCCCGCATGCACGGTCACCTTTTCTTGATTCTCAAATCCCGCCCGCCCTTTTACCCAAAACTTCTTTCGCGTTGGGCGGCG
>JBAZJM010000334.1:0-5097 GCA_041651315.1 Lentisphaeria bacterium | reverse complement strand
ATCGTGGTGGGCGGTTGCCATCCCGACGGCCGTTGCGCGGTGAACCCGCTCTCCCGGATCATGGTTGAAGCCATCGGCGCGCTGAAAATCAGCCATCCCTCGGTTTACATCCGCATGCCGGAGAATGCGCCCGATGAGTGGTGGAACGTGGCGGTGCGCGACCTGCGCGAGGGCGGCAACCGCGCCCAGGTGGTCAGCGACCGGGCCGTGATCGCCGCCATGACCCGTGACGGCGCCATTCCGGAGGCGGATGCGCGGATGTACATGTGCGGCGGCTGCATGGAAATTTCGCCCCACGGCATGAACGGGGACCTGCTGTTCACCGGTTTCTTCAATACCGCCAAAGTCTTGGAACTGGTGCTCAACGGCGGCGTGTGTTTGAACACCGGCAAACGGCTCCTGCCCGCCTGGGACCGGACGCTGGCGGAGTTCGCAAGCTTTGAGGCGTTGTACGCGGCGTTTGAGGGGGAATTGCAGCGGATTTTGAAACTGACCTTCCGTTGCATGGACATCACCAGCGAGGAATATGCCCGGCTCCGCCCGCGCTTCCTGGTCTCCAGTCAGGTCGAGGACTGCATCGCCCGCGGCCGCGGCATCAACGCCGGCGGCGCCCGCTACGAGGATTTCGGCTCCACGCCGCTCGGCATTCCCAATCTCGGCGACAGCCTGTTTGCCCTGCAGCAGGCGGTTTATGAACAACGGTTCGTCAGTCCCGCCGATTTGCTGACGGCGCTGCGCCGGGATTTCCAGGGTGACGAACCGCTGCGCGCCCGCCTGCTGGGGCTGCCCAAGTTCGGCCAGGGCCACGCCGCCGCGGACGCCATGACCAACCGCGTGCTGCGCAGCGTCTGCGACGCCTATGACGCCTACCGCAACCGCTTCGGCCGCCGCATCAAGCCGATGATCATGACCTTCATGATGGCCCCGGTGGCCGGCCAGGCGCTGGGGGCGACTCCCGACGGCCGCCGGGCCGGCACTCCCATCACCCAGGGGCTGACCCCCCAGAGCGTGGCCATGACGCAGGGGCTGACCACCGCCATCGGTTCCGCCAATTCACTGGATTTGAAGCGGTTTTCCGGCGGCACCAGCAGCATGTGGGACCTAGATCCGGACTATGCCACCCCGCCCACCCTCAAGGCCATCCTGCAGGCGTTCCTGGCCACCGGCGGCCAGATGTACCAGGGCAACACCACCGACGTGGCCACCCTGGTCAAGGCCAGGAAGGATCCCGCCCAGTATCCGCAGCTGATGGTGCGCATCGGCGGCTTCTCGGGGCTGTTTGTGGCCTGCGACCCGGCCGTGCAGGACGAGATCATCAGCCGCCGCCGGCATGGCGTTGCTGAGCCGCAGGGGTGAATATCGCAGGCTCAGGTTCGTGGTATCGACTTTAGTCGGGGCTGTTGCCTTGCGGCCCGACCCCGCCGGCCGAAGCCGGTACAACAAACGGGAGCCCAATGGGCTTCTCCTGGAGGTGCGGGGGCGGCACCCGTGGCGGGAGCGGCCGGGGAAGGGCTGGTATTGGCGGTCAGGGTTCCGGCCGTCCTTGGTGCGCCTGGCGGTACGCCTGCGGCGTCCGTCCGGTCAGCCGCCTGAATTCGTGGTGGAAGTAGTGGACGTCGCGATGGCCCAGTTGCTTCGCCACCTCCTGGAGGGGCAACCGCGAGTAGAGGAGCAGTTCCCCCGCCCGTTTGCGGTAGAGGTTTGCCAGGTAGCTTTTCACGGTGGTTCCGGACTGCCGCCGGAAGCTCCGGGAAAGGGCCGGGGCGGACATGCCCATCGCCTTGGCGAGTCCCTTTACCCGGAGCTGGGCCGGCGGCGTTTGGCGGACGGCCTCGAACAGCGGCCGGAACTGGCGCGACAGCCGGTCGCGGTCCTTCAGCCGGCCGCGGTCGCGTGCGGCGAAGAGGCTGATGGCCGCGGCGACGGCACATTGGATTTCCAGCGGATCGCCTTGTCCGCAGGCCCGCTTGAGCAGGGCGGCGGCTTCCGGATGGTCGACCATCCGCAGCCCCTCGCCGCCGGCGAAGGCCGGGCCGAGGATGGGGTCGCCGGCCAGCACGTGGGCGTAGATCAGTTCCGACGCGGCGAAATAGGTCGCCTCGAAGGGATGTCCCTCCGCCAGCAGGTACAGGCGTCCCGGCACGCAGCGGATCCGTTTCCCGTCCATCAGAATGCTCCCCCCCTTGCCCGAGAAGAGGAACAGCCGGCAGAAGGGCGGGGCAAGGTGGATGTAACGATTGGTTGCCGCATGCGTCACCCGCTGGCAGCGAAGGATGGTAAGGTCGAGTTCGAACGCCTCCCCCCGGCCGCTCAGGCCGAAGCGCACGTGGCCGAGCGGGGCCAGGAAGTCGCGCTCCTCCAGGATGCGGTCGATGGTGTGCCGGGGCGAAATCATAAAATCGCACCAATTTGTCCCAAAATTATACTGGCTGTGGTGATGCAATCCCACTATAATGGTTGCCCATCCAGTTATGAAAGCACAATGACGGAGAATGCCGATGAACTACTCGCCGAAGGGAATGTACATCTGGGATGCCTGGGCCATGCCGACTCCCGACGGCCGGCTGCACCTGTACCATCTGCAGCGGGCGCGCACCCCGGAGGCCGCGAAGGACGAAGACGCCTTCGGGCATGCCGTCACCGCCGACCTCATGGACTGGCAGGAGCGCCCCGCCTGCCTGGGCCCCGCCGCCGGCAATCCCGACGACGACATCCAGCCCTGGACCGGCTGCGCCCTCTGGCACCAGGGGCGCGGATATCTCTACTACACCATGCGCGGCTCCCGGAACCAGGCGCGGGAGCAGCACATCGGGCTGGCCACCGCGACCGATCCGGACGTGTGGACGCGCCACCCCGGCAACCCCCTCATCACCCCGGATCCGGCGCTCTACGCCACGGCCGAGCGGCCGACGCCCGGGGTGGTCGACTGCCGCGACCTGATCGTGGTGAAGGATCCCGCCGGCCCCGGCTGGTACGGCTATTTCGCCACCCGCCGCCCCGCGAAAACCCTGCCCGGCAGCAGCGTCATCGGCTGCGCCTATTCCGACGACCTCGTGCGCTGGCGCCAGCTTCCGCCTGCCTTTGCGCCGGACAAGTATGCCTGCATCGAGGTTCCCGATGTCTTCCAGCTCGACGGCCGCTGGTACATGACCTGCCTGACCGGAACCGTTTACGGCAACCGCGCCATTTTCAGCGACCCCCACGTCCATTTCGGCACCATTTATGCGGTGGCGGACCGGCCGGAAGGCCCCTTCCATGAACTGGCGGACAACGTGCTCGTCGGCGCGGGCTCCTATGCGGCGCCGCTCTCCGTCCGTTCTTTCCCTTGGGAAGGCGGACGTTACATCCTCTACACCGACCGGGAGCGGGCCGGCCGGACCGACGCCGGCGGCCCCGGTTTTGGCACCATCACCACGCCAAAGCTCCTGAAAGCCAAAGGCGAACGCCTGGTGGCGGCCTACAGCCCGCTGGTCGAGCGGAAGGTCACGGAGGAGCGCCGCATCGATTGGGACGCCGTCAAGAAACGGGCAGGGGAGGCCTGGGGGCAGACCTGGCCGCTGCAGTCCGGAACTCTGGAAACCGGAGCCGTGATCCGCGCGGCCAACCCGGACTGCTGGAGCATCTTCCCCATTTCCGGCAAGATCGACAGTTTCATCCTGGAGGCCGAGGTGACCCTGCAGGGCGCCGCCGCCGGCTTCTGCGTCCGGATGTTCGACCATTGGAACGGCGACTTCCTGATCCTTGATGCCGAACGGCAGGAGCTGGTTTACGCGGCCCAGCCGTTGTTCGATTACCTCGAGCGGCGGCGCATCCCGGTTGAGCAGGGCCGGCGGTACAACCTGAAGGCGGTGAGCCGCCTCGAGCATCTCGAAGTCTACGTGGACGATGTCCTGGTCATGGCGTTTGCGCGCTACCGCGGCATCGGCGGGGAGGTCGGCCTCTTCGTCGACCGCGGCGCGGCGGTCTTCGAGAACGTCCGGCTGCGCGAGCTGGCCGTGGCCGCCCCCGCCTGAGCGGCGGCGCCCATCTCTTCAGCGCCCGGCAATGGCCGCCGCGAGTTCCTCGCGGTCGTTGAAATGGCTTTTGATGCCGTTCCGCTCCTGGTACGGCTCGTGCCCCTTGCCGGCGAGCAGCAGGAGGTCGCCGGGACCGGCCGCGGCGACGGCGGCGCGGATGGCCTCGCGCCGGTCGGCCAGGACCCGGCAGGGGGTGCCGGCGGGAATCCCGGTTTGGATCTCGCGGAGAATGGCCTCCGGATCCTCGGTGCGCGGGTTGTCGCTGGTGAGGAAGATCAGGTCGGCATGGCGGGCGGCGGCGGCGCCCATGCGGGGGCGCTTGGTGCGGTCGCGGTCGCCGCCGCAGCCGAAGACGACGACCAGCCGGCGCGGGCGCAGGTCGCGGAGGGTGCGCAGCACATTGTCGAGGGCGTCGTCGCTGTGGGCGTAGTCGACGAAAGCGGTCCAGCCGGCGGGACTGTGCACCGGTTCCAGGCGGCCGGGGGCGCCGGGGCAGGCGGCAAGCGCCTCGCGGATGGCGGTTTCGGGAAGCCCGAGCGCCAAGGCGAGTACGGCGGCGCCGGCCAGGTTGTAACCGTTGAACACGCCGGCCAGCGGCGAACGCAGTTCCACGGCCCGCGGCGCGCCGCCGGGCAGGACGCCGCCGGCAAAGTCCAGCGTGAACTCGGTGCCGGCTGCCCCGGTGCGGAGTCCGCAGAGGCGGACGCCGGTGCGTCCCGCGTCCCCCTGGCTGAGGGGGATGACACGGGGCGCGGCGTTGGCGGGCAGCGCGGCGAGCCCGGCGGCCAGGGTGGCGCCCCACGGATCATCGACATTGATCACGGCGGGGGCCCCGGGTTCCAGCGCCTCGGTGAACAGGCGCTGCTTGGCGGCGAAATACTCCTCCATGGTGTGATGGTAGTCGAGGTGGTCGCCGGTGAGGTTGGTGAAGATGGCGCCGGCGAAGCGGGCGGCCCCGAGCCGGCGCTGGGCCAGGGAGTGGCTGGAGACCTCGAGCACGGCGTCGCGCAGGCCGTTGGCGCGCATTTCGGCGAGCAGGGCCTGCACCTCGAAGGGGGTCGGCGTGGTGCGGTCGGCCTCG
>JBAZJM010000333.1:0-5107 GCA_041651315.1 Lentisphaeria bacterium | reverse complement strand
GGTTGGTGAAGATGGCGCCGGCAAAGCGGGCGGCGCCGAGCCGGCGCTGGGCCAGGGAGTGGCTGGAGACCTCGAGCACGGCGTCGCGCAGGCCGTTGGCGCGCATTTCGGCGAGCAGGGCCTGCACCTCGAAGGGGGTCGGCGTGGTGCGGTCGGCCTCGCGTGGCGCGGGGCCGCCGGTGTCGTAGACCACGGTGCCGATCATGCCCGCCCGCCGGCCGGCGGCGGCCAGGATGGCGCGCAGCAGATAGGCGGTGGTGGTCTTGCCGTTGGTGCCGGTGACGCCGAGCAGGCGCAGGCCGTCGGCCGGCCGGTCGTGCAGGACCTCGGCGACGCGGCCGGCGGCGGCGTAGGCGTCGGCCACCTGGAGGAGGGCGACGCCGTCCGGCACCGCCAGCTCCGTCGCCGCCACCACTGCCACGGCGCCGTTGGCCAGCGCCTGCGGCAGGTGCCGGGCGCCGTCGTCATGGCTGCCGGGAATGGCCACAAACAGGTGGCCGGGGCGGATCTGGCGCGAGTCGGCGGCGGCGCCGGCGACCGCCATGGCGGGATCGCCGCGGAAGGAAACCCGCAGCGGGGCCAGGTGGTCCAGGTAGGATTGCAGGGGAATCATGGGTGGTGGCTGAAGGCCAGTTCGATCAGTTCCGGGCGGGGCGGCTTGGTGAAGAGGCTGACCAGCGGCACCACCAGCAGCGGCACGAACATGGTGATGGCGCCGGCCAGCGGCACGCCGGCCTGGCCCCAGCCCCAGCGCTCGGGAAAGAGCAGGATCGCCAGGCCGAGCCCGGTGATGATGCCGGCCCAGACCCCCGCCTTGGTGGTGCGCTTCCAGAACAGGCCGTAGCAATAGGGCGCCAGGAAGACGCCCGCCAGGGTGCTCCAGGACATCACCATCAGGTTGACGATAAAGGTGGGTTTTTCCAGGGCAACCCACAGCGAAAAGCCGACAAATACGGCGCACAGCACACGCATCAGCGTCATGGTCCGCTGCTGATTGGCATGGCGGTTGACAAAGGCGCCGTAGAAGTCCACGGCAATCGCCGAGCTGGAGACCAGCACCAGCGAGGAGATGCTCGACATGGAGGCGGAGAAGACCATCAGCACAATGACCAGCACCAGCAGTTCGGGCAGGCCGGCATGGATGATGAAGTAGGGCATGATCTTGTCCCAGATCGGGCCCTTGGGGCCGACCAGGTCGGGTGGCAGCTGGTTGTTGAAGAACAGGTGGGTGAGGGCGCCGCTGTAATAGGCCCCGAAGGACATGAACAGGGCAAAGATGCCGGCAATGGTCATGGCGCGGGTCACATCGGCGCGGCCGCGGATGGAGTAGAACTTCTGCACCATCTGCGGCAGGGCCCAGGGGCCGATGCTGGTGATCAGCACCAGGCACAGCAGGGTCAGCCAGCCGGGCGTGGTGACCTGCAGCAGGCCGTGCCCCAGCGACTTGGTGGCGGCGGGGAGCAGGCCGGGGGCGGCCAGGGGGTCGTTCAGCAACGCCGAAGTGGCATGGCTGAAGCCGCCGACGTGACGGGCCAGCAGCACCACCATGACCATCACGCCGAAGAATTCGATGATGCCGCGGATGAAGTCGCTGACCGCCACCGCAAAATAACCGCCCATCACCAGGTAGAGGGCGGTCAGGGCGGTCAGGAAGTAGAGGGCGTATTCATACTTGATGTGCAGGGTCATCTCGAACAGGTAGCTGAGCCCCATCAGCACGGAGGCGGAATAGGGGACGAGGAAGACGAACACCACCAGGGCGGAAACGACCTGCAACGGGGCGCTGTCGAAGCGGGCGCGGAGGAATTCAGGCATGGTGATGGCGTTGAGCCGCCCGGTCATTTCCCGGGTGCGCCCGGCGAGCACCTTCCAGGCCAGCACGGTGCCGACCAGGGTGTTGCCCAGGACAATCCACATCGTGTGGATGCCGAACCCCCAGCCCAGCTTGCCGGCATAGCCGATGAACATGACGGCGGAGAAGTAGGTGGTGCCGTAGGCAAAGGCGCTCATCCAGGGGCCGAGCGAGCGGCCGCCCAAAAAGAAATCGCCGACGGTGCGGGTTTTCTTCATGGCCCACCAACCCAGCAGGACCATGACCGCGGTGTAGATCAGGACGATCGTAATACCCAGCATGTGTACCCCAATGCCTCCCGTGGAAACGTCACCTGCCGCCGGCCCGGCGCGGAATCGGTTCCGCGGCGGCCCGGGGCGGCAAAGCTCAAACCATAATGGCGCCGGCGGGGAAACCAAACGGGGGAAAAGCAGAAAGCGGGAAAGCAGAAAGCAGAAATCGGGGAAAAGCGGCGGCGTTGATGCCGCCCCTGGAGTTTGGCGCAAGTACGGGATTGGGGGGCGGTTTCGTCCCGGAGGGACTGAATGACAATAGGCAGGGGCTTCAGCCCCTGTTTCGGAAAATAAAAAAGATGGCGTGCCGTAGGTACGCCACGTGGCAAATGCATCCGCTCTCAAGCTCCCGAGGTACGGCGTCCCCTGCACGCCAAACCAGCCTGACGATCCCCACTCGAATCATGAAATGCTTAAAAGTAAATTATGCCACATTTTTTGCGTCTAAGGCGGTTTTTAATGGTAAAATTTTATTGTTATTATTTGTGGCTTAGATAGTTGCTTACGTACGTCCCCAGTTCAATTGAACAGGACGTGCTGTTGGTTGACCGGTTCAATCAGTATCTGGCGATCCTGGTGCGCGAGCACGCCGCGAAGCCGAATGCCTTCGCCGATGGTTGCGAAGCGGTGCATCGTGGAGAGGCGGGGCACCTGCTTATGGCCTGGATGATCTTGAAGAGGATGGGCGCACCGTCACTGGTGGCGTCGGCCGAATTCGATGTGGCGTGGTTCCTGCCCGACAAGCTGGTCAAGGTCCGGCAGTGCCAGGTGCAAAACGTCAAGTATGCCAAGGGAGTGCTGAGTTTTGACCGGCTGGCCGCCGTCCTGCCGATGCCGATCAATGACCGTGCCAGGCCGGCCCTCAAGATGGCGCCCATCCTTGACGATCTGAACCGTGACGAACTGAAAATTGCGGGGCTGAGGGCCGCCCGCTATGAGGTGGTCATCGACGGCGAGGTGGTAGCGACGGTGGCCGCCGATGATCTTGCCAAGGGGTGGAACCTGGCATCGGTTGTCACTCCGGACACCCGGCAGGCCGATGATGTTCTTGGATGGGTTTACAACAAAAATAATTTTTATTCCCATTGGCGCGATATCCGGATGAATGGTGGCACACCGGAACAGTTGGCTGAGCCCGAGCGGGAGATTGCCATTAACGAGACGCGGATCAATACCGCGCGCCAGCCCAAGATGCGCCATTTCGAGGTGCGCCCGGTGAAAGAGCCGGGCCAAAAACGCCGCCTGAAGGCGGAACTCCCAACTTGAGGGGCGTTGTTTATCAAAATAGCTCCGTTTTTTGTTATTCCCCCCTTCCGATCCCCTGCCTATTTCCGCCCCGTCCCGCTGGGACGGGAAAACCGCAACCGTTGAGTTATGCCAAACTCCAGCGGCGGCGTTGACGCCGCCCTAGTTCACGGGGGCAATTTCGGGCGGGCGTTGAGCGGCTATAGTGATCCCGATGAATCCCTGGATTTCCGTGTTGGTGGTGGGCGTGGGGGGCGGCATCGGGTCGGTGCTGCGCTATGGTTTTAGCTTGGCGCTGCAGCGGCAGTCGCTGTCCTTCCCGTTCGGGACACTGGGGGCCAATCTGCTGGGCTGCCTGGCCATTGGCGCGATCACCGCACTGGCCGGGGAGATGGCCGCGCTGCCGCCTCAGATGCGGCTGTTCCTGGGCACCGGGGTGTGCGGCGGTTTCACCACCCTGTCCACCTTCACCTATGAGTTTTCCGGTTTTCTGAACGAGGCGGACTACCTGTACGCGGCGGGGTATCTGGCCCTGACCGTGTGCGGCGGGGTGCTGATGTTTTATTTGGGCGCGCTGCTGGTGCGCCTGGCGTTCCGGCTGGGGGGCGGCTGACCATGGAACTGCAAGGCGAGGCGCAACTGCTGCGGATCTTCATCGGCGAGAGCGACAAGCACCGGCACCGGCCGCTGTACGAGGCGGTGGTCGCCGCGGCGCGGGCCCATGGCCTGGCGGGCGCCACCGCCTGGCGCGGGCTGCTGTCGTTCGGGCAGAGCAGCCGCGTCCGGGCCGCCAAGGTGCTGGACCTGTCGTCGGACCTGCCGGTGATCGTTGAGATCGCCGACCAGGCGGAGAAGATCGAAAGCTTCCTGGCCGTGCTCAATCCGTTGTTGGAGGAAGCCAATTGCGGCGGCCTGATAAC
Source organism: Lentisphaeria bacterium (assembly GCA_041651315.1). Classification (GTDB taxonomy): domain Bacteria; phylum Verrucomicrobiota; class Lentisphaeria; order Oligosphaerales; family CAITYL01; genus CAITYL01. Next base: position 818 of record JBAZJM010000333.1, on the reverse strand, counting down.
CGTTGAAAAGGTGAGGGTGGTGAGGCATCTCCATGCCCAGCCGAAGGCTTAACCTGGACGAGGCGGCGGAGTACCTGCACCTGCCGGTGCGGGACCTCGAGGAGTTGGTGCGCCGGCGTGAAATCCCCTGCGAGCGCCAGGGGGGCCGGCTGCAGTTCCTGCGCGGCGAGGTGGACGCCTGGGCCAGCCAGCGCATCCTCGGCATGCCCGAGGCGCGGCTCGAGAAGTATCACCGCAACGCCACCGTGCGGGTGCGGCACCGCCTGGGGCGGGCGCATGCGATCGTGGCGGAATTGCTGCGGCCGGCGGCGGTGGTGCCGGCACTGGCCTCGCGGACCAAGGCGTCGCTGCTGCGCGACATGGTGGAGGTGGCCGGGCGCACCGAGCTGCTGTACGATCCCGCGGATCTGCTGGCCAGCCTGCGCGAGCGCGAGGAGCTGTGTCCCACCGCCATTGAGAACGGGGTGGCGCTGCTGCATCCCCGGCACCACGATCCGTACCTGGCCGGGGACTCCTTCATCGCCCTGGGCCGGGTGGTGCATCCGCTGCCGTTCGGCGCGGCGGACGGGCGCCAGACCGACCTGTTCTTCCTCATCTGCTGCCAGGACGACCGTATCCACCTGCACGTGCTGGCACGGCTCTGCCTGATGTGCCTGCACACCGGGATGCTGGAACAACTGCGGGCGGCGGCGGACGGGGCGGAAATGGCGGCGGCGGTGGCCGCGGCCGAGCGCCAGGCGATGGCCGGGATTCCGGCCGATGGGGAAACGTGAGCCGTGATGCGTGAAACGTGACGCGTGACGCGTGACATTCGGGCT
>JBAZJM010000332.1:0-5112 GCA_041651315.1 Lentisphaeria bacterium | reverse complement strand
ATAATGGAAGCGCCAAGGCGTCTCGGGAAGGTCGTGGTAGAGGATCTCGCAGCTCGGCCACAGGGTGAACATGTCGCCGCGCCCGACCGCCTGCCGCTGCCCGTTGACCTCAATCACGCCGCGCCCGGCGAGGATGACGTGCGGGCAGAAGTAGTCGGGAAAGGAATGGTAGCGCGAGGCGCCCATGCTGCTCAGCCGGCCGGCCAGCGGCACCCACAGGCTGCTTCCCGCGGGCGGCGGCACCAGGTTCCAGCAAAAATTGATGTTGACATCCGTCATGCAACAAATATATACCTGTTTTGCAACAAAAAATTGGTTTACCATCATGGATTTTGCTTAAAAATACGATTTATTAAGAATTGGAACCGGATTTAATTTTTTCAATAACAGAACAATTTGTTTACCTTTGGAGTTCGTCCATGCAAGCCTTGACCAACGAGTTGACCGCGTATTACCGGACCCTGCCGGGGAATTTCGCGGAAGCGGTGGCCGACACCCCGTATGCCAAGATCTATGAGAAAATCGACACGCGGATGACGGCGGACGAAGCGGCGCACCCCGGCACGCCCGCCGTGCTGCTCAAGGCGCGGCTGCATGAACGGATCGCCGACCTGTTCGAGCCGGTGCTGTTCCGCCACAGCCCGTTCTATTTCGAGATGGGGATCAAGCCGGCGATGAACTGGGGCACCCCGTGGTCCCCGATGCCCGGTTCCTGGCTGTTCGTGAAACGGTACCCTCGTTTTTGGGCGGGTGAGCCGGCCGCGGAAGCGGAACTCAAGCTCCGGCAGCAGTTGCGCCTGGACACCCATCCCGGGCCGGCTGATTTCGACCACCATTATTTCCCCTACAGCCGCGTGCTGGCCGTGGGGCTTGAGGGACTGTTGCACGCGGCTGAGGCCGAGTTGCCGGCCTGCCGCGACGCCGGCGGGCGCGCCTTCATCGAGGCCGCCATCATCAGCCTGCGGGCGGTCATGCGGATCGCGGACAAGTTTGCCGCCCACGCCCGCGCGTTGCTGGCGGACGAGGCCGACCCTGACGCCCGGCGCTGCCTGGAGCGGGTCGCCATCACCGCCGGTGAGGTGCCACGGCGCCCGGCCCGCACCTTTTACGAGGGGTTGGCGGCCCTGTGGTTCCTGCGCGAGGTCTGCGGTGGCATCGAGGCGCTGGGCGCCTCGGTCATCGGCCATCCGGACCGGATGCTGATCGGCCTCTACCGTGACGATCTGGCGGCCGGCCGCCTGACCCGTGCCGAGGCCGAGGACCTGGTCGCCCGCTGGCTGCTGCCGACCGACTGCAAGTTCGACCTGGCGCACAATGCCTGGCCGGAAACCTCCACCACCCTGATGCTGGGCGGCTGTGACGGCGACGGCCACCCGGTGTTCAATGAAATCACGGAAATGATGATTGAGCAGCATCACCGGCTGAAGCTGGTCAATCCCAAGTTGAACTGCCGCTACGGGAAAAACTCGCCGGCCGCCTATTTGCAGTTGATCGCCGACAAAGTGCTGGCCGGACACAATGTCTTCGCCCTGCTCAACGACGACGCCCTGATTCCGGCCAACGTCAAGGCCGGCAAACGCGTGGAGGACTGCCGCCACTACGGCGCCGGCGGCTGCCAGGAAACCATTGTCGAAGGGGTGGAGCACTCGGCCGGGGCCTATTACTATTTCAACCTGCCCCGGCTCCTCAACTGTGTGGTGAACCCGGACGCGGCCCTCCTGCCCCTAGCCGCCCTCTACCAGGCCGGCCCTGAAAAGTTGGCGGCAATCCCCGATTTCGAGGCGTTTTACGGGCGGGTCGCAGAGTGGTTGCGCTTTTTCATCCGCCACGGCGTGGAAACCCGGCGGCGTTGCGGCGTCCGCTGGCCGGAGATCAATCCCGCGCCGTTCTTTTCCGCCGCGCTGGCCGACTGCCTGAAACAACACCGCGACTACACCGCCGGCGGCGGCCGCTACAATCCGTCGGGGATCAGCCTGTGCGGCCTGGGCACGCTGGTCGATTCGCTGGTCGCGGTCAAGGCGTTGTGCTTCGACGAGCGGTGGCTGTCCCTGCCGGAACTGGCGCAGGCACTCAGGGACAACTGGGCCGGCCATGAGGCCTTGCGCGCCCGCGCCATAGCCCTGCCGAAGTTCGGCCATGGCGACGCGGCGGTCGACGCGCTGGCCGCCCGGCTGACCCGCGACCTGGCGGAAATGCCCCGCGGCATGACCAATGAGCGCGGCGGCCCGGTCCAGCTCAGCTTCTTCGTCTACTACGAGTATGTCTCGTCGGGCGCCGCGACCCTGGCCACGCCGGACGGGCGCCGCAACGGCGAGCTGTTCTCCCAAGGCGTCTCACCGGGACGGCTGCAGCCGGCGGACGCCATTACCCCGGCCGTCAATTCCCTGCGCCAGATCGACTTCAGCGATTATCCGGGCAATGCCGTCCTCGACCTGCAACTGCCGCTGGGCCGCCTCAACCGCGACGCCCTAACCGCGCTGATCCGCACCGCCGGCGGCGCCGGCATCCCGACCCTGCAGTTCAACTGCGTCAGCATCGAGCAGCTGCGCGAGGCCCAGGCCCATCCGGAACGCCATCCCGACCTGACGGTGAGAATCAGCGGCCTCTCGGCGCGCTTCACCGCCCTGGGCAAGGAGGTCCAGGACGAAATCATCGGCCGCAACCTGTTTGTCTAATCTGCACCAAGATTTCAATAGTTTGAAACGGTTTTGGAAGCGGGGAAGGGAAAACCTTTTGAGGGCCCCCCCCGCCCAACGGCCATCGCCCGCCATCGGTTGCGGTCGATGGCCTTCGGCAGCGGTCGATAGGGATAGGGTGAATTGAGACCCTGTTTGTCCAGACCGGTAATCGCCTCGTCATTCGCGGCCTGCCGAAGTGAGGTCCGGACCCCATTGCGAATGGGCACCATTCACCTAGGCTGATGTCTAGGCTGACCCCTGTCCCTAGGCTGACGCTGGCGAACGCGGCCGGTCGTCCAACCGAATCTCAGGGGTCCCCAAAGTCCCAATAGCCCCATCCCCTCCGGTTGCGGAATTTTCATATTTGTAAAAGTTTTTACTATTTGTATGTTTATGGAGGTGGGGCCACAACGCAGGTCCCACCCCCCAACCATGCTTTCTTTTGGCATCATTTTGGCCGGTCTCAGCATGCTGTTCGCCGTGGGCAGCGACCTGGTGTTCAAGCTGGTCCGCACCCGCCACGCCGTGCATACCGGCAGTTTTGTGGCCGGCATTGGCCTGGTTTGGACCGCGGTGTTTGCCGTGGCCTTTCTTGCCAATGGCGGGCCGGGACACTGGACCGGCTGGGGCTTCGCCCTGCTGTCGGGCGTGGCCTCCGCCACCGCCAACCTGCTGCTGATCGAAAGCCTGGGCCGGGTCGATGTCGGCATCGGCTCGACGATCTATCGCCTGAACCTGGTTTGGGTGATGCTGCTGTCGTTCCTGTTCCTGCACGAAATCGTCACCGGCGCCAAAGTGTCGGCGCTCCTGCTGGGACTGGCGGCCATTCTGCTGCTGGCCGTGGCCGAGCACGGGTTCACTCCCGCCGGCCTGCTGCAGCAGGGCATGGGGGCGCTGCTGGCGGCCAGCCTGCTGCGCGCACTGATGGGCATTTTCTACAAGCTGGCGCTGGGCAGCGGGATGGGGCAGTACGAGCTGCTGATCATCAGCGGCGCCTGCTGGATCGTGGCGGGCGCCGTGGCGGCCTGGCGCCACCGGCCTGTCCGGGAAATTGTGGCGGCCCGCCGCTGGATCCTGCTCTCGGGCACGCTGGTGTGCGGCATCGTGTTCTTCCTCAGCCGCGCGCTGGCCGTCACGGACGCCTCCGTGGCCGTGCCGATTTCGCAGTTCAATTTCGTCGGCACGGCCCTGCTGGGCATGATCGTCTTCAATGAACCGCTGACCCTGCGCAAGGGCCTCGGGCTCGCCGCCGCCGGCGGCGCCATTCTTTTGCTCGCCATCGTGTAACCCAACCTGAAACGGCCTTCCCATGCATGACCTCAGCCTCATGACCATCGGCCGCCGCATCCGCCACCGGCGACAGCAACTGAAGAAAACCCTGGACGAGGTGGCCCGCGCCGCAGGGCTTTCCTGCGGGTTGATCTCCAAGATCGAAAACTTCCGCACCGTGCCATCCCTGCCAGTCCTGGCCAGGATCAGCGCCGCCCTGGACACCGACATGGCGGATTTTGTGGCCGGGGTGACCGCGCGGACCACCGCCAACGCCTACACGGTCATCCGCCGTGACGAGCGGGTGCCGATGGAACGGGAGGAGGCCAAGGGGTTCCAATACGAGGCCATCTTCAGCAAGGAAACGGCCGCCTGTTTTTGGCAGTCCGTGGTGCTCACCCTGCAACCGGGGGCGCAACGCCCGGCCGCCACCACCGACGGCGACGAGTTTCTCCTGGTGCTCAGCGGCAGCGCCATCCTGCGGCTCGGCACCGAAGTGGTGACGCTCGCGGAGGGCGACGCCATCTTCTTTGACGGCCGCATCCCGCACACCTCCCAGCCGTCCGGCACCGCCCCCGCCGTCCTCTTCGTGGCCTATTTCCTCGAACCGGCCAACCATTAAAAACGACAACGACATTCAGCTAATTACAACGCTTCCGACGACTGATCCACCCTATTTGTTCGACAAAATGATCCGACCGCCATGGAGAACTCCGCCATGATTCGAGTCATGAGCTACAACATCTGCAACGCCCGCGGCATCACCGCCACCGGGGAAGACAAGTCGCAACAGGACATCCCGGCCACCGCGCAAACCATCGCGGCGGCGGGGGCCGACCTGGTGAGCCTGAACGAGGTCGACCGCCACACCGAACGCTTCGGGGCCGACCGCGACCTGGCGGCGGAACTAGGTGCCGCCGCGGGTTTGCCGCATGTCGCTTTTGGCCGGGCGATTGCCATTTCGGGCGGGGAGTATGGCAACGCGCTGCTGAGCCGGTGGCCGTTGGAACGGGTGACGGTCACGCAGGTCTCCCCCGGCACCGCGGACGGCGAGGAGGACCGCTGTGTGCTCAGCGCCGAGGTGGTCACGCCGGAGGGGCGCCTGCGCGTCATGTCCACCCATCTTTCCTGGCTGCACGAGTCCCTGCGGGTGCGTGGCGCGCAG
>JBAZJM010000331.1:0-5145 GCA_041651315.1 Lentisphaeria bacterium | reverse complement strand
CGACATCACCCCCTATTGGAAACCGGACCGGCAGCCCCTGCCCAAAGAGGCGCCGTGCCTGCCCAATGTCTGCCGCAACATTATCAACCGCCGCTACATGCACGGCCGCCTGTGGCTCAACGACCCCGATGTGCACCTGGCGCGCGCCGACCACAACGCCCTGACCGAGAACGAGGTGCGCCTGTGGACCGCGGCCCTGTGGCTGACCGGCGGCCTGATCCTGCTCAGCGACCGCTTCGCCACCTTGGCCCCGGAACGGGAAAACTGGTCGCGCTGGCTGGTGGCCGAGCGGGATTCGTTTGATAGCCGGCCCCTGGATTTTTTCGAGCGCGAGTTTCCCGCCGTCTGGGCGGGCTGGCGCAAGGGCCGCGCGCCGGCCGCCCCGGCCGAGGTGCTGGGCCTGTTCAATTTTGCGGACTCCGCCACGACGCTGCAGGTGACTTTGGCCCAGGCTGGTTTTGCCCCCGGCGCGGCCGTGGAGATGCATGACGTGTGGACGAATCGTTTCCACAGCCGCGCCGCCGGTACCCTGGCACTGGAAGTGCCCGCCCACAGTTGCGCGCTGCTGCGCTTGGCGCCAGCAGCGACCATCCGCTGACGCAGCAGATTAGGAGGATGATTTCCCCGCCGGCCAGGAATGTATGACAGTTTTGTCGGTTGGGGCCACCCTTTTGAAAAAGGGGGTTCCCACCCAAGCGACACGAATGTCATGCACCCCCGGCTGGGGGTGCCGTGACACTGACTCATTCCGGGCTATAATTTTCCGCCCCGTTACGTGCGGAGTTCGCAGACGGCGGCGAGACAAGGTTTCACCATGCCACTTCCCTGCACTTTCCACTCCCTCGCCCACGAGGAGCGGGTCGCCTGGCTGCTGGCCCGGATGACCGTGGACGAAAAAATCGGGCAGCTCTGCAAGCTCGACGGCTTCCAGTCCTACGACCGCCAGGGGGACAGCCTCTCCATCCGCCAGGAGTTCAAGGACACCGTCGCGGCGGTTCCGATCGGCAGCCTGTACGGCCTGTTGCGCGCGGACTGGTGGACGGGGCGCAATTGGGAGACAGGGCTCGAACCCCGCCTCATGGCCCGGGCCGTCGCCCTGTTCCAGGATTATGTCATGGAGAACTCCCGCTTCGGCATCCCCCTGCTGCTGGCGGAGGAGGCGCCGCACGGGCTGATGGTCCTCCGCGGCACGGTCTTTCCGACCGGGCTCGGGCTGGGCGCCGGCTGGAACCCGGAGCTGTTGCGGCGGGTGGGTGAAATGATCGCCGCCGAAGGCGCCGCCGCCGGCATCCACACCGTTTACGGGCCGGTCATTGACCTGCCGCACGACCCCCGCTGGTCGCGCACCGAGGAGGATTTCTCGGAGGATCCGCTGCTCACCGGCGCCCTGGGGGCCGCCTATGTCGACGGTTTGCAGGGCGGCAGCCTGCCGCGCCCGGGCGGCCTGTTTGCGACCCTGAAGCATTTCGCCGCCCACGGCGACCCGGAGGGCGGCCACAACCAGGCCCCGGCGCACGTCGGCCCCGTCGAACTCCGCAACGTCCAGCTTCGCCCGTTCGAGGCCTGCATCAAGGCCGGCGCGCGCTCCCTGATGTGCGCCTACAACTGCATCGACGGCATTCCCTGCGCCGCCAACCGCGCGCTGCTGACCGGCATCCTCCGCGAGGAATGGGGGTTTGACGGCTTTGTGGTGTCCGACCGCTGCGCCATTCCGCTGCTGAAGCATTTCCGTTTCGCCACCGATGACGCCGAGGCCAGCGCCAAGGCGCTCAAGGCGGGCATCGACACCGAGGAAGGCAGCCTGGAAGTGTACTCGCGCGGACTCCGCGAGGCCTTGCGGCGCGGGCTCATCGAGATGGCGGATCTGGACCGCGCCGCGGGCCGCGTCCTGCTGCTCAAGTCGCGGCTCGGCCTGTTTGAAAACCCGTATCCCCGCAACGGCCGGCCAGCGGAGGTGGTCGGCTGCCCCGCGCACCGGGAGCTGGCGCTGGAGGCAGCCCGGCAGTCGCTGGTGCTGCTGGCCAACCGCGGCCCATTCCTGCCGCTGGCCGGCGTCCGGCGGCTGGCGGTCATCGGCCCGAACGCCGACACCCCGATGAACCAGCTCGGCGATTACACGGCGCCCCAGAAGCGCGAGGCGGTGGAAACGGTTCTTGACGGCATCCGGGCGCTCGCCCCCAAATACGGCATCGAAACGGTTTACGCAAAAGGCTGCAAGGTGCGCTCCCCCAAGTGCGAGGGGCTGGACGAGGCGCTGGCCGCGGCGGCCGGCGCCGATGCCGTCGTCCTGGTGCTCGGCGGTTCCAGCGCGCCCGACGGCCAGACCGGCTTCCTCGAGAACGGCGCCGCCCGCTGCGACGAGGTGCGGGACGATGTCGAGTTCGACAAGGAAAGCGGCGAGGGCTACGACCGGGCCCGTTTGCGGCTGGGCGGGCTCCAGCTCGAGCTGCTGCGCCGCCTGCGCCGGCAGGGCGCCAAGATCGTCACCGTGCTGGTCATGGGGCGCCCGCTGGTGCTGGAGGAGGTCGTGGAACTGTCCGACGCCGTCCTGCTCGCCTGGTATCCGGGGATGGCGGGCGGCCGGGCGGTCGCCGAGGCGCTCTTCGGCGAGGTCAATCCCGGCGGCAAACTGCCGGTCACCCTGCCGCGGGACGAGGCGCAGCTGCCCGTCTATTACGCCTCGCACCAGCCGCGCAACGATTACACCGACCTCACCGCGAAGCCGCTGTTCCCCTTCGGCTTCGGCCTCAGCTACACCACCTTCGCCTGCGCCCCGCCGGTGCCCGACCCGGCGTGCATCCCGGCGGACGGCAGCTGCCGCGTGTCGGTGGAGGTCCGCAACACCGGCAGCCGGGACGGCGACGAGGTTGTCCAGCTCTACCTGACCGCCCACACCGCCAGCGTGGCCCGCCCCTGGCGCGAACTGAAGGCGTTCCAACGCGTGAGTTTGAAAGCCGGGGAGGCGAAAACCGTCATTTTCGAACTCGGCGGCGCGGAGCTGGGCGTTTACGGGGCCGACTTGAAATGGCAGGTCGAGCCCGGCCGGTTCACCATCGCCACCGGCACCGGTCTCGACGCGCTTCAGGAAACGGAACTGACCGTCACCGCCGCTCCTGATTCCAAGCCACCAAGTCGGCGTAGCGCAGCCCGGTGCCGCCAAACAGGTCGAGGGCGCTGCCGACCGTGAAGTCGACCCGGCCGCGGCCCAGGTTTTCGATTTGGTGGAGATCGCCCCAACTACGAGCGCCGCCGGCATAGGTGACCGGGATCGGGCAGCCGTCGGCCAGCAGGGCAACCAGGTCGCCGTCAATGCCGGCCTGTTTCCCTTCCACGTCCACGGCGTGGATCAGGAACTCGGAGCAGTGGGCGGCCAGCCGGGCCAGGGTGACATGATCCACCCGCAGCTCGGTCAGGGTCTGCCAGCGGTCGGTGGCGACCCGGTAGCCGCCGTCGGGCAGGCGGCGGCAGCTCAGGTCCAGCACCAAATGGTCGCGGCCGACGGCCTGCAGCAGGGCGTCCACCCGCTCCTGGACCAGGCACGGCCCATCGAACAGGAACGAGGTGACAATGACCTTGGCGGCCCCCCGTTCCAACCAGCTGCGGGCATTGGCCGCCGTCACGCCGCCGCCCACCTGCAGGCCGCCCGGCCAGGCGGCCAGGGTCTCCGCCGCCGCCGCCTCGTTGCCGGGGCCGAGCAGAATCACATGCCCCCCCGTCAGGCCGTCGCGGCGATAGAGGTCCGCATACCAGGACGGACGGCGGTCGGAGACAAAGTTGGTCACCGGCGCCGCACCGGGACGATCGGAAAGAGTGGCGCCGACAATCTGCTTGACGCGGCCGCCGTGAAGGTCGATGCAGGGACGGAATCGCATGGGGGGAGTTCCTTGAGATGTGACCGCGGGAAACCACCTGCCCCACTTTGGCACCACAAATGAAAAAATGCAAGAGCGTGACGCGGATGGGGGGCAAGTCCCTTCCGCAGGGGCAGCCGCGGGTCCGGGGTTCGTCCGAGCCAGCGTTCGTCCGAGCCAGCGTTCGTCCGAGCCCGGAACGTCAGTGACGGGTCAAATGTTCAACTGATGAAAGTTACCGGTTTGACCGGTCACGTTCGCTCCCTGCGGTCGCGTTGTTCCCGGCTCGGAAAGACGGGGCGTTCCGCGTCCTCGCCTGGCGCGCCCCCCCACGGGCGACACGCCCGTGGCTACAGGAAACCCCATCCGTCTTCTGTAGCGGCGCCTGTGCCAGGCGCCCCCCAAATGACCACTCCCCGCGCGGCTGGCACAGCCGCGGCTACAGCAGCCCCCCCCCTCTTCGCGGGGTTGCGCCCCGCGGAGAGGCGCGGCCGGTCCGGTAGTTGCCAAACGGATTGGGGACGGTGTTTTCAAAAGCCATGTTCACCCTATGTAGCTCAGGGCTTGCAGCCCGGCGGAACGTCGCCGCCGCGCTACAAGCGCTCAGCTACAGCGATGCGCATGGACTTTTGAAAGCGGCTCTCGTGCTTTCCCCAGGGCGCCCCCGGCGAACCGGACAGACCCCGACAAAAGCCGCCACGGAATGGTATTTGGGGGAAAAGGCGTTAAGTTAAATTCTTTTGCACTTTTTTGGGTACCCCATATGAACACGCACATCCGCAACGTCGCCATCATCGCCCACGTTGATCATGGCAAAACCACCCTGGTCGACAAACTGCTCCGGGAAGGCGGCGCCTTCCGCAGCAACCAAGTGGTGGAAGAGCGGGTGATGGACTCGATGGACCTGGAGCGGGAGAAGGGGATCACCATCAAGGCGAAGAACGCCTCGATCCACTGGCACGATGTGACCATCAACATCGTCGACACCCCCGGACACGCCGACTTTGGCGGCGAGGTGGAGCGCATCCTGGGCATGGTCGACGGCGTGCTGCTGCTGGTGGACGCCTACGACGGCCCCCAGGCGCAGACCCGCTTCGTGCTGCGCAAGGCGCTTGAGCACCACCTGAAGCCGATCGTGGTGATCAACAAGATCGACCGCGAACACTCCGACCCCATGAAGGTCCACGACAAGGTTCTCGAGCTGTTCCTGGAGCTCAATGCCACCGAAGCCCAGTTCAATGCGCCGTTCCTCTACGCCAGTGCCCGTGACGGTTTTGCCATCAACCACCTGGAC
>JBAZJM010000330.1:0-5174 GCA_041651315.1 Lentisphaeria bacterium | reverse complement strand
GCAGGCAGCCTTCGTGCAACAGACCATGCTTGGGACGGCGGGGGCTGCCTGCGGAATCCGCAAAAACGTACAAAAGTTTTGGGAAGGGGTTTGGGGAGCACCCTTTTTCAAAAGGGTGGCCCCAATCGACTTCCCCACTTCTCTCATTCTGCGTTTACGGTCTCCACGGAGCGGTTGCGTTGGGAGGCGAGGGCGGCGGTGAATAGGCGGTGGCTGAAGGCGGCCTCGTCGGGAGTGACGCAGCCGGCGAACTTGGCGGCCGGCTTGCCGGTGGCCAGTTCGTAAAGGAAGGCGGCCCACATCTGCTGGATGGCGTCGGTGAAGCCGAACTCAAAGATGCCACCGGTAATGGTCTTGAAGGCGGTCTCATACCCCATCTGGATCTGCTGCCAGGCCTGTTCGGTGCCGGGGGTGTAGGTCATGACCTCCAGCAGGCGCGGGTTGGTGCTCGACCAGCGGGCGCTGGCCTGGGTGCCGAGGACCTCGGTGTACCAGGTGTTTTTCTGGCCGGGGGCGATGCGCTGGAGCTTGACGGTGAGCGGGAACGGCTCGTTCAAAACGGGGTCCACGGCCTCGCAGAACAGGGTGCCGTTGTCCCAGGTGCGGCAGGGGGCCATGCCGCCCTTGCCGTCGGGGCGCTGCTTGACGATGTCGGAGAGGATGGCCCGGACATTGCGCGGCTGCCAGCCGGCGCGCAACGGGACGTGCAGGGCGTGCATGCCGAGGTCGCCAAGGACGCCGTACTCGCCGTTGAACTCGATCATCCGCTTCCAGTTGATCGGCTTGTTGGGATCGAGGTCGCTGGAGTGCAGGAAACCGGTGTTGACTTCAAGGATCCGGCCAAAGGCGTTTTTCTCGATCATGCCGCACAGTTTCTGCATGGCGGGGAAAAAGATCGATTCCGAGGAACAGCGCACCACCTGCCGGGGATGTTGGCGGATGGCGGCGGTGATGGCGTCGTTGGCCGGTAAATCGATGCCGAACGGTTTTTCGCCCATCAGATGCTTGCCGGCGGCAAGCACGGCGCCGTAGATCTCCTGGTGCAGGTGGTGCGGCACGGCGACGTACACGGCGTCGACTTCAGGGTTGGCCAACAGCTCCTTGTAGTCGGTGACGGTCTGCTTGACCGAGGCGAAGTTGTCACGGTACCAGGCATGGATCGCCGGATTGGTGTCGCACACGGCGACAATCTCCGGCCGCGCCGGGAACTCCAGCAGGTGCGACCAGCGCGCTGCCGCACTGGCAAACTCCCGCCCCATCAACCCCCCACCAATAATGCCAAAGTGTACAGTTTTCATAAGATTTTCCTTTGATGTGGGGGCGCCGCCCCCAGGCCCCTGCCAAAGGGACCTGTCCCTTTGGAATCCCCGAGCCATTCCGTTTCAAGACGGCCGGTACTGGGCGCCGCTGAGGGTCAGAACCATTGGCCGTTGTCGCGGGCGGCGGCGCACAGCACCGGCCGTCTTGAAACCAGGATGTCGGGATTCTCAAGGGACGGAGTTCCTTGAGCGGGGCATGGGGCAGCGCCCCACATGAATGATTCTTAGCCGATTTCTTTTTGGGTTTCGCCGATGGCTTCGTCGATGATGTCGAGGCCTTTGAGCAACATATCCTCATCCATGATGATTGGGGGGCTCATGCGCAGGATATGTCCGGCGGGGATCCAGGCCAGGCCTTTCTGGAACGCCTTTTGGTAGACGCGTTTGCCGGCCTCGTCGAACGGTTCCTTGGTGGCGCGGTCCTTGACCAGTTCGATGCCCATCAGGCAGCCCTTGGCGCGAACATCGCCGACGATGCGGTGCTCCTGTTTCATCCGTTCCATGCGTTTGAGGGCGACCTCACCCAGGTGCTGGGCGTTCTCCAGCAGTTTTTCCTCGATAATGACTTCCGTGCTGGCCAGGGCGGCGGCGCAGGCCATGGGATTGCCGCCGTAGCTGCTGGAGGCGGAGATCGACTCAAACGACTCCATGAACGGTTCGCGCACCGCCACGCCGGTGACCGGGAAGCCGTTGCCGAAGCCCTTGCCGAGGGTAACCACGTCGGGGGTGACGCCCCAGTGTTCGCAGCACAGCCACTTGCCGGTGCGGCCCCAGCTCGTCAGCACCTCGTCGGCCATCAGCAGGATCTTGTGGTCGGTGCAGAACTTGCGCAGCTTGGGGAAGAAATCGTCCGGGGGCATGACCGAGCCGCCCCAGCCCTGGATCGGTTCGATGCAGAAACCGGCGACACTGCCCACGGTGGCCTTGTCCAGGTACTGGGCGTAGAAGGCCAGGTACTGGTCGGTGTCGATGGTGCCGTCGGGCTTGGTCCACATCGGGTGGTAGCAGTCGGGGCGCGGCACCATGTGCATGCCGGGGGCGCGCACGGCGCCGTAGACATGGGAGCGGATGTGGCCGAGGGAGACCGCGCCGTAGGTCTTGCCGTGGTAGTCGTAGAAACAGGAGACCATTTCATGTTTCTTGCTGGCGGCGCGGCAGACGCGGATGCCGGCCTCGACGGCGGCGGTGCCGCAGTCGTAGAGCTGGAAGCCCTTGAGATCGCCCGGCAGCACCTGCGCCAGTTTTTCCATCAGCAGGGTCTTGATCGGGGTGGTGAAGTCGTGGGCGTTCATCAGCTTTTTGGCATAGGTCGCCACCGCTTCGGAGACTTTCGGGTGGCAGTGGCCCAGGGTGGTGACGTAAATGCCGGAGGAGAAGTCGATGTAGCGGTTGCCGTCCACGTCGGTGAGCGTGCAGCCGAAACCCGACTCGAAGCTGACGGGGAACAGCTTGACCTGGGAGCTCAACCCCTTGAAATGCTTGGTGCAGCGGGCGTGCCATTCGCGGGACTTGAGCCCCGGAATCTCTTTGGTGACCAAGTGCGGAACGCTGTTGAGATCGACGTGATGCCAGGCTTGCTTGCTCATGGTGCGGTACCTCTGGTTGGGTGAAGAGAAGATTGATAAAAACAAACAATAATAATGAACTATATGATCAATTCGAGAAAAAACAAGCGTGAAACGTAAAACGTAAAGCGTGAGACAGGCAATCGTGCCTGTTCGGGGACGTTACGGGGGGCCGCGGCGCGACACCGGCCCGCGGCGTTGATCGCGGCCAGGCGGTGGTGCGGCGGAAAGGGCGGTGGCGGCTGGTTTTTCGACTGCAATCGACCGCAATCGACTGCGGTCGATCGCAGTCGATCCCAGGACCGCTTCTCGGATCGTGCCGGCATCAGGCCGGCCGGCCGCAGGGCGCCGTGCAGAGACAATCGTAACAGGGGCCGTGGTCGGTGAGCCGGCTGCGCATGAGGCTGAATTCGGCCGCCACCGCCTTGCCCAGGTCCGCATCGGCAAACGGTGCCAGGGCGGGCGCGATCAGGTCGGCATGGGCGGCGGCCCGCACGCGTCCCAGGGTGAGGTGAGGCGTGAAGGGGCGCGCCTCCAGTGCCAATCCCGCCAGCGCCAGTGCCGCGGCCAATTGTTCCTGCCAGGCGCCGAGTTCACGGGCGCCGTCGGCCACTCCCGCCCAAATCACCCTGGGATGGCGGGGTGATCCGAAGTACCCCAGATCGCGCAGCCGCCAAGGAAACGGCCTGAGTGGCGCCGCCAAACGCCGCAATAATTCCGGAACCGCCGCCAGTTCCGCGGCCGGCCGCTCGCCAAGAAAGGCCAGGGTCAGGTGCAGCTGTTCCGGCCGGACCCAGCCGATGCGGCAGGGCAGGCGCCGCAGCCGGGCCTGAACCCGGGCCAGGGCCGTCCGCTGCTCCGGCGACACCGCCAGGGCCACAAACGTCCGCAACAGCTCCGTTCCGTCGTCCGCCATGACGCCTCTCCGTGTCCCGTCTTCACCTTAGCCCGCCGGCCCGGTCCGGCCAAACGTGAGACCGGCAATCGTGCCTGTCCGGGGACGTCACGGGGAGCCGCGGCGCTACCGGCCCGCAGCGGTCGGGACCATCCGCTCTTTATCCGCGCCGTCAACCACCGGCCGGGAAAAGGTCTCAATCGCCGTCTTGGCCACCTGTGCGGTATCGTAATAAGCGTAGGCACCAATGGCCAGCGCGCCGAGCACCGGCACGTAGCGCGAAAGGCTTTTTCCGAGCACCCGCTGGGTGACGCTGACCCCGATCTTCTTCAAAATATTCTGCAGCACCTGCCGGGTCGCCTGCTTCACCAAATAGCGCTGGCCCACCCGCACCACCAGTTCGCGCGCCAAGTGCGCGGCCCCGTGCTTGAACAGGCAATAGACCATTAGCTCCTGGCGCAGGGCTGCCTGTTTCCCGTACACCGCGGCGATGTCCGCCACCAACTGCTGTTGCACCTTCCAAATGGTGATCAGGTCCGGCAGCACCGTCACCAGGCCGAGCGGTCCCGGCGGCAACGCCAGCGATCCGGAGATGGCCGCCGCCTTGGCCGCCGCATGCCGCGCCAGCGCTTGCGCCCGCGGCAGCGGTTCGTCCGCCGTCGCTTCCGTGCTTCCCGGCACCTGCGTGGCCAGCTTCATCAACACGTCGGTGATCACCCCGGCTGAGACGGCGGGCGAAACACCGCTTGGATCAGGCGTGGCGTTGTTCATGTGGGAATGGAGTCCTTGGCAAGGTCAAGCACACAACCGGGCTTCAGGCATCGCCCTTGGGCATGACGAGCCAAAGAATGAGGTAGACGAGGATGCCGGGGAAGGCGGCGCTGGCGAGGGAGAGTAGGACGTAAAGAATGCGGACCACGGTGGGATCCCAGCCGAGCCAGCCGGCAAGGCCGCCGCAGACGCCGGCAATCATGCAGTGGCGGCGGGAACGCAACAAGGCCATGGATAATTTCCTCCTTAAAAAACCGACACATGCTCCACACGGAGTGGACTATATATATGGTGACGGGAGGAAACGCAAACGGGAAAGCCGGAAGGGCGCATGGCATAATTGTTGGTTGATCCGGTTTTCCGGAGATTTCTTGCTTGATATTGACTATAGGTTTCCATACGATACCGATTCCGATACCGAATACCGACCCCGAGAACAGCCGGAGGAGTCATTGGCAGAGGGCACAACCGAGTTATTCATGAACGTCGTGTGTCACCTGCTGTAGCTGAGCGCTTGTAGCGCGGCGGAGACGTTCCGCCGGGCTGCAAGCCCTGAGCTACAGTTGATGAATGATTCAAGTTAGGGGCGGTTGCGCCCGGCGGTGAGAAAACTATGTTGGAACG
>JBAZJM010000329.1:0-5199 GCA_041651315.1 Lentisphaeria bacterium | reverse complement strand
TGCCGCGCAGCGGCTTAGTTCAACGTTATATGGGCGCCCCATCGCAAAACTCGGGTACATCATCCCAACGACCACTACCCCACCCGCTTGGGGCTGACTATATCACCGGCCGGAAAAGCCGGCAATCATTCTGGAAACTCATCGCCCCATCACCTGTCCCCAAGCGTCCGTGCGCCACGTTCCGGACAGGCAGGATTGCCTGTCTCACGTTTTATTCGCCGATGATCTTGACCAGGACGCGTTTGCGGCGGCCGCCGTCGAACTCGCCGTAGAAGATCTGCTCCCAGGGGCCGAAGTCGAGCCGGCCGTCGGTGATGGCGACGACCACTTCCCGGCCCATGACCTGGCGCTTGAGGTGGGCGTCGGCGTTGTCCTCGGCGCCGTTGTGGTGGTACTGCGAGTGCGGCTGTTCCGGCGCCAGCTTCTCCAGCCAGGTCTCGAAGTCCTGGTGCAGCCCCGACTCATTGTCGTTGATGAAGACGGAAGCGGTAATGTGCATGGCGTTGACCAGGCACAGCCCCTCGCGGATGCCGCTCTTTTGCAGGCAGTCCTCTACCTGGGGGGTGATGTTGAGGTATTCGCGGCGGCGGCGGGTGTTGAACCACAGTTCCTGGCGGTAGCTTTTCATCGGTTGCCCTCGGGGTCGGTATCGCTATCGGTATC
This sequence comes from Lentisphaeria bacterium, assembly GCA_041651315.1. Lineage (GTDB taxonomy): Bacteria > Verrucomicrobiota > Lentisphaeria > Oligosphaerales > CAITYL01 > CAITYL01. The sequence continues at coordinate 4,536 of JBAZJM010000329.1, read as the reverse complement.
GGAATCGATGGGATGAACAAACCGTCACGGAACCTCAGTCGGAGTCGGGGTGGAAATGGCCGCTGCGCCCTGGGCGGCTTCCGGGCCGACCCGAACGGGGCGCGGCCGGACCGCTGTAGCGGCGGGAACGCACCGGCACCCCGGCGGGGCGTGGCGGGCGGGGGGAGGCGCCGGCATCCGCCGGGGCGCCGAAGCGGGGCGGCCGGTTCCCCTGCCGGGGTTCGGGCCGGCCGTCGTCACGGGGTTCGGGCGGGGCCTCGCGCCGGAACTCGTGCCGGGCCTCATGGCGGGCGCGCAGCTGGCCGCAGGCGGCGTCGATGCCGCCGCCCATTTCGCGGCGCAGGGAGACCTGGACGCCGGCCTTGGCCAGGGCATCGGCGAACCGGCGCGAGGCAATCTTGTCCGGCGGCCGGAAGGGGCCGTCGCTGGTGGCGTTGTAGGGGATGAGGTTGACCTTGGCGCGCAGGTCGCGGGCCAGCCGGGTCAGGCCGGCGAGGTCGGCACTGCCGTCGTTGCGCCCCTGGATGAGGATGTACTCGAGGGTGACCATGCGGCCGCACTTCTCGCGGTACTCGCGGCAGGCCTCCATGATGTCGGGAATGGGATGGCGGAAGGGGTCGGGAATGAGCTTGCGCCGGGTGTCCTCGTTGGCGGCATGCAGCGAGAGGGCCAGGTTCCACTGCCGCTCCAGGGCCGACAGCCGGCGAATGCCGGGCACGATGCCGCTGGTGGAGACGGTGATGTGGCGGGCGCCGAAGCCGAGCCGCTCCGGATCGCTGATGCACTCCAGGGCGGGGATCAGGTTGTCGAGGTTGAGCAGCGGCTCGCCCATGCCCATGACCACGATGTTGTCGGCGCGCTCGCCCAGGTCATGGCAGACATAGACCACCTGGTCGATGATCTCGGCCGCGGTCAGGTCGCGCGCCAGTCCCTGGCGGCCGCTGGCGCAGAACACGCAGCGCACGGGGCAGCCGACCTGGGTGCTGATGCAGATGGTGTGGCGGCGCAGGGCGGGGATAAGCACGGTCTCGATGTGCTGGCCGTCGTGCAGGCGGAACAGGTATTTGCGGGTGCCGTCGGGGGCGGCCTGGGGGGTGCCGCCCTCCAGTTCCACGCTGCAGGCGCGGAAGCTGGCGGTGAGGGCGTCGCGCAGCCCCTTGGAGAGGTTGGTCATCTGCTGGAAGTCGACCGCCCAGCGGCGCCACAGCCATTCGCCGACCTGCTTGGCGCGGAAGGCCGGTTCGCCATGGGCCGTGAACCACTCGTGGATGGCTTCCGGGGACAGACTTTTATAATCGGGGAGGTCCATGGGGGGGGCGTCCGTTTTTTTAGGAGGGCGGTTGTTGAGTAACCCGTAACCAGTAACCAGTGATCAGTAATCAGTGATGTCAAAACCAAAATGTAGGGGCAAGCGGCGGCTGGCCCGCGGCGGGGCTTGCCTTAAAGCGGCAGCGGTTCGTAGGCGCCGCCGTTGCCGGCGGTGGCGGCGGGGGGCGGACTGGCGACGCCGGGCAGTTCCCGGATCACCGGCCGCAGGTCGCCGCGATACATGCGCAGCAGGGTGAGGTTTTCCGGGGCCGGCATGTCGGGCTCGGCATCCAGGCGCAGCAGGCCGCCGCCGGGGGGGCGCCAGCGCCAGACGGGCCGGCTGCGCACGGCCAACGGGACCAGTTCGCTGGCCGGCGTCCAGGTCCGGGTTTCCAGGATCGGCGGCTTGGCGCCGCCCAGCACGTAGACGGTCTGGGCTTCGGCCGGCAGGGCGGCCATGCCCGAGACATTGCGCAACGACCGTTCCAGGTACAGCCCTTCGGCGATGAGGAAATCGTCGCCGGCCCGGTAAACCGGCTCGAGCAGCGGGACGTTGCGCGCCAGCTGCCGGCCGAGCTGGCGGCGCTGTTCGCAATAGGCGGCGCGGTAGGGCGGATAGATGGCCAGCACGGTCAGTTGCAGGCACATGACCGCCAGCAGGACGCGCGACCAAAACGGCAGGCCGACGTCGGGCCGGCGCAACTGCAGGGCCAGCAGCGCCACCGCTCCCAGGAACACCGCCGCCATGACCAGCTGCACGGGGGGGATGCCGTCAAACACCACGACCCGCAGGGCAGCCAGAGCGACCACGAGCATGCCCAGCAAGGCGCCCGCCAGGGCGCCCCAGGCCATCACTGCGGCCACCCGGAACAGCGGCGCGGCGTGCCGGCGCAGCAGGATTTCGGCGTGCTGGCCGGTCAGCACGGCCAGCGGCCCGAGCAGCGGCAGCAGGCTCCACGGCGTGGTGTCGGGCAGCAGCCAGGCCACGAAAAACAGGGGGGCGATCAGGCCGCGCAGGAATTTGCACAGGACGGGGGTGCGTTCCACCGGGCGGAAGGCCGAGCAGAACGCCGGCCAGGCCATCAGGCTCCACGGCAGCAGGGCCACGGCGCAATCGACCGGGAACAGCGCCAGGTGCCAGAGGTAGCTGCCGGTGTCGTTGGGGATCATCAGCGCCAGGGTGGTTTTCCAGGAGAGCAGCGGCTGGCCGGGCACGGCCGCCAGCCACAGCACCAGGATCACGGCCACGCCGGCCAGGCCCGCCAGGTGCGGCACATTGAGGACGCGCGGCCACGGGCGCAGGGGCCGCCGCAGAAAGAGCAGCGGGAAATAGAACAGGACGTAGGCCGCCACCCCCATGCCGAAGGCGGCCAGGGTGGCCAGTCCCAGGCCGGCCACCCACGCCTCCCCCCAGTGTTTATCGACGCGGCCCAGCCGGTACCACAGGAACCACGCGGCATTAAGCAACAGCGCGCACACCACGTCGCCTTGGGCCTCGCCGCCATGGCGGAGCATGGCCAGGGAGCTCAGCACCATGGAGGCGGCCACCGCCCCGGCCAGGTGCCCGCCCGAGCGCGCCGCCACCCGGCCGCAGAGGCCGGCCAGGACCAGCACGGCCAGCACCGACGGCAGGCGCGCGGCCCATTCCATGGGCAGGCCGACATACTCGCCGGCCGCCACCAGCCAGGGGTACAGCGGCAGGGCGCTCACCGCCTGGCCAAAAGCGGTGGTGACCAGGGTGTTGCCGGTCAGCGTCATGTCGCGCGCCACCGCCACCTGCAGGGCCTCGGAAGTGCGCAGTTCGCGCAGTCCCAGGTACGGCAGGTAGAGGGCCACGAAAACCAGCACCAGAAAGATCCACCAGCGCCGGTCGGGCATGGGTTCGCGGTAAAGCATGTTTCCTTAAAAAATCTTGGGCGGCGGAGGCGTTTGCCGGCGCATCCGACGGGGTTCATCCTTCGCCGCAATCCACCCGGGCGTTCACCGCCGCCGCCAGGCCGGCCAGGCCGGAAGCGGCCGCATGCCGCTCCAACAGCCGTTGCCACAGCGCCGGAGGCAACCATTTGCGCAAACCGTATCCCATGTCGGCCAGATCCGCAACTGCCAGCGCCCGGTGAAAGGCCGGGAAAAAACCGCCGCGCGGACAATCGATCCACCACAGCTCCGGCGGCGCCTCCGCCGCCCCCAGGCGCACTAGGATGTTACGCACCTTGAGGTCGCGGTGGAAGAAGCCGGCCCGGTGGGCCGCGGCGGCCAGCGCCGCCAGGCGGTCCACCAGCGCCTCCCCGGCCGCCGCCCCCAGGCTGGCGCAGCTCCGGGTCCGCAGCAGTTCCGCCACACTCAGGGTGTCGGGAATGCCGCGGGTCATCAGCCAGCCTTCCAAAAAACGACCGCCCGGGCGGCATTCTCCGGCCGCCCAGGGCTCCGGCCCCGGCACCCCCAGGCGCTGCCACGCCCGGCAGTTGCGCCATTCAACCATGGCCCGGGCGGGCCGGCCCCAATAGCGCCAGGGCCGCCCCGGACTGCGATAGCGTTTGACATACACCACGGTGTCGCCGGCGGGCAGCGGCAACACGCACTGCCAGCAGGCGCAGATCTCCCCCGTGGACACCGGCCGGCCGCCGGCCGCCAGCGCCGCCCAGGCGGCGAAGCGGGCCGGGGTCTCCGCCGGCCAGGCGCCGGCCACCGCCGGTGCCGTCGCCGACCAGCTGTGCCAGCGGGAGGGGCCGTTCCTCATCCCGCCGTGGCCTCCACCAAGGCCGCCACCGGATCGCGCCGGATGGCGGCATAGCTGGCGGCAATCGCCCGGCCCAGCGGCTCGTCCGCCTTGATGCGGCAGACCGCCTCCAGCACGCTGGCCAGCCCCTCGGCCTCCAGCCGCTGCTGCAGGGCGACGCTGAACTCGTCCTCGGGCGGCGCGAAACAGAACGCGGCGGCAATGCCGAACGCCAAATGCCGCGGCACGGCGCCGGCCGTTTCCGCCACCCGCGCCGCCCCGACCAGGCGGTCGGCCGGCTGCAGTTTGCGCAGCGGGTCGCGCCCGAGGCGGAACACAGTGTCGCCGAGCGCCCGGTTGCCGAAGCGGCGCAGCAGGTCGGTCAGGTGCGCCTCCAGCCAGCCGCGGTCGGCCTTGAGCGAGGCGACAATGCCGTCCACACTCTCGCGCAAGCCGCCGGCCAGCAACGCCTGCACGACGGGGTCGGCCAGCGCCTGCCAGCCGTATTCGTG
>JBAZJM010000328.1:0-5225 GCA_041651315.1 Lentisphaeria bacterium | reverse complement strand
ATTTCAACGAAGAAGACCTCCAACTGTCCGGTTGCCATCAACGGGTGGATGAACTCATTGCCCGGCACGTCAAGGGCGAGGAGGTCCGCATGTTGCTGGAGCCGGTTTCCATCATGTCGGACGCCTTTCCCGCGGAGATCGCCAAATTGCACTCCCCGCGGGCCAAGGCCAGCCGCATGGAACACGCCATCAAGCACACCATCAGCGTTACCCTGGAGGAAGACCCGGTTTTCTATCAATCCGTGAAGGAACGGCTGGAGCAGATCATCCATGACCGGCGGGAACAGCGCCTTGACGATACAGCGGAGTTCAAGCTGCTAATGTCACTGCGCGGCCAGGTCAGGAGCGGACGGGAAGCGCTGGCCCAGACGCATGGAGTCACGGAAGCGGCCTATCCGATCTACGGCATCCTGGCCAAGAACCTGGAAGTGGCGGATGGCGGCGAGGCCTATTGCGACCGTCAATTCCCCAAGTTGGCCGAAGGGATTCTCGACGCGCTGCGGGAAGACGCCGTGCTGGATTGGCAGCAGAAAGAGGATGTCCAGCGGGAAATGCGGCGGAAGGTGAAGCGTTTGCTGCGCTTGAGCGGCGTTGAGGAAGACCGGACGGAAGCTATCACCAGCCAAATCATGGATTTGGCCAGGATACGACTCCGATGAAGAACCCTCTACTGGAGAGCCTGACGTTCGGCGACACCACGATCACTTACCGGATACAGCGCAGTGACCGCCGCCGAACCCTTGCCGTTACGGTCAATCCGGACACGACGGTAACGGTTGTCGCGCCCAACGGACTGGAACGGCGGCGAATTGCCGCTGAGGTCCGGCGAAAGGCGGCCTGGATCGTGAAGCGGCAGGATTGGCTGCGGCGCCATCACCCCAGACGTCCCCGGCAATTCGTCAGCGGAGAAACGTATCTTTACCTGGGACGGCAATACCATCTGCGAATAACCAAGGACGCTAGGGTGGCCCCCCCCAAGGTGTACCTGGCACGCGGCTGTTTTTGGCTCTCCTTGCCCCCGGCCTTGCCAGAAAATGTGCGCGCAACCAATGCCCGCGATCAATTGATGCGTTGGTATCGCGAACACGCCGCGGCGCATTTGGAGCTCATTGCCGCCACCTGGGCGAAAAAGCTGGGGGTAACATTCACCTCAACAAGGACGTTGGAACTGAAGACGCGCTGGGGCAGCGGCAGCCCGAGCGGCCAGTTGCGCTTCAACTGGCGAATCATCATGGCGCCGCGGCGGCTGATCGAGTACGTCGTGACGCACGAACTGTGCCACATCGTCCACAATGGCCATTCGCCGGCGTTTTGGCGGCTGCTGGCCCGCGTCATGCCGGATTACGAACAGCGGCGCCAGCACTTGGCGACTTCCGGGCCTAGTTACGATCTCTAAAATACGCCTCGCGTTGCCGCTGGCAACCGATATCACAAAAATGTATCAACCGCGCATTAATCCTACCGGGCGGTAGGATCACCGTCCTTATCCTTCCGCCGTGAAGTTATCAAAATTAGTTGATTATTTTTAATTTATATTTGATATAAGAATGTTATAGCTTTTACGAATTGTCTTTTCATAGATATGGCACAGACCTTGCTCTGCCTTTTGCACCCGGTAATCAATCGCCGCAAGCCGGGCAGAAAGTCGGAACATCGCCGTGCCGCATGACACCCCCATCCATGAGGAACACCACGTCCCGATCCTTCGGAATGGGGAGACGGGGGATGAAGTGGCATGCAAATCCGGGCGGGTATGGCTGCCGGTGGCGGCGGCCTGCAACCTGCGTTGTAATTTCTGCGAACGCCGAGAGGACGGCCCCGACGAAAACAACGCCGTGCTGTCGCCAGGACAGGCGCTGGCCTACCTGACCGACTGGGTGAAACGCCACCCGGAAACCAGCGGCGCCGTCATTGCCGGTCCGGGCGATCCGCTGGCCGATGCCGAAGCGACGCTGGAAACGTTGCGGCTGGTGCGCGCGGCCTTTCCGGAACTGTTGATTGAGCTGGCAACCAACGGGCTGAACCTGGCGCCGTGGGTGGAACCCCTGAAGCAACTGCGCCTCAGCCAGATCACCCTCACCGTCAACGCCGTGGACCCGGCGGTCGGCGCCCGCATTTACGCGTGGATCCGCGACGGGAACCGGCTCCGGCGCGGAATCGAAGGCGCGGCATGCCTGTGGGAACGGCAGGCGGCGGCGCTGGCGCTCTTGCGCGGCAGCGGCATCCTTGTCGAAGTCGATAGCGTCATCATTCCCGGCATCAACGACACGCACCTCCCGGAGATTGCGCGGCGGGTCAACGAACTGGGCGTGACCGTCATAAATTGCCTCTCGTTGAGCCGGGCGGATGCTAGCGGCCGATTGAACGAAGATAGCGGCGACGACGCGCGGGCGGCGCTGCATGCGGCCGCCCGGCTGCCGCTGAACCCGCAGGAGGTTCGGCCGTACGTGGCGGTGGCCACCCGCGAAGGACGGCAGGTCAACCAGCATCTCGGCGAGGCGGACGAGTTCTGCGTCTATGCCGAGGAGGCGGACGGCTACCGGTTGGTTGACACCCGGCCGGCGCCACTCCCGGGCACCGGGCGCGAGCGCTGGCTGGAGCTGGCGGCACGCCTGCGCGACTGCCGGGCGCTGCTGGTCAGCGGCGCCGGACCATCCCCGCGCAACACCCTGACGGGAAAAGGAGTGCGCGTCATTGCAACCGAGGGGCCGATCGAAGACGCGCTCGGCCCGGCTTTCCGCGGCGACGTGTTGTCGCACACCCCAAAACAGGGTTGCGCCGACTGCGGCATGAGCTGCGCCGGCAGCGACCAGGAGTGCGGATGCCGCCCGTGAGCCCCCACTTCACCTCACCACCACAAGGAGAACACAAACCATGCAAAAGCCAAGCCATCACATCCTGGTCTGCTGCAGTTTCCGGGCCAGCGGCGCCCCCCAGGGCGTCTGCCACAAAAAGGGGGCTGGCCAGCTCCTGCAAAAACTGGAGGAATGCCTGTCGGACAACGGGCTGAACGACGTCATGGTTTCCGCCGCCGGTTGTTTGAAGGTGTGTGACCGCGGCCCCGCCATGGTCGTGTACCCCGAGGGCTGGTGGTACGGCAATGTGACCGAGGATGCCGTTGAAGAGATCATTGAGCAGCTCGCCGTCGGCAAAACCGCGGACAAATATCTGCTGGCATAACCCGCATCAGGAGTAACGCACGTGAAAACAAACGGGGAGCGGCCAAATTCCGAGGTTGGAATATCCGCGGCTTCCGGTCTGTTCCGGCCCGCCCCGGGCCGTGATGTCTGGCTGGTGGACACCACGCTGCGCGACGGCGAACAGGCCGCCGGCGTGGTTTTCCTGCGCGAAGAACGGCTCCGCATCGCCCGGGCGCTCAGCGCGGCGGGCGTGCCGGAATTGGAGGCGGGAACGCCGGCCATGGGCCAGGACGAGATCGACAACATCAACGGCCTGGCGGCATTGCGGTTGGACTCCTGGCTTTCCTGCTGGTGCCGGGCCACCCCGCGCGACCTCGAGAACGCCCTGCATTGCCGCGTGGACGGCATCCACATTTCCTTCCCCGTTTCGTCGCGGCACCAGGCCATGGCGCGCATGACCCCGGAAGAGGTGCTGGAACGCCTGCCGCTGCTGGTCGCCCGAGCGCGGAACCACTTCCGGTTCGTGTCGGTCGGAGCCATGGATGCGGCCAGGGCCAATCTGGATTTTCTCCTAAAATTCATTCCCGCGGCCGTGGCGGCCAAAGCCGACCGCATCCGCGTGGCGGACACCGTCGGCGGGCTGAATCCGCTGCAAACCCTACGCCTGATCGGACGCCTGCGGGGCGTGGCCGCGGGAACGGCGCTGGACTTCCATGCCCACAACGATTTGGGCATGGCGACCGCCAATACCCTCATGGCCATCGAAGCCGGCGCGGGGTGTGTCAACGTGACGGTGAACGGCCTGGGCGAACGGGTGGGCAATGCGCCGCTCGACGAGGTGGTCGCCGGAGCCCGTCTGACCCTTGACTGCAACTGCGGCGTGGACCTGCGCAAACTGCAGGCCCTGGGGCACCTGGTCGCCGACATCTCCGGCCGCCCGCTGCCGATGAGCAAGCCGGTGACGGGCGAGGGCATGTTCCTGCACGAAACCGGCATCCACTGCGACGGCATGTCGCGGGACGCCATGGCCTTTGAACTGATTCATCCCGATGAGGTTGGGCAGACGCGCCCCATGTTTGTGATCGGCCGGCACTCCGGCCGGACCTCGCTGACCCACGTGCTGGACCGGCTGGGCATCCAGCTTGAGCGCCGGCTGGCCGGACCGCTGCTGGAGAAGGTCCGCGCCCTGGCGGTCCGCCGCAAACGCGCGCTGACGACGGAGGAGATCCGCAGCCTGTGCCGGGCCCACGGCATTCCGTCGGACCCGCACGAGCCGCATGCCCCGGCCTAGCCTAAACTACTCATAAAAACGGATTGATGTTTGCTGTAGCTGAGCGCTTGTAGCGCGGCGGAGACGTTCCGCCAGGCGGGCAAGCGCTGAGGAACGTGAGACAGGCAATCTTGCCTGTCCCGGCCTTCCTCAGGGCTGCCGCGTGACAGACGCCCCCCGGCCGCCCGAGGCCGGGCGGCTCCCTTCGATATTCAGTGACCCTCAAGCTTTCGGACAGGGTGAGAACCCAACCCTATCATGACCGTGAAAAAAAATAACGCCGGCGGCATCCGCATCCGCCGCGCCACCCTCCGCGACCTCGGGGCAATGACGGCGCTGCTGGCGGAATTGTTCAGCCTGGAACCCGATTTCGCCATCTATCCGGACCGCCAGGCGCGCGGCCTGCGCCTGCTGCTCAAGGCCGCGCGCACCGGCACCGCCAACGTCACCGTGGCCGAGGACCAGGCGTCGGGCCGGGTGGTGGGCATGGCCACCGTGCAGACCGTCATCTCCACGGCGGAGGGCGCCCCCTCCGGCTGGGTCGAGGACGTGGTGGTAACCGCCTCCCGGCGCGGGTGCGGCATCGGCGGCCGGCTGCTGGCGGCCTTGGCCGCCTGGGCCGAAAGACACGGTGTGACCCGGCTCCAGCTCCTGGCCGACCGCGACAACCGGGCCGCCCTGGATTTTTACGCCGGGCATGGCTGGCAACACACCCGCATGACCCCCCTGCGCCGACCGGTGCCACTGCCGCGCAACCAGCGCTGAGCTCCAGTGAACGCCTTGTACCGGAACATCTCCGCCACTCGCTTGGCCAT
>JBAZJM010000327.1:0-5240 GCA_041651315.1 Lentisphaeria bacterium | reverse complement strand
CCGCCGCCGCCTCCAGCAGATGCATGCGCAGGTCGAGGTAATAGAGATCCAGCAGCTCACGGCCGCTTTGCGGGGACGATGGAACGCGCTTCATGAAAGGCCCTCGGAAATAGCAGCAAGATACATGCGTTTTCCGGCGGGAAAAGCCCGGGAAGTAACCACTCGCTGGTTTGGGGGTGGGGCGGGAATGCAAACCACAGGTTGCCGAATGGCCGGCGGAGCGGTTTGGGCTTTTTGTGGCAACCCTTGCAGAAAATGCCAAGCCCCCAGTGTTGTCGCCGCCGGTGAAGACGGCGGCCGGCTGGTTGTTCACCTACCACGGTGTGGCGCCGGAGGCGGGACACAACGTCTACCGCATGGGGTTGGCGCTGCTCGACCTGGAGAATCCGTCCAAGGTGATCGCGCGCCTGCCGTACCCGGTGCTGGAGCCGGTGGAAGCCTATGAGCGTGTCGGCGACATCCCCACCGTGGTGTTCCCTGTGGGCGCCTACATTCACGACGGCCAAATGGTCATCTCCTACGGCGCCGCCGACCGGGTTACCGCCCTGGCGAGCGCCCCCGTGGCGGAGATCCTGAACGAACTGGGCCGGCACCGCTGTTGACTCGTTGGCGATCTCGGACACAGGGGGGGGCGAAACGCCCTTTAAATCTCCCGTGTGTTGTCCCCCACACAGCGCGATTGATGACTCCGGTTCAGGCATCTTGAGGTGATCAGCAGCGTGGCCCCCAGAACGCCAAGAAGTTCCACCCCCAAAAAACGATAGAGAGCAAAAAATAGACACGCGAACGCCCCTGGTCGTCCTGAGTCCAGATAAAGGGCAGTCAATTCAAACACCAGGCTCCCATACACGGTTGCGGCGATGACCGGACACACGACCAGCCAAAATCTGCCTGACGGTCGGTTTATCTGCCGGTCCACGAGAGTGACTCCCCCATTCACAAAAAGGAATGCAACGGCGAGTAAAAGGAACCGGTCAAACATTGCCATGCCAAGAGTTGCCAGGAATGACCCACCGGCCGAGACGATGACGAGTGGCGGTTCCGCAAGCGGATCTCCGGCATTGTACCGGACGGCCACGAGTAGGGCGGCCCCGAGCCAGCCGACCCAATGGGGTGGCACGGTTCGAGTGAGCAACCGCAGAAGCACGCCAAGGCAAACCGGTATGGCGAACAGGAACGCCATCGCCGCAACATCCACCAGTACCATCGGAAGCGTGTATAGGTAAGCCCACATAAGTTTCCATCCCCAACGGCAACAATGTATTGTGTGCGTGGAATGGGCGCAAATGTCCGCCATGGCGGCGCACAATCGCGGCGAGGGGGAGGGCTCTGCCGATAGCGTTCCCCCGGTGGATTCTCGCTAACGCCGGGTCAGGCCGGGGGCGAGGTCGCGGAAGACGCCGTCGGCCTCGTCGCGGTTGTACTCGAAGAGGAGGAAGCCGGAATTGCCGGCCTGGCGGTTGAGACGGATCTGGCGGGCGGTCTGCAGGGCGTTGAGCCCGCAGGTGCGCACGCCGATGCCCGCGCAGATTTTGGCGCGGCCGCCGGCGGCGTCCAGCCGCTGCTTGCGCAACAGGCTGGCGAACTCGTTCGCATCCGCGGTGTAGGCCATCGGGGCGAGCAGGTCGACCCAGCCGGCCCGGCTCCACGCGGGGGCGTCCTGGGCGATGCTGTCGCGGGAGGCGGCGAAGTCGCCCCAAACGGCGGCGGACAGGATCAGGCCGGGGCGTTCGCGCCTGAGCCGGTCATGGGCGTCCCGGACCAGGGAGGAGATGGTCTCGCGGCGGAACGCCAGCCAGCGGCTGCGCAGTGCCGGCTGGTTGCGCACATCATCGGGCCAGCTGGCGACGCGCCGGCCGAGGGCGGCTTCAAACTGCCGCCGGCAGCCGGGGCAGAAGCAGTGGTGCGAGTCGGGAAAACGGATGAAGTCGAGCTGGATGCCGGCCAGTTGCGGGTAATTGCGTGCCACCTCGCACAGGCTGTCGAGTTCCAGCCGGCGGTTGGTGGCGTTGCTGGGGCAGAGCCAGCGCGGGTTGACTGTGCCCTTGTCGCTGACCTGCAGGCGCCCCTCCCGCCGCGCGGCGGCGGCGAAGGCGGCGCCGGGGCTGTCGCCGAGGTTGAAACAGCACTTCCAAAAATGCAGATTGATGCCGTGGCGGGCGGCGGCCGCCGCGGCGGCCCGGACCTGGTCGCCCTGGGTGGCGACGACCGGATCGGCCGGCAGGTAGCGGCTGGGGTAATACGCCTTGCCCGCCCAGGCGAAATTGACGAAGAGGGCGTTAAAACCGCACTCCTGAAGCCGGCCAAGGGTTTGTTCCCAGCTCCAGCCCTGGATGCCGTAGCCGCGGTGGCACCAGGCGCCGCGGAATTCGCCGGGGCAGGGGGGCAGTTCGGCGACCGCCTGGCGCTGGCGGGCGGCCGTGGCCCCTTGCAGGGCGGCCACGGCGCGGCTGCCGTCGCCGCTGGCGGCGGCTTGGCGGACGGCCAGGCGCCGGCCGGCGTCGAGGCCGGGTGCGGAGTCCGCCAAGGCGGCGGCGGCGCGGGCGGCTTCCGGCCAGACGCGGGGATCGAGCTGGCCGAGCATGGCCAGCAACAGGCGGGCGCCGGCGGTCGGATCGGCGTTGAGATAGACGTGGCTCATCCACAGCCAGCGCGGCCCGGCCAGGATGGCGGGCCACTGGGTGTCGCTGCCGCCGGCGTTCAGCCAAGTGGCGGCCACCTTTGTCCGGCCACCGGCGGGGGTCAGGCGCTGGATGATCCAGGACGCCTGCGGCAGCCGCTCGGGGGCGTTGGCCAGGGCGCCGGGATGCAGGCGGATGACGGCGAAACCGCCGCTGACCTGGCTGGCGGGCAGGGGGCCGACGACGCGCATCCCCAAACCGGCCACCAGCGGCGCCGGCGGGGTGAAAAAACCGAGAATCCGCCCGCCCCGCGCCTGCCAGGCGGCCAGGGTGCGGGCCAGGCTGTCCGGCATCATCGGGTTGTACGGCAGCACCACCACGGTTGGCGCCGCGGCGGTCAGCAGGCCCGGCAGGTCGCTGTCCTCCACCAGGGAGACGGTGACCCCGACCTGGGCCAGGGCCTTGGCGATACGTTCGGGAAAGTCGGTGACGCCCCGCGCCTCCATCGGGCCCACGCGGCCGATGGCGGAGGAGCCGCGGACCAGCACGACGCCGGTCAGCGCCGGCGCCACCAGGCGGCAATCGCGCACTTCCAGCCGCGGGGCGGCGCCGCCGGCGGCCAGGGCCGCGACGCGCAGCGCGGAAATGCGCGACCAGCCGGCCGGCCGGCCTTCGAGAAAGGTTGCCGTTTTAAGCAGGGACACGGTCTGCCAGCCGCCGCGGCCGTCAACGCCAAAGGCGGCACCGTACCAGCCGTTGCCGGAACGGGCGTAGATCATGCCGCGCCCGGCAGCGCCGGCGGGAGTGACGCGGATCTGGCACTGGAGGCCGGCGGGGCGGCGCAGGTCCAGGGCGGTGCCGGCCTCCCACAGGGTCCGGCCGGCGCTGGCGGAAACCCGTTCCGCTTGCAGCGCCACCAGTTCGCCCGCCCCGGCACCGGCGGCGCCCAGCAGGACGGTGGCAAGAAGGAACAGCAGGCGGCTGATTTTTTTTCTCATGAGGTGCTTTTATGCGGCGTTAGGGTGAACGTTTTAAATTGAATGGCATTGTCTGTGAGGCACGGGCGTGCCGCGCATAGCCATCCGGTTAAGCCGTTTTTGAGCGCCAACGGCGCGCATTCATACCAGCCTGGGGCAACGCCCCAGGAAAAGCAGAATATAACGTTTGAGCCCTGAAGGGGCGTTTCATGGAGCGGGCCTTCAGCCCTTGATTCCTTGGTCTTCTCGCAAACCTGGGGCGTTGCCCCAGGCTATTATGAAATCGGGCCTTTGGCCCTGCCTAAACACCGGTCAATTCACGCTTAAAAAAGCTTAACCTGATGGCTATGGGCGTGCCGCCCGTGTGCGACGTGCCTTCACGGCAGAATCGCACAACGTGGTGCAACCACGTTCCTGCAGGAGAGCCCCAGAGAGAACGGAGAAAACCGTCTCTGTGGCCTCTGCGGTCTCCTGTTCAAGCTTTGCCTGGATTATTCCCCGAACCGGGGACGTTCCGGGTTGACAATGGCGAACGCGATGCCACCATAACGGCAGTCCGGCGTGGTACAATGGTTCGCGATGAAGATGAATAAGACGGCGGGCCGGCGCGTTATAAGGTTTGGACGGTGTCCACGACAACCCCCCATTCAGGAGCGGAAGACAGCGGACGGCTGCTGGCGCTGGCGCGGGCTGGCGATCTGGCGGCGTTCAGCGAATGGTTCGAACGTTACCGCGGGCTGGTGCACCGGGCGGCGAGCCGCCTGATTGCGGATGCCGCCGATGAGGTGACCATGGTTGTGGCGTTGAAAATGTGGGAGTCGCCGCCGGAGTTTCGCGGCGAGGGCGCCCTGGTGCGCTGGCTGCTGCGGATCACGCGCAACGCGGCGATGGACGAATGGCGCCGGCGCAACCGGCGCGAGGTGACGGAGAGCGTGTCGGCGGAGTCGCTGGAGGGGCAGCCCCTGGTCGAACGGTTGCCGGCACCCGAGACGGAGGGACCGGCGGCCCGCGCCGAGGCCGAGGAGCGGCACGCCGCCTTCGAGCGGGCCCTGGCCCGATTGAGCCCCGAACACCGGCAGACGCTGGTGTTGCGGGAGGTGGACGGTTTGGATTACCGCGAGATTGCGGCAACGACGGGCGTGTCCATGGGGACGGTGATGTCCCGCTTGTTCCATGCCCGCCGCCGGCTGCGCCGCTTGCTGCAGGAGGAGTTGGGTGATGACCAATCGTAACCAACCGTTGGACCTCCAGGCGGAATTGCGGCGGACGGCGGCGGCCCCGGCACCGCCCGGCCGCGAGGAGTTCTGGCGCGAGTTCCGGCGCCGGGCGCCGGCGCGGCTGGCCGTGGAACCGGCGGATGCCCTTGCCGCCGCCGGAGCCGCCGGTTGGGGCTGGGCGTTGCGGATGGCGGCCGTGCTGGCGCTCCTCGCCACTGCCGCCTGGTGGATCAACCGCGACCCGGGTGCCGGCGCGGCGCCGGCGGTGGCCCGGGCGGCCAACGGGGCCGGGGCCGGCGATGTGGCGCTGGTGAATGTGAACGTGCCGTGCGACGGGGTGATGGTGGTCCAGGACGCCGCCGACCGCGGCACCGTGATCTGGGTGGCGGGACTGAATTAGGAGCCTGCAATGCACGCTGAACAAC
>JBAZJM010000326.1:0-5241 GCA_041651315.1 Lentisphaeria bacterium | reverse complement strand
CAACAACGTCACCTTGGCCGATTGCGAGTTCACCAAGGTCGGCCTGGCCATTAATACCGTGTTTTCCCACCATCTGCGCATCACCGGCAATCGGATCGTCGACGCCCGTGTGCATGGCGTCGAAATCTGGGGCATGTACAACTGGCAGCTCCAAGACACCTCTGACATTGTTGTCACCGGCAACTACGTCAAAAATGGCGGCGCTGGGGCCATCTGGGCCTCCGGCGGCCGCGACATTGTCCTGGCCAACAACGTGATCGATGGCGCCACGGATGTCGGGCTTGACCTGGAATGGTGTGAGAATTCTGTCATCACCGGCAATAACGTGCGCCGCTGCAAGAACGGCGGCATCTCCCTGTTCTTCGCCTGCCGCAACATCGCCATCACCGGCAACGCGGTGACCAATGATTATCCGATCAGCGAGGCCGACGCCAAGGAAGGCTGGTGGGTGCGCTCGGGCATCTGGCTGACCTATCCCAACCGCGGCGAATTCAAGGGCGACCACGGCCACCGCGACATCACCATTGTCGGCAACACCATTACCTGCGCCCCCGGCCAGCGCCGGGCCATCTGGATCGGCGGTGAAAGCCAGAACGTGGTCATCAACGCCAACGCCATCAATGGCGGCGGCGTGTGGTACGGCGGCGAACACCAGGTCAACCCCATGATCCTCAGTGAATTAGCGGCTTTCGCCCCCCCCTCAAAGAACAACGCAAGCAGAATTGGCCCCCAACGTGAGACAGGCAATCTTGCCTGTCCTGGCTCTCCGCAGAGTTGCAGCGCGACGGACGCCCCCCCGGCCGCCCGGGGCCGGGCGGTTTCCTGCAAAATTCGACATTCAAAATTAGTGTCAACACTGGCCGCCTTTAAAGCATTACAAGATACTACATCCAATGTCATTCCAGCTTCCCTTCCGCCAGATTCACCTCGACTTCCACACTGGCCCCGGCATTCCCGATGTCGGCGCCGAGTTCGATGCCGACGCCTTTGCGGACCAGCTGGCCGCCGCCCATGTCAACAGCGTCACCCTGTTCGCCAAGTGCCACCACGGCCACCTTTATTACAACACGCGCCACCCGGCACGGCATCCGGGGCTGCGGCCGGGCCTGGATCTGCTGGGCAAACAGATTGCCGCCTGCCACCGCCGCGACATCCGCGCGCCCATCTACCTGAGCACGCAGTGCGACGAGTTTGCCGCCACCACCCATCCCGAGTGGCGCGTGGTCACTCCGGACGGCCGGCTGGCCGGTTCGCCGCTGGACGCCTGCTGGCATCTGGTGGACATGTCCAGCCCCTATCAGGATTACCTCGCCGACCAATTGGCCGAGGTGCTGAAGCAATTCAGCCCCGTGGACGGCATCTTCCTCGACATGTGCTGGGATCAGCCGAGCCTCTCCACCTGGGCCCTGGCCGGCATGCGCCGGGCCGGCCTCGACCCGCTCCGGGAGGCGGACCGGATGGCCTATGCGCACCAAGTGGCCCTGGACTACATGACGCGCTACCAAAAACTGGCCGTCCAGCTCACCGGCAACCCGGATCTGCCGATCATGTTCAACTCCCGTCCGCTGTGGAACGTGGCCGCGGAAAAGCAATTTCTGCGCCACGTCGAGATCGAGGCCCTGCCCACCGGCGACTGCGGGTATATGTACTTCCCGCTCAACGTGCGCTACGTCCGCACCTTCGGCCTACCGACCCTCGGCATGACCGCCCGCTTTCACAAGAGCTGGGCCGATTTCGGGGGCCTCAAGCCCCAGGCGGCGCTGATGTACGAATGCTGCCAGATGCTGGCCCACGGCACCTGTTGCAGCGTCGGCGACCAGCTGCACCCGCGCGGTGTCCTCGACGCCGGCGCCTACGATCTGATCGGCTCCGTCTACCGCCACGTCGAGGCCTGCGAGCCGTGGTGCGCCGGCGCGGTCCCGGTCACCGATATCGCCGTGATCCGCGTGCCCGCCACCGGCTTTTTCGAGGCGCCCGGCAACGCCAACGAGGGCGCCGTCCGCGCCCTCACCCAGCTCAAGCAGCAGTTCGACCTCATTCCCGCCGGCAACGCCTTCGACGCCTACCGGGTCGTCGTGGTCCCGGAAGGCGTTGACGTCACCCCGGATCTGGCGGCGCGCCTGAAGCACCATGTCGCCAAGGGCGGCGCCGTGCTGTTCTCCGGCAGCGCCGGCTTCACCGCCGACCATCAGCCGGTGCTCGGTGCCCGGCAAGGGGCCGTCTGTACCGGCGAGTCACCGTTCACCACCACCTACCTGCGCTTCACCGGCAGCCTTGCCGCAGGCATTGCCGCCAACACCGACCATGCCATGTACGAGCGCGGCCGGCGCCTCACCCCCGTGGCCGGCGCCACCGGCCTGGTGCATGTGGTTGAACCGTACTTCGAGCGGAGCTGGGAGCATTTCTGTTCCCATGCCCAAACTCCCGGCCGGACGCTCTCCCCCTATGTCGCCGCCGTGCGCAAGGGGCGGGTCGTCACCAGCGCCTTTCCGCTCTTCAAGGCGTACGGTACCCACGGCAGCCTCGCTTGCCGCCACCTTATCGGCAAGCTGCTGGAACTGCTGCTGCCCGAACCGCTGCTGCGCGTCACCGCGCCCAGTTTCGTCGAGGCCACCGTCACCCGCCAGCCCAAGCGCCACGTCGTCCACCTGCTCAGCTACGCGCCGGTGCGCCGGGCGCCGGGCCTGGACATCGTGGAGGAGGCGTCGTGGGTCAAGGCGCCGGGCGTCGCCCTGCGCCTGCCCAAGCCCCCCCAACGAGTAACCCTGCAACCGGAGGGTGTTCCCCTGCCCTGCCGTTACCACCGCGGCTATGCCGAAGTCACCCTGCCGGAACTTGCCGGCCATGCCATGCTGGTGTTCGAAGACTAGACCAGCGCCGCCACGGTTGCCCGGGCTTCGCGGATCAAATCGTTGGGATCCAAATGGAGCTGGAGCCCGCGCTGGCCGGCGCTGACGTAGATCTTGGCGAATTGCCGGCAGGTTTCGTGGATGAACGTGGGAAAGTGCTTTTTCATGCCGACCGGAGAACAGGCGCCGCGGATGTAGCCGGTGACCGGCAGCAGGTCTTTCATCAGGATCATCGCGCAGCTTTTGTTGCCGGAGACCTTGGCGGCCTTTTTCAGGTCGAGCTCGGCGGCGCCGGGAATGATGCAGACGAAGTGCCCGGTCTTGTCCCCCTTTAAAACCAGGGTTTTGAACACACACTCGACCGGCTGTCCAAGTCGCGCCGCCACATGCGCCGCGCTCAGGTCGTTTTCGTCCACTTCGTACGGAACGAGGTCGTAGGCGATGCCGGCCTGATCCAGCAGGCGGGCGGCATTGGTCTTGTCGGTCTTCATGGCGGGAAATATGCCACTCAAAACTGGTTTTTAAATGATATGCGTATATACTATTTTATAGATTCAATATATTTGGCTTTACTTGACCAGGAATGACGACTATGGCACTGTGCATTCGCAATCCCACTGCCGAAAAACTGGCGCGGACGCTGGCGCGGCAGACCGGAAAACGCATCACGCAGACGATTGTGACGGCCTTGGAGCACGAGTTGCAACGCACCAAAGGCCGGCCGCCGACACCGCGCCTGGAAGATGGATTGCTGGCGATTTCCCGGCGCTGCGCGGCATTGCCGGATGTGGATTCCCGTTCGCCCGAGGCGATTCTCGGCTACGACGGACATGGGGGACTGCCCAAATGGTGATCGACAGTTCCGCGGTTATCGCCATTCTTCTGGGGGAGCCGGAAGCGGCGCGCCTGGCCCATGCCATTGCCGCGGCTCCGGTCCGCCTGATGAGCAGTTTCTCGGCCCTTGAATGCGCCCTAGTCATTGAGGCCAAGAAAGGCGAAGCCGGCGGCCGTGAACTGGATCTCCTGCTGCTCCGGGCCGGCGTGGAGATTTCAGCCTTCGATGCCGACCAGCAAGAAATCGCACGGGATGCCTGGCGCCGCTTCGGGAAAGGGCGGCATCCGGCGGGCTTGAACATCGGCGACTGCTGCGCCTACGCCCTGACGGTGGCGGCCCACGAAAAACTGCTGTTCAAAGGCACCGATTTCACCCAAACCGACATCCCCGCCGTCCTTTATTGATGTGGCCGTTTATTGGGGCCACCCTTTTGAAAAAGGGTGCTCCCCCCGCGCTTCGCGCTGTGCAGCCCCGGCTCTGCCGGGTCGCTCACATATTCGCTCTGGATCCCCCTTCCTAAAACTTTTGTTTCCTAAACCGGCGGGCGCTTCCACCCCAAGCCCACACACCCAACGGCAATGATTTGCCAGTACGACTTGTGGTGGAAGCGCCCGCCGCGTTAAGGCAGCAAAAAGGTTTGACGGAGGGTTTGGGAACCGCCTTTCCTCAAAAGGGGGTTCCCAATGAGACTGTCCATGCGCCCGATGCCTTCAATGGGTGTGGGCGGCGGCGCGGAGTTCATGGCGGCGGCGGACCAGGGCGGCGACTTCGCCGGCCAGGGCGGCGGCGCGGCCGCGGTCGGCTTCGCCGGCCAGTTCACGGTTTTTCGCCGTCAACTCCCGCTCCAGCATGACCAAGTCGAGCCGGGACAGGCAGTCCTTCATGGCGCGGCGGGCGCGGGCGGCGGCGCGGACGGCTTCCGGATGGTCGGCCGCCGGGGGCGTGAAATCACCGTCCATCAATACCCGGGCAACGTCGGGATGAGCGGCCAGGTCCTGGTCGGCCG
Source organism: Lentisphaeria bacterium (assembly GCA_041651315.1). GTDB lineage: Bacteria > Verrucomicrobiota > Lentisphaeria > Oligosphaerales > CAITYL01 > CAITYL01. The sequence continues at coordinate 551 of JBAZJM010000326.1, read as the reverse complement.
AGAGATCATGGGCGGCCAGCGCCCACTCCCCCTGGCCGGCGTGGGCCAACACCAGATTGAGGGCGCGGCCAACCGGGGTGCCGCCGATCCGTTCGGGGGGCAGGAGCGCGGCCAGTTCCACCGCCAGCGTTTCGTAATGGAGCGCCAGGTCAAGCAACATGCGTTCAACGGCCAGGGCCGGATCGCTTCCCGCCAGGGACGGACCGCCCAAAATGGCGGCGGCCTGGGCGCCGCCGTCCCGCCGGGGCGCCGGCGCCTGGCCGGTATCGGCAACGGCGGCAGCGGGGCCACCGCCTGCTCCAGCAGGCTCCGGGGCAGAAGACGCCGGCGACCGGCGGGCCGGCGTATTCTTGCGGCGCGCCAGGGAGGCAAACAAGGCATCCTCAGGCAGGGCGGTCTCGCCGGCCAGCCATTGCACGGCGGCGGCACGTCCCACCGGATGGGGCATTTCGCCGATGATGGCGAGGACCGCCTCGGCGATCAGGGTACGGCCTTCGGCGCTTTGGGGGTCATGCTGAGAGCGGGCCTTGTCCAGCAGGTATTGCAGGGCA
>JBAZJM010000325.1:0-5276 GCA_041651315.1 Lentisphaeria bacterium | reverse complement strand
ATTTTTCCGTGCAGGTACCGAAAAACGCGATCATCGGCTCGGTCGCGGACATTCGGGCACGCATCACCGGTTTGGCGGTAGATGAGGTGACCACGGCCACGGTCGTGCGACTCACGACGCCGGAAGGCGTTCTGTTGATCGAGGCGGAGAGCGCGCCGCGCAGCCAAGGCAAATGCCCCGGGACACCCATGCACGTGGTCGACAGCGCCGAGTGCAGCGGCGGCATGGCGGTCGCCATGTTTTGGGGGGGGGCTTGGATGGAGTACGACATACCGTTCGCGAAACCGGGGCAGTATCGCCTCAGTCTGCGTGCCGCGGGACGTTTTACCGGTTCCCCCGATGAAAAGCGGGGCAAACTTTTGCTCCCTATCGCCATGGATGGAAACGCCGTGGGTGAATTGACTTATCCAGACACCGGAAAAATGACCGGCCAGACTTTGGACTTTGTTGTCCCCTCATCTGGAATGCATACCATTAAAGTCGAATTTCCTGTGGATACGGGCGATATCTTCGTGGACTACCTCACCATCGAAGAAAAAGTCGAGCGGCCATTATTCCCCCAAGTCGCCCCAACTCCATGAAATCAAGAGTCTTATCAGTTCATAACAAAAACCAGGAATCGTGCTTATGAAACGATCTGAGATCAATGCCTACATTGCTGAAGCCAGGGCGTTTTTTCATGGCCAGGGGTTCCGGCTGCCGCCGTTCGCGGGGCGCTCGCCGGAGGAGTGGCGCCGGGCGGCGGCGGTGGCGAACCTTTCCGAAATCATGGAACTGAAGCTCGGCTGGGATGTGACGGACAACGGGCAGGGGCGTTTCGCCGCGCGGGGGCTGTTGCTGTTCACCATCCGCAACGGCGGCGGCCGCCATCCCAAGCCGTACGCCGAAAAGATCATGATGGTCAGGGAGCGGCAGGAAACGCCGATGCATTTCCATTGGAACAAGATGGAGGACATCATCAACCGGGGCGGCGGCGACCTGCACGTTTGCGTTTATAACGCCGGCAGTGATGACGGCTTGGCCGAAACCCCGGTCTCGATCGCCATTGACGGCGAGCGCCGGGTGCTGCCCGCCGGCTCCTGGATCGTCCTCACGCCGGGTGAAAGCGTGTCGCTCCCGCCGCGGCTCTACCATTCCTTCCATGCGGAGGGCGGTCCGGCCATGATCGGGGAGGTGTCCATGGTGAACGACGATGAGACGGACAACCGTTTTCTGGAGCCGCTGGGACGGTTTCCGTCGATTGAGGAGGATGTGCCGCCGGCCTTCCTGCTCTGCACCGACTACGCCACGTTCCTTCAAAAAGGTTCCGCACAATGAAATTCCTGCCCATGGCCGACCTGCTGGCCGCCGCCCGGCGCGGCCACTACGCCGTTCCCTCCTTTTGCGTGTGGAACATGGAGACGCTGCTCACGGTGCTGGAGACGGCGGAGGCGTTGCGTTCCCCGGTGATGGTGATGACCGGGGTTCCGGAACTGTCGCTGCTGCCGCCGGAAGTTTTCGGCCCCATGGCCTGCGGTGTGGCGGGGCGCTTCACCGTGCCCGCCGCCCTGCACCTGGACCATGGCGACTCGCCGGAGTTGGCGCGGCGGGCCATTGCCGCCGGCTACAGTTCCGTCATGCTCGATTTTTCCGCCCGGAGTTTTGAGGAAAATGCGGCGGCCCTGAAAGTCGTGGTGGCCGCCGCCCATCCCCGGGGCGTGGCCGTGGAAGGGGAGATCGGGCATGTGGGGAAGGCGGACACGCTCAGTGTCGAGGGTTCCGGAGATTCGGTGCTGACGCTTCCTGATGAGGCCGCCGAGTTGGAACGGCAGACCGGCGTGGACGCGCTGGCGGTGTCGATCGGCAACGCCCACGGGCACTACAGCCGGCTCCCGCGGCTCGATTTTGAACGGCTGGCCGCCATCGCCTCGCGGGTCAGGGCGCCCCTGGTGCTGCATGGCGGTTCCGGGACACCGGACGCCGACCTGAAACGGGCGATTTCCCTGGGCATGGCCAAGATCAATGTCGCCACCGACTTGGTGACGGCGTGGCGGGAGTCCCTGCGCCAGCAGTGGGCGGATGGCCGGAACGTGTGGGCGCCCCTTGCCCTGGCGGAGGCGGGGACGGCCACGGCGCCGGTGATTGCCCGGTGGATGCGTCTGACCGGGGCGGCCGGCCGGGCTTGAATGGGGTTATTCCCAAATTTTACCGCATAGATCACAAAGAAAATGCAATCCTCAAAATCCCCCATAACTCTCTGAGTTCTTTGCGGTGAACGCGTCTTGGTTTTATCCGTGGTGAATCAGAACGGTGAAGTATTACAAGGGACTGGCATGAGTGACGCGAAATTTGATGTGGTCTGCCTTGGCATCCTGGTCGCCGATGTGGTGGTGTCCGGGATCGACGGCCTGCCGCCGCCCGCCACGATATGTCCGGTTGCCGGCTTGTCCCTGGGACTGGGCGGCTGTGCGGCCAACACCGCGGTCTGCCTCGCCCGCCTGGGGCTGCGGGTCGCCGTGGTCGGGAAACTCGGGGACGACCCACTGGGCCGCTTCGTGCTTGACGCACTGAAGGTGGAACGGGTGAATGTCGAAGGGGTGCGCGTGGCCTCCGGCACCGCCACCGGTGCCGCGGTGGCCTGCATCTATCCCGGCGGCGAGCGCGGGTTTTGGAGCCTGCTGGGCGCCAACGGCGAGATGCGCCCCGAGGATGTCGATCTGGAACTGATTGGTGCGGCCAAGGTGCTGCATGTGGCGGGGTCGCCCTTCTTGAAAGGATTCAATGGCGTGCCCTGCGCGAAACTGATGCGGCTGGCCCGGTCGCAAGGCGTCCTAACGTCGTTGGATACCATTCACTACGGGGTGGGTTTTCGTGACTTGGTGGAGCCCGAGATGCGAGAGACGGACCTGCTTCTGCCCAGTCATGATGAGGCCCGGGCGCTGTCCGAGGAGCATACGCCGGCGGCCATGGCCGCGCAGTTGCTGCGCCATGGGGCCAGGGCGGTGGCGATAAAAATGGGCGGGGCGGGCGCCTATGTCGCGGACGGCCGCCACTCGGCCATGGTGCCGGGAATCAAGACCGCGGTCGTTGACACCGTGGGGGCCGGCGACGCCTTTGTCGCCGGTTTCCTGGCCGGGTGGCTCCAGGAGCGTTCCCTTGCCGGGTGCGCCCAGTGGGGCAATGTGTTGGGGGCTCAGTGTGTCGCGGCGCCGGGGGCGACCGCCGGCGTGCGCGGTCGGGAGGCGTTACTAGCGCAGGCGGCCGCGGCCTATGGCGATGCCGGGTTCGATGATTTTTGTGGGAGCAAAAAATGACCGAAAAATCGCCGTTGCCGTTTTTTGTGTTCGGCAGCCAGTATCACCGCGCACCGGTGCCGCCGCCGGACGAGTGGGAGGAGGATTTTGCCCGGATGCGGGGCCTGGGCTTCAATACGATGAAGTTCTGGCTCATCTGGCGGTGGGTCGAGCGTGAGCCGGGCCGTTATTTCTGGGAGACTTACGACGCGCTGCTCGCCGCCGCCCACCAAGCCGGTCTCAAGGTGGTGCCCAACATTATCCTGGAGATGGCCCCGGAATGGGTTTACCGGCGGCATCCGGAAGCGCTGTTGATGGACGCGGCCGGGCGCCCGGCCCAGGATCTGTGCGGGCAGGCTTACCAGCTCGGCGGTTTTTGTCCGAACTGGGACTGCCAGGAGGCGTTCGACCAAGGCCTCGACTTCATGCGCCAGGCCGTCTCCCGCTACGCCTCCCATCCGGCGGTCCTGACCATTGACATCTGGAACGAGCCGGTTTGCCTGCCTTCCCATGGCGCCGCCAGCCAGCGGCGGTTCCGGGATTGGCTGCGCGGCCGTTTCGGCACGATCGCGGCCTACAACGCGCATACCGGCCAGGCCGAGGCCGCCTTCGAGGATGTGCGGCTGCCGACCTCCCCCTTTCATTTTCCGAAATCGTTGCTTCATCATGAGTACATGATCGAACGCCTGTGCGAACAGATGGCGGCGCGCGCCGCCGTCGTCCGCGCCGTGGCGCCCCGCCTGCCGCCGCATTCCCACAGTTGCGGGCCGGGCTCGTCGCTGCTGATGGGGGGCGCCGACGACTGGGCGCAGGCGGCGACCTGCGATTTCTACGGCAATTCCATGCACCAGACCTTCAACACGCTGGAACATGCCCACGCGAAAACCCGGTGGTGCGAGTTTCCGCTGGCCCTGGACGGGACGCGTTCGGCAAGCCCCTACACCTGGGTTTCCGAACTGCGGAGCGGGCAGCAGGCCATCGGGTTTCAGGGGATCTTCTACCCGCCGGAGGATCTGCGGCACTGGCTGTGGACGATTGCGGCCCATGGCGTCCGGGGGGTGCTGTTCTGGCAGTTCAAGCCGGAACGGATCGGGCCCGAGGCGCCGGAATGCGGGGTGACGACCTTGGACGGGCAGGAGACGCCGCGGCAGGCGGAGATGCGCGAGTTCGGCGGGTTCTGCCGGGACCACGGCGAGTTTCTTCTGAACGCGCGGCCGCCGTCCTCCGGCATTGGCATGCTGTGCGGCTACAAGCAGGGCGTGATGGGCACCCTGGCCGGAACCGTGGCGGGGCTGCCTAATCTTCACCAGGAATCCCTGGCCGGCCTGTACCGTTCCCTCTGGCAGGCGTCGATCCCGGTTGAGTTCGTGAACATCGACCGGGTGTTGCACTACCCTCCCAAAGATTTGCCGGCGGTGCTGATCCTGCCCTTTTTTGTCTATCTAGACGCCGGCCAGGCGGCTTTTCTTCGGAGCTTTGTGGCGGACGGCGGCGTCCTCGTCGCCGAAGGCGGCCTGGGCACCTATGACGACCGCGGCTGGCATGCCAAGACCCTGCCGGCGTTCGGGCTCGACACCGTGTTCGGCGTCCGGGAGCGTGAGAAGATCGCGGTTGACCGTGTGACGTTTACGGTGGACGGCACCGCCGCCGCCGGCCGGCATTACCGCCGGGAGCTGGTTCTGGCGGGCGCGGAAACCATCGGTTGTTTCGATGATGGCACCGCGGCGGTGACGCGGCATGCCTTCGGCGCCGGCACCGCGTTCTACATCGCCACGCATCCGGGACTGGAGTGCATCGCCGCCGAGAAATCCCCGGCGCTGGAGCTGCTTCCGCGCCTGCTGAAACCGTGGCTGAAGACGCCGCTGGTCGCCGCGGACGACGGGGTCACGGTCAGGCTCTTGCGCCGTGGTGACGAGGTGATGGTGTTCGCCTTCAACCGTGGCCGCGCGCCGGGCACGGCCCGGCTCTCCCTGGCGGTTGCCATGGCGGAAAACCTGAGCCGCA
>JBAZJM010000324.1:0-5277 GCA_041651315.1 Lentisphaeria bacterium | reverse complement strand
GGCGCGGGCCGCGGAAACGGCGGCCGCGGACCGGGACACGGTGTTCCAGTTTTCGACGATTGACGCCCTGATGGCCGGTGTCTATGACCCGGCCGGCACGGTCGGCGAGCTGCGGCGCCATGGCGACACGGCCATCGGCACCTTCGAGGCGCTGGACGGCGAAATGGTGGGGGTGGACGGCGTGGTCTACCAGGTGCGCGCCGACGGCACGGTCCACGTCATGCCCGAGGCGGCCGGCGTGCCGTTCGCCATGGTCACCTGGTTCGAGGCCGACCGGCGGCTCGGCCCGCTGTCGGCCGGCAGCCTGGCGGATCTGAACCGGCAGCTGGAGGCGGTGCTGCCCACGGTCAACCTGTTCTACACCGCCCGCATCGACGGCGTGGTGGCCCGGGTCAAGGCCCGCAGCGTGCCGCGCCAAGCCAAGCCGTACCCGCCGCTGGCGGTGGCGTCGCAGCGGCAGAGCATTTTTGAATGGGAGAAGGTGCCCGGCACCCTGGTCGGTTTCCGCTTCCCCCCGTACCTGAAGGGGGTGAACATGCCGGGCTGGCACTGGCATTTCCTGGCCGCCGACCGCACCCGGGGCGGCCATGTGCTGGAACTGGCCTTCTCCGGGCTGACCGTGCAGCTGGACGTGGCGGGGGACTTTGCCATGTCCCTGCCGGAAAACGGGGCCGCTTTCGGCGGCGCCAACCTGACCACGGACCGCGCCGCCGACCTGCACCGGGTGGAAGCCGCGCCCGGACCGCGCTAACCTTCAGGTGAAAATGCCCCGCCCCAAATTGGGATGATCATGGATGCCGAGTTGCCGGAGCCGTCGCGGGGGCGGCGGGCACGGCGGGCGCGGGTTTCGCCGCCGGTGCGGTCGGTGTCGGAGCTGCGGCCGGCTTGGCGGGCACCAGCAGATCCCGGCCCAGGATGACCAGTTCGATCCGGCGGTTGTGCGCCCGGCCGGCCGCCGTGGCGTTGTCCGCCACCGGATGAAACTCGCCATAGCCGACGGCGGCCAGGCATTTCGGGTTCACCCTGGCCTTCTCGCACAGGAACCGCACCGCCGCTGTGGCGCGCAGGGCGGACAGCTCCCAGTTGGTGGCGAACCGCGCCCGGTTGAGCCGGACCGGCACGTTGTCGGTGTAGCCGGTCACCAGGATTTGGCGGTCCGGATAGCGCCGCAGCACGTCGGCGATTTTCCTCAGCATGGCCTCGCCCTCCGGTTTCAGGGCCGCCTCGCCCGACGGAAACAGGACCTGGTCGAGAATGTTCACCGTCAGCTTGCCTTCCAGTTCGGAAATGGTCAGCTCCTTGTCCTTCAGCGAGGAGCGCAATTCCTGCTCCAGGCCGTCACGGGCGCGGATGGCGTCCGCCCGTTCCTTGTCCAGCGCCGCCAGGCGCGCCTGGGCCTGGGTCAGCTCACTTTGCAGGGCCGCCTTTTCTCCGGCGGCCGCCTGGGCCGCCCTTTCGGCGGTTGCCGCCGCCGCCGCCACTTCATCACGGGCCGAGGCTGCCGCCCGCTTTTCCTGGCGCCACAGGCCCAACGACACCACGGCCGCCAGCAGTGCCAAAGCCGCCACTCCGCCCCAGATCGCCTGACTTTTCATGATGTTGCCCCTCTTTTGGTATGTCGTTGGGGGTGCCGCCGGCCGTTCCTGCGGAAAGGCCTGCCCCCAAGTTGGAAAACATAGCACGCGCCGGCCGCGCGGGCCGATCCGCCCTGCGGGGATGACGTTTCGATTGCCTTCAGCCTACAGCCTAACAAGCTTCAGCCTAACCCAAGGATATATTGGCCGGCATGCGCAGCACAAGCACCAACGATGTCCTGCCGGCCGCCGGCCCGGTGGAACTGGTCCGGGATGCGGAGCATTTTGGGCGCGTGGTGCACCAGGGGTTGCTGAGCGCCGTCACCAGTGTGGACATCGCCACCGCCGACTTCAAAACCATGCTGGTGCCCGTGAAAGGGACCGCCCTGCATGCGGGGGGCGGCCGGGGCCGGCGCGCGGGACCCGCAGCGGCGGTTTCCATCATTGAGGCGCTGCGGCAACTGGCGGCGCGCGGCGTTGAGATCCGCCTGCTGCATGCCGGGGTGCCCAGCGGCCCGGCCCTGCAAGAATTGCGGTGCGGCCTCCCGGACCGGGTGACCATCCGCCGCTGCCCCCGGCTGCACGCCAAAACGGTCGTCATCGACTGCCAGGGCATGTATCTGGGCAGTGCCAACCTTACGGGAGCCGGCCTGGGCGCCAAGGGGGATCATCGGCGCAACTTCGAGTGGGGGGTCTGGACCCGTTCGCCGGCCTTGATTGACGCGGTGCTGGCCGAGTTCAACACCCTGTGGGAAGGCCGCCGCTGCACCGCCTGCCGCCGCCGCGCCAATTGTCCCGTGCCGTTGGAAGAACCCGCCCCCGCCCGCACCTGATACGATTTTCACTTCAAAATCATTCTCTCACGGAGACACAAAGGCACGGAGAAATAAATCATATTTAATTGGTGTATAATTAATTATGTTTTATTTGTGATCTCTGTGCCTCCGTGAGAAAACATGACGGTTGAAATGAAAATTGGTATGACTCATGGCGTGTGCTTGGGGCGGCGCTGCTGCTGTTTCGCCTTCCGCAGGCAATAGACCTGGGTGCGTTCCATCACCGGGCGGAAGCACAGGTTGCAGGAGGTGCACTCGGCCGCGGCCCGATCGCCTTCCTGCCAGCGCCGCACCAGGGCCGGTTCGCAGATCAGCGGCCGGCTCATGGCGACAAAATCGGCCGCGCCGTCCCGCACCAGGCGCTCCGCCGCCGCCGGGCTGCGGATGCCGCCGACGAGAATGACCGGCATCTTGACCGTCTGCCGCAGCTTGGCCGCCGTGGCGCGGAAATATCCCTCTTCCTCCGGGGGGAGCCGGCCGTGGCGCGACGGGCCGCGGTTGTCGGTGCTGGTCAGGGCGCCGCCGCTGACCTCAACCGCGTCCAACCCCAGCTGCTCCAGCAACCGGCAGGCCGCGAGATGGTCCTCCTCGTCCAGGCCGCCGGGCAGGAAATCCTGGGAATTGATCTTGGCCAGGACCGGATATTCCCGGCCGTTCGAGGCTTTGATGCCGGCGATTATCTCCCCCGCCAGCCGGGCCCGGTTGCCGATGTCGCCGCCATAATCATCCGTCCGGTGGTTGAAATGCGGGGACAGGAACTGCGACAGCAGGTAACCGTGGGCGGCATGCACCTCGACACCGTCGAACCCGGCGGCCTTGGCCCGGCCCGCCGCCGCGATGAAGGCCGCGGCCGTGGCCCGGATCTCTTCGGGAGACATCGCCCGGCAGGGCTTGCTGTTGCGCGGTGAGACAAACGCCGAGGGCCCGAGCGGTTCCTCGGCCACGCCCATGCCGCCGGCATGGGCCAGTTGCAGGACGATCCGTCCCCCGTGCTCGTGGACGGCCGCGGCCAGCCGCCGCAGGCCGGGAAGGCAGGCGTCGCGGTCAACCGCCAGCTGATGGGCGCCGGCCCGGCCCGCCGCCGCCACATAGGCGTGGCCAGTGATGATCAGTCCGACGCCGCCCGCCGCCAGGTCGCACATGGCCTGAACCAGGGCGTCGGTGACCAGCCCGTCATCGTCGGCCATGCCTTCATAGGTGGCTGACCGCACCATCCGGTTGCGCAAGGGCAGCCCCGCCAGGGTTGCCGGTGCCAGAACATGCAGGGGATCCATAATAGAGTCTCACGGTTGGGGTTGAGGGGGCAATATAGGCGGTTCTCCCGCGGCGATGCAAGGTGCCGCGGCCTCCGCCTGCTCCATCCCTTGGCTTGGGGCGCGGGGGGCGGCCGTGGCAGACGGGGATGAGGAATGCCCTCGGGATCGGGGTCGGAATCGCATTGTTTTACGCTTTTGGTGAATGCTTGAAGTGAGCCACCCGGCCTCGGGCGGACCGGGGGCGTCCGTCGTGCCGCAACCCTGCGGAAGGCCAGGACAGGCACGATTGCCTGTCTCACCTTGGGGGCGAGTTCCATCCCGTCACCTGCTGGCAGCTCCCGCCGCCAGTGACGGATACTCTGCAAGCAGCGTACCGCAAGAGAAGCCCCGACGGATACTGACCTGCGCCCGCGCCGGTGCACGAGGCTTGCAATTTTTATTACCCGTGTAATATTATCGGTGTTAAGCTTATAACCCGCTTAATTAGACAAAAAATGACGACCGCACCAGAATCATCCACGGTTGTGCCACCCGCCAAGCGGCCGACCATGACGCTGATCGCCCACCAGGCCGGGGTGTCGCGCGTGGCGGTGCACGCGGTGCTCAGCCCGCGGCCGGGCAGCAACATCGGCGTGAGCCAGGAAAAGCGCGCCGAAATCCTGCGGGTCGCCCGTGATCTCGGGTATGTGCGCAACGAGGGGGCACGCTCCCTGGCCACCGGGCGCACCAACACCATCGGGGTGATCGTCCAGAGCCTCAAGACCCGCTTTTTTACCGATTTTTTCACCTATCTCGATGAGGTGTGTTACGCGGACGGCTATTCGGTCACCATTTCCTCCAGTGAGTTCAATCATGAGCGGGAGGCCCGGCATCTGCGGACCATGCTGTCCCGGCCGGTGGACGGCCTGATTCTTGCCCAAAGCGCGCCGGCCCGGAACAACGAACTGCTGGAGCGGTTTGCCGCCCAAGGCATTCCTGTGGTGCTGCTGGGGGGCGATGACTTGGAACTGAAGTTTCCCTCGGTGGCCTTCGATACGGCGGGCGCCGGGGAACTGGCGGCGGATCATTTTTACCGGCTTGGTCATCGCCGGGTGGGGTTTTTTCATGCCGGCGAGGTGGGCGATGACAGCGCCCGCATGCACCGGGTCCGGCACAGTTTCTTTGCCCAGGCCTGGGGGCGCCGGGCCGCCCCGGCGCCGTTGGCTTTGGTGACCGGCGACCCCGCTCATGGCGGGATTCAGGCGGCGGCGGAGCTGGCGGCCATGGCGCCGGTGGAACGGCCCACGGCGGTGGCCTGTGGCACGGATGAATTGGCGATCAGCCTGATCTACGCGCTGCGGACCGCCGGGCTGCGCGTGCCCGAGGATCTTTCCGTGGTGGGGTGCGATGACATTCCCGCCGCGGCGGATCCCGGCATTGCCCTGACCACGGTCAAGCTGCCCACCGACGGCCTGGCCCGCCAGGCCTGGCAATTGTTGTCCCGCAGACTGCACGGCAAACCCTCAAGCAAAGGAGGCAAGCACAGCAAGATCTTGGTCCCGCCCGAATGGGTGGTGCGGGCCACGGTTGGGCCGGCGCAACGTGTTTGAAGCAAGTGTTTCCGTGTCACAG
>JBAZJM010000323.1:0-5287 GCA_041651315.1 Lentisphaeria bacterium | reverse complement strand
GTCTGAGGTCGGGCTCAAGCTGGCGGCCGGCAACCGGCTCGGCTTCTCGCTGCTGATCAACAACAACGACGGGGCCGGCCGCGTGGGCTGGCTGGAATGGGGCGGCGGCATTGGCGCCTCCAAGAACCCGCCGGACTACCGGGAACTGGTGCTGGGCGAATAAGGCGTGACGCGTGAAGCGTGAAGACAAGTCCCGCCGATGACTGGAGTCTGGCACAAGTACGGTTTGGGGGGGCGGCTTCGTCCCGGAGGGACTGAATGACAATAGGCAGGGGCTTCAGCCCCTGTTCCGGAAAATAAACAGATGGCGTGCCGTAGGTACGCCGCGATTCGCCGCGTACCTGACGGCACGCGAAATGGGGGTGACAAAACAGGGGCTGAAGCCCCTGCCTATTCCCGCCCCGTCCCGCTGGGACGGGAAAACCGTACCCGTTGAGTTATGCCAACCTCCAAGTTCCAAGCATCGGCGTCTCGCCGATGAACGAGACCTGACATGCGCAATTTGAACCTGTTTTTGGCCGGCGCAGGCCTGTGGGCCGGATGCCTGTTCGGAGTTGCGGCCGCCGCCGGTGCGGAGCCGGCGGCGTTGCCGGGCACGCCGTGGACACTCAACACGGGATCCGAGTTTCCCGGCGCCAAAGGACAGCTGGCGGAGGCGCCCCGGACCGGCGGGCGGGAGTTTTCCCTGGCCGCCGATTTCAGCGGCGGCGGCGCCTATGTCGGGGCCGTCAAAAGCTTTCCCACCGCCTTGAATTTGAGCGCGGTGCGCTTCCAGGTCCGGACCCCGGCACGGACGGTGGCGGTGCGCATCACGGACGGTTCCGGGCAGGTGCATCAGCATTATCTGTCGGTGGATGCCGCGACGCAATGGCGCGAGGTCCGGCTGTCGTCCTTTGACACCCGGCAGCAGGGCGTGCATTGGGGCAGCTACAATGACGGCCTGTTCCGGCCGCCGGTGGCCCAAGTCGCCGTGCTCGTCCACAAGGGGGACGCGCCCCAACCCGTTTTTGAGATCCAGGTCAGGGACCTGGCCCTCGACGCGGTCAACAGCTTGGGCCTGCTGCCGCCGCTGTCCTGCTTTGTTGAGCCGGGGCGGCCGGTCGTTTTCGAGTGGACGGCCGCCTTGCCGCCGCGCCCCGGCGAGATGGCCTATGAGATCCGCTCGTATGCCAACACGGTGGAGAGCACGGGGACGGCGACGGTGGTGGCCTTTGGCCGGGTCCGCCTGCGCACGGTGTTCACTCCCGGCTACCATGAGATTCACTTTCCCAAGACCGGCAACGTCTATGCCGTCGTGGCGTTGCCGCCCTTTGCGGGTGCGCCGGACCCCTTTTTCTGCATGGATGCCGCTTTGGGCACCCTGGAGGGGCGGCCGGAGCGGCGCGACGTGCTGCTGCGCATCCTCAAGCGGTCAGGCATCGGCGCTGGGCGCGAGCGCATCGTCTGGCCGGCCCTCGAACCCAAGCCCGGCGAATGGAACTGGGGTTTCGGCCAGAACGCCGACACCCTGCGCCGGGACTATCAGCGCCTCGGCCTGAAGGTGATGGACGTCTTCCACAACGCTCCCGACTGGACCGGCGCCGCCGACCCGAAGTGGGCGCCCTATCCGCGGGACCTGCTGGCCGCCGCCAAAAGCTGGGGTGAAATCGGCCGGCACTGGAGCCCCGTCTGGTCCGGGCTGGAAGTCTGGAATGAGCCCGAAGGCGTCTTCGGCGGCTGGTTCCCCGGCGACCAGGAGGCGGCGCTGACCAAGGTGATTTCGCACACCTTCAAAACGAACGGCATCAACACCCCGATTGTCGGCGGCGTGCTGTGCACCGCCTTCCCCGATGCCGCCATGATCCGGGCCTATTTTGACAATAATATTTTGGAGGACTGCGATGTCTTCAGTTTCCATTCCTACTGGCGGCCGACGGTGACCGAACACCTGGTGGCCGGCCTGCGGACCATGATGCGCGGCCATCGCAACGCCGACCTGCCCTTGTGGATCACCGAGTGCGGCCGGCCGTGGAAACGCGGGATCGCCCGGCCGCTGCTTTCCGAGGACTGGCAGTCGGCCCTGGAGATCGTCATGAAGGGGGTGGAGGCGCGCGCTTGCGGCGTGGCCGGTTATTTCCCCTTTGTCTACCCCTACTACGAAGAAGTGGGGACGGACGGCAATTTCGGCATGATGGACCGGGATGCCATGCCGCTGCGCTCCATGGCGGCGTACGTGTTCTGCGCGTCGCGGCTGGCGGGGCTGGACTATCTCGGCGACCTCACCGGCCAGCCGGCCGGCCTGGTCAAGGCACGGGTCTTTGCCGACCCGGCCCGGAAGACCGTCGTGGTGGTCCTGTTCACGGACCGGGCGGACACGGTGGCCTTGTCCGGCCTGAACGTCAATGCCGACCGCGTGCAGGCCATGGATGGCAGCCCCCTCAGCTATGACGGGAAGAGTCTGACGGTGATCGGCGGCATGGCCTATCTCCAATGCCCCCTGGCGGCGCTCGCAGGACGCCTCAATGAAGAGGTGCGGGCGGTTGGGTTGTGGAAGCTGGCCAAAGCGCACGTGCCCCAGCCGCGCCAGGCCAAGCCGGTGGTGTTTCGCTTTGATCCGTCAACCTGGAAACATCTGAACCTGGGGTATTGGGTGGACCATCCCCAACGCGTGGAACTGGTGGTGGACGCCTTCAATCTCTCGGCCCAGCCGTTGGAGGTGGCGCCGGTGCTGGAATTGCCCCGGGGCGCGCGGCTGCTGGCCGGACCGGACCGCACGGTGCGGGTGGGGGCGAAGGCGGTCCAGTCCCTGCGCTTTGCCGTGGATGTGAGCGCCTGCCAGCCGCCCGGTGGGTGCCTGGTCCGGATCGGCCTCGCCGACCGCAACGGCCAGGCCACGGGCATTTCCCTGCCGCTGCTCAACCGCACCTATAAAAATCCGAAGGTGACGGTGCCGCGGCTGCCGGCGGGCACCGTGCTGGAAACCCAAAAAATCGGTTCCGCCCCGGCCGGCGACGGCTGGCTGGAGGTCAGCGGCCGTGACCGCTGGAACTGGGAAGGGTGGGAGAACATGCTGAACAGCCGCCCCCCCATCAGCGCCAAGCTGCGGATCTTCTGGGCGCCGGAGGCACTCACCGTTCAGGTTCTGGTGAAGGATCCGGTGTTCTTCCAAATGAACACCGGGGGCGGCATGTGGAATGGCGATTCCGTGCAACTGGCCTTCCAAAACCGTTCGGCCGGCCAGGCCCGGCCGGAACGCACCGAGCTGATTGCGGGAATGACCTTTGGCGGGCCGCTGCTGTGGTTGAGTTCGCGGGAGACCCCGGGGCCGGCCGGCGCCATGACCGCATCCACCCTGAAGGTGGTGTTTCAAGGGGACCGCCACCTTTACACCCTGCGGCTGGCGGCGGCGGAAACCGGCCTGAAGCTGGCGGCCGGCAATCACCTCGGGCTTTCGCTGCTGGTCAACAACAATGACGGATCCGGCCGGACCGGCTGGCTGGAATGGGGCGGCGGCATCGGCGCCACCAAGGAGCCCGCCGAGTACAACGAACTGATCCTGGCCGAGTGACCCAAAATGAAACGTGATGCGTGACTCGTAAAACGTGACTCGTGAGGCGTGATCAACCTGGATTATCCTGAGGCGGCAGCCTCCCTCGGAGTGTCGGCGGCTTCGCCGCCGCCTTCCGAAGACAGCCTGAAGGCTGGACTCAAACACGGGGCGCAGGTCGTTTGAGTTCACGCTTCAGCGTGCGGTGGTTTGCCCAACTTTCGCTGCCGTGGAAGGGCATGAGTTCGGTAACGCGCCGCGGTTCACGCATCACGCATCACGCATCACGAGTCACGAGTCACGAGTCACGAGTCACGAGTCACGCATCACGAGTCACGCATCACGAGTCACGCATCCCGCCTCAATCCAGCACCGGAACCGGGCCGCTGGAGGTGCGGACCACCAGGTGCGGCTGGAGCCGCAGGGTCAGCGGGGGTTTGGCGGGGGCGCCGCCGAGGCGGGCAAACAGCCGTTCGGTGGTGGCGGTGGCGATGGCGTTTACCGGCTGGGCCACGGTGGTGAGCGGCGTCGGCGCATAGGCGGCCACCGGAATGTCATCGAAGCCGACAATCGAGAGGTCTTGCGGCACCCGCAGGCCGGCATCCAGCACGGCGCGCATGGCGCCGATGGCCACCTCGTCATTGTTGCAGAACCAGGCGGTGGTCTGGGGATGTCCGGCCAGCAGCCCGCGGGCGGCCCGGTAGCCGTCCGCGAAGCTGTACCCCCCCGCCGGCCACAGGTGTTGCTGGCTGGCGGGTATGCCCCAGGCCAGCAGCGTTTCCTGGTAGCCCGCCAGCCGTTGGCGGACCAGGTCGGCGGCCGGGTCGCCATGCAGGAAGGCGATGTGGCGGTGCCCCAGTTCCAGCAGGTGGCGCACCGCCAGGGCGGCCCCAAAATGGCGGTCCACGGTGACGCAGTCCACCCCGATTCCGGCGACCGGCTCCAGGGTGATGATCGGCACCTCGCGCTCCCGCAGCGGCGCCAGGCCGGCCCGGCTGCCGGCCGAGCCCCCCTGGACCAGCACCAGGCCGGCCACCAGGTTGTCGGCGAATTCCTGCAGGTATTGCGCCTCCAGCTCCAGATCCCCGCCGGTGTCGCGGAGCAGGGTGCGGTAGCCCCGGGCCTGGATGGCACGGTCAATCTCGCGCAGCTTCATCAGGCTCACCGGCATGTCCAGATCCCGGACCAGCAGGCCGATGAAGTTGGATTTGCCGGAACGCAGGCTGGAGGCGGCCAGGTTGCGCCGGTATCCCAGGCCTTGGGCGGCGTCCAGGATGCGCTGGCGCGTCGCCGGCCGGATGGCCACCGACTGGTCGCCGCGCACCACCACCGAGGCGGTGGTCACTGCCACCCCGGCTTCCCGGGCAATGTCCCGCAGGGTCGGCCGCGGGGACGTGGCTTTTTTGGGGGGGGATGCGGACATGGTGCAAGCCTTGGCGGTGGTTGGTGCGGCATCCGTTGCTTGTCCCGGCTTCAGCCGGCGGGACGGTGACGGGGCCTGGCGGCTCCGGCTAAAGTCGGGACAACAATCAACACCATAAGATGCTTGTGATTTTGGCTATAACAACAGGTCGGGTTGGGTGGGGGGCCTGGGCTTTTGCTTGGGCTTGGACGGTGGCGTCGCATCGTCCTTTAGGTCCCTTGGCTCCCCCCCGCCCTGGCCGGCCTCCCCGTCCGCCGGCAGCCGGGCCAGGAACGCCGCCTCGTCCAAAATTTCCACCCCCAGGCTCCGCGCCTTTTCCAGCTTGCTGCCCGCTTCGG
>JBAZJM010000322.1:0-5311 GCA_041651315.1 Lentisphaeria bacterium | reverse complement strand
GCCGATCCTGCGCCAGACGCTGGCTGAAACCCGCCGGCATAACCCGCAATAGCGACGCGTTGGGGGTAACCGTCACGCCGCAACCTTGCGGAAGGCCAGGACAGGCACGATTGCCTGTCTCACCTTAACCGCCTGCGTTCTTCAAGCCATCACCCCAACGCGTCGGCGTCGAAGGGCTTGATCATCTTGTAAAAGTCCCGGAGGTCGGCCTCGCGGATCGGGCGGCCGTCATAGGTCAGGTAGAGGCCGGTGCCGGGGTGGTTTTCCTTGAGGCGGATGGAGTTGACGCGGATGAACGGCTCCATCTTGAACTGCCGCACCTTGTCCTCCACCGCGGCGAACAGCTCGCGGGCGCCCTGGGCGGCGCAGGCGTCGCAGACGCAGACGGTGATGTCGCGGATCCGGACGGCGGAGTCGCCCATCTTGCGGGCGTCACAGACGCCCGTCCGGTGCGGCGTGAAATGGGTGTGCAGCAGGTGGTGCGCCACCGCGGAGTTCGGTTCGCCGTAGAAGTCGGCGTACAGCCGCAGCACGTCGGGGTTCTCCTGGGACTTGCGGTACTTGGAGGTCTTGTCGATGTCGACCAGCACCTGCTGGCGGCCGGCCATGACGCTGACCTTGTCCGGCACCGGATGGCCGGCGCCGCAGATGCAGCCGCCGGGGCAGGCCATGACCTCGATCAGGTCGTAACCGACGTCCACGCCCTGGCGGATCTTCTCGATGATCGGCTCGGCGTTGTGCAGGCCGCTGATGACGGCCACGCGCACCTTGGCGCCGCCCGCCTCAACGGTCGCCTCCTTGACCCCTTCGAAGCCGCGGATCTCCTCAAACTCCAGGTGGTCGGTCAGGGCCTTGCCGGTGAGTTTTTCCACCGCCATGCGCAGGGCCGCCTCGGCGACACCGCCGGAGGCGCCGAAGAGGATGCCGGCGCCGGAGACCTGCCGGTACGGCTCGTCGAACTCGGCCGGCTTCACCTCGGCGGGATCGATGCGCAGCACCTTGACCATTTCCAACAGCTCGCTGGAGGTGAGCACGGCATCGACGTCGCGGCTGCCGTCGGTGGCAAACTCGGGCCGGGCCGCCTCGGACTTCTTGGCCAGGCACGGCACGATGGAGACGACGAACAGGTTCTCCCGCGGAATGCCGGACCATTTGACGAAGTGGTTCTTCACCGTCGCCCCCATCATCTGCTGGGGCGACTTGCAGGTGGACAGGTGCGGGATCAGCTCCGGATAGCGGCGTTCGACGAAATTGATCCAGCCGGGGCAGCAGGAGGTGAACTGCGGCATGACCCCCTTCTTCTCCACCCGGGCCAGGAACTCGGTCGTCTCCTCGACAATGGTCAGGTCGGCGGCAAAGGTGAAGTCAAAGACATTGTCGAAGCCGAGCCGTTTGAGCAGGCCGGCCATGAAGGCGGAGGCCTGGTCAAAGGGGATGCCGAAGGTGGAGGAGATGACGCTGCGCACGGCGGGGGCGACAAAACCGACCACGGTCTTCTTGGGGTTGTTGATGGCGCGGAACACCTGGCCGCGCTCGCGCCGGTAGTCGAGGGCGCCGCAGGGGCAGGCGTTGACGCACTGGCCGCAGCTGACGCAGTCGGTGTCGCGCAGCGGCAGGCCGCTGCGGGTGCCGACCAGCATCCGGCCCTGCTTCAGGTAATAGGAGAGGACGTCCGGCCCCTCGATCTCGGCGCAGGCGGCGATGCAGCGGCCGCAGGAGATGCACTTGTTGTGGTCGCGCAGCACGAACGGATGATCCTCGACCGGCGGAAAGAAGGGGCGCTCATGCGCCGGCGGGCGGAACTCGATGTTGTGGGCGCGCGCCTCCTTGCGGAGATCGCAGGTGAAGCGTTCGGCGCAGCCGCAGCGCAGGCAGCGGCGGGCCTCGGCCCGGGCCGCGTCCTCGGTAAGGCCAAGCTCGACCTCCTGGAAGCCCTGGTGCCGCGCGGCGTCGCCGATCAGCGGCATGGCGGCGCGCTCCAGGCGGGGCATTTCCTCAAACTCCCAGCGCGGCAGGTCCTCGAGCGTGCCGCGGCTGCAGTTGTAGTTGGGGTTCTCCTCGCGGACGTAGCCCTTCTGCAGGAAGCTGTCCATCGCCTCGGCGGCGCGCCGGCCGGCGCCGACCGCCTGGATCACGGTGGCGGGGCCGGTGACGCAATCGCCGCCGGCGAAGATCTTGTCCACCGAGGTCTGCATGGTGCGGCCGTTGATCTCGACATCGCCCCACTTGTTGAGCTTGACCGGCAGGTCGTTGTAAAGAAACTGGGTGTTGGTGCTCTGGCCGATGGCGCCGATGATGGCGTCGGCTTCCAACACGAACTCGCTGCCCTCCACCGGCACCGGGCGGCGGCGGCCGGAACGGTCCGGCTCGCCCAACTTCATCTTGATGCAGTGCAACTGCTTGCGTTTTCCGTCCACGGTGATCTTGGCGGGCGCGGTGAGGAAGACCATCTCCACCCCCTCATGCAGCGCCTCCGCGACCTCGTAGCTTTGGGCGGGCATCTCATCGCGCGTCCGGCGGTAGACCAGCTTGACGTGGGCGGCGCCCTTGCGCAGGGCGGTGCGGGCGCAGTCGATGGCGGTGTTGCCGCCGCCGATCACCACCACGGTGTCGCCCAGGGGCAGGTCGTCGCCCTTGACGATGCGTTCCAGGAAATTGATGCCGAGCCAGACGCCCTCGCTGTTCTCACCCTCGATCTGCAGCGGGGTGGCGCGCCAGGAGCCGATGGCCATGTAAACCGTGTCGAAGTCGTGCTGCAAGTCCTCCAGGCGCAGGTGGGTGCCCAGGCTCTTGCCGCAGACAATGCGCACCCCGAGCTCGCGGATGATGGTGATCTCAGCGTCGAGCGTGGCCTTGGGCAGCCGGTACTCGGGAATGCCGTAGCGCATCATGCCGCCCGGCTCGGAATGGCGCTCAAACACGGTGACGTCATGGCCGTTGATGGCGCTGTAGTAGGCGGCCGCCAGCCCGGACGGGCCGGCGCCCACGATGGCGATCTTCTTGCCGGTCGGCGCGGCGCGGCGCGGCACCCAGGGGGTCCCCCGCGCCATGTCCCAGTCGGCGGCGAACCGTTTGACATGGTTGATCGCCACCGGCGTGTCCACCAGGTTGCGGCGGCACTGCGCCTCGCACGGGTGCGGGCACACCCGGCCGCAGGCCGAAGGGAACGGGTTGCGGTCCTTGATCACCCGGATCGCCGCCTCGAAGTTGCCGGCCTCGACCTGCATGAGGTAGGTCTGGATGTCAATGTTGGCCGGACAGGTCATGACGCACGGTGCCACGCAGTCGGCGTTGTGGTCGCTCAGCAGCTGCTCCAGGCGGATCTTGCGGTACGCCTCGAGCCGCGGACTGGTGGTGGTGATGACCATTCCCGCCGCCACCGGCGTCTGGCAGGACTTGACGCTGCGGGCGCCGTTCTCCAGTTCCACCTCGCACAGGCCGCAGTTGCCGTTGGCCCGCGCCAGGCGGATGTCGTAACAGAGATGCGGGATGTGCACCCCCTCTTGCAGCAGCGCCTGCAGAATGGTCAGGCCGTCGTAGACCTCCATCTCCTTGCCGTTGACGGTGACGGTGATGCGCGGGCGGTTGGTCAGGATGATGCTCATGGGAGGGGGCTCACTTGGTAGAGGCTGAAGACTGAAGGTGGGGCGGTCCGAATGACCGGGCCGGCGGCCGCAGTCCCGGACCGCCGGCGGGAGATTGGGGGGCGCCGCATTTGCTTTTTCGGCGGTTAATGTTAAATTTTTAACGTGCTTAATTTCACGACAAGATAGCATGGAACCGGGAAAATGCCAGCATGACCAGCCCACGCCACCCCCGCCGCCCGAAGCCCGGTGCCGCCGCCGCCACGGCCCCGGCGGCCCGGGCCATTCCCGTGCCGGTGCTGCGCCGCATGCCCGGCTACCTGCAGGCCCTGCGCCAGTTCCGCGGCGAGGGGCTGGAATGGGTCTCCTGCACCCGCCTGGCCGCCCGCCTCGGCCTTGACCCGGCGCTGGCCCGCAAGGACTTCACCACCCTCGACATCACCGGCCGCCCCAAGACCGGCTTTCCAGTGACCGGACTGATCCGTGCCATTGAGAGCTGCCTGGGCTGGGACAATGTCCGCGACGCGTTCCTGGTCGGCGCCGGCAGCCTGGGGCGCGCCCTGCTCGGCTACCGCGGTTTCCGCGAGCACGGCCTGAACATTGTCGCCGCCTTCGACACCGATCCGGCCAAGATCGGCGCCGTCCTGCACGGCACCCATGTGCTGCCATTGTCCAAGCTGGCCGGCCTGGCCAAGCGCATGCGCGTCGCCATCGGCATCATCGCCACCCCCGCCGGCGCCGCCCAGGAGGTGGCCGACCAGCTGGTCGCCGGCGGCATCCGCGCCATTTGGAATTTCGCCCCGACCCCGCTGTCCATCCCCCCGGAAGTATTGGTGGAAAACGAGGATCTGTCCCGCACCCTCGCCGTCCTCTCCCAGCGCCTGCAGGCCCGCCGGGCCAGGGAAACCGAGGCGAACCGGCAACGGTGCGAGGAAGCCAACGGCACAACCGACCCGCAGAGTGACGACTGTTAACCCGCAGAACCGCATTTTTAAGGAAGAAACGATGAATACCACATCCAGCATGAAGGGCAGCCGGCAGTTTGACGCCGCCTGTGCGATTTTGGACCGCTTCGGGCGCGACCCGGCGCGGCTGATCCCAATCCTGCAGGCCTTGCAGGAAGAGTACCGCTACCTGCCGGGCGAGCTGCTGGCGTACGTGGCGACCGCCCTGGGGCTGCCGCCGGCGCGGGTCTACGGCGTGGCCACCTTTTACGCCCATTTCACCCTGGAGCCGCGGGGCAAGTACGTGATCCGGCTGTGCGACGGCACGGCCTGCCACGTCAAGAACTCGATTCCGATCCTGGAGGCGCTGCGGCAGCGGCTGGGGCTGACGGCCGAACGCAAGACGACCCCCGACCTGCTGTTCACCGTCGAAACCGTGTCGTGCCTGGGCGCCTGCGGCCTGGCGCCGGTGGTGGTGATCAACGACCAGGTGCACGGACAGGTGACGCCCGAGCGCGCCGTGGCCCTGGTCGAAGAAATCATCGCCCGCGAAAAACCCGCCGCCGCCTAACCTGCATTATTCATGAAAGGTTGCGTTTTCTGCCTGCCTTGTCCCCAACGGGGACTGACCTGTCCAGCCCAGGGTCGAATGACCCAGGGGAAATCAGCATCAACCGAATTCGTCCCTGAAGGGGACGCACACGTTCACGTATCGATGGGAGATGGTTGAATGAGGAAAAATACACCGTCATGTAGCACCCCTACAGGGTGCAAATCGGGTTG
>JBAZJM010000321.1:0-5321 GCA_041651315.1 Lentisphaeria bacterium | reverse complement strand
ACTCGCAAACCTGGGGCGTTGCCCCAGGCTATTATGAAATCGGGCCTTTGGCCCTGCCTGAACACCGGTCAATCCACGCTAAAAAAACCTTAACCTGATGGCTATGGGCGTGCCGCCCGTGGAGGGGGGCGTGGCAGACGCGGACGAAGATAATTCGACCCGTCACGTCGTTCCGGGCTCGGTAAACCCAAGCCAGCCGCTCACCCCTTCTTGGCCTCTTGCCGGGTCCAGGAATCCCGTAGCGTCACGGTGCGGTTGAAGACCGGCCGGGCGGACGTGGTGTCCGGATCGGCGCAGAAATAACCGACGCGTTCGAACTGCAGCGGCACCCCCGGCTTGGCCGCCGCCACGGCCGGCTCAGCCTTGATGGTGGCAACCGCCAGCGAATCCGGGTTCAGCTCCGCGGTGAAATCCACCCCGTCGACGGCGCCCGGCTGCTCGACCTTGAACAGGCGGTCGTACAACCGCGCCTCGGCGTCCACGGCACGGCTGGCGCTGACCCAGTGGATGGTGCCCTGGACCTTGCGGCCGTCGGGGGCGTTGCCGCCACGGGTGGCCGGGTCATAGGTGCAGCGCAGCGCGGTCACCCGGCCGGCGGCATCTTTTTCCACTCCGATGCAGGTGACGAAGTAGCCCCAGCGCAAGCGCACCTCGCGCCCGGGGGCGAGCCGGAAGAACTTCTTCGGCGGCTCTTCCATGAAGTCGGCGCGCTCGACGTACAGTTCCCGGGTGAACGGGACCTTGCGCGAACCGGCGGCGGGATCTTCCGGATTGTTCACGGCGTCCAGTTCCTCGACCTGGCCCTCGGGGTAATTCTCGATCACCACCTTAAGCGGATCGAACACGGCCATGTAGCGCAGGGCGACCCGGTTGAGGTCGTCGCGCAAACAGTGCTCCAGCAGCGCCACATCGGTCAGCGAATTGTACTTGGTGACGCCAATCTTGTCGCAGAAGGCGCGGATGGCCGCCGGCGTGTAGCCGCGGCGGCGCATCCCGGACAGGGTCGGCATGCGCGGATCGTCCCAGCCGCTCACCAGCCCGCGCTTGACCAGTTCCAGCAGCTTGCGCTTGCTCATGATGGTGTAGCTGAGGTTGAGCCGGGCAAACTCGGTCTGGCGCGGCCGCGCACAGGGCGTGCCCGCCGGCAAGCCGCTGATCTTCCGCTGCCATTCCGCGAAGAACTCGGGGATCTGGTCCAGCACCCAGTCATACAGCGGCCGGTGGATCTCGAACTCCAGGGTACACAGGGAATGGGTGACCCCTTCCAGCGCGTCCTCGATCGGGTGCGCATAGTCGTACATCGGGTACAGGCACCAAGCATCGCCCGTGCGGTGGTGCGAACTCCGCAGGTTGCGGTAGATCACCGGGTCGCGCAGATGGATGTTAGGCGAGTTCATGTCAATCCTGGCCCGGAGCACGCGGGCGCCGTCCGGAAAATCACCGGCGCGCATCCGCCGGAACAGGTCCAGGTTGTCGGCCGCGGAACGGTTGCGCCAGGGACTCTCGCGGCCGGGCACGGTGAGCGTGCCGCGGTAGTCGCGCATCTGCTCGGCGGTAAGCTCGCAGACATACGCCCGGCCGGCCTGGATCAGCGCCTCGGCATAGGCGTAGCAGGCGTCGAAATAGTCGGAGGCGTAGCGGACCGGGCCGAACCATTCAAAGCCCAGCCAGCGGACATCCTCCTGAATCGACTCGACGTACTCCACGTCCTCCTTGCTGGGATTGGTGTCGTCCATTCGCAGATTGCACAAGCCATTGAACTGCTTGGCAATGCCAAAGTCAATGCAGATCGCCTTGGCGTGGCCGATGTGCAGGTAGCCGTTGGGCTCCGGCGGAAAACGGGTGTGCACCCGGCCGCCGTTCAAGCCCTCGGCCACGTCGCGCGCCGTCATCGCCCGGAGAAAATCCTGCGGCGCCTCGGCGGCGGACGCCGGGCACAGCTTCTTGTCGTCGGAACTCATGATATGAAAAAACTCCTGTCATCCTCGGGATACAGCCTTGGAATCTAGCGCCGCAACCCCCCCCTGTCGAACCTCCGCCGCCAGGGAGTGCATGACAGTTTTGTTGGATGATGTTGGGACCACCCTTTTGGAAAAGGGGGTTCCCAACCGACAGGAATGTCATGCGCCTCCCGCCCCCGGCGGCTTGCCGCCGGCGCCGCGGGCGCTATGTTTCGTTGTTGCGATACACGACAACAGCCCGGCGCCGGCCGGGCCATTCATCACCGAGGCCCCCCTCATGAAGCTGCACCTCCACCTCCCGTTCCTTTCCCGTGCTTCCGTCACCGCCCGCCGAACCGCCGGACGCCTGGCGGCGCTGGCCGCCGCCGCCGGTCTCGCCACCAGCGCGGCACTCGCCGCCGGCACCCCGGAGCCGGTGCGGATCGGCGGCCTGTTCGACCTCTCAGGCAAGGCCCAAAACATCGGCGAGCCCACCCGCGACGTGGCCCAACTAGTGGTGGACCAGATCAACCGCCAGGGCGGCATCCAGGGGCGGCCGCTTGAACTGGTCATCGCCGACACCCAAAGCGAACCGGCCCAGGCGGTGGTGGCACTCAAGCGCCTGCTGGAGAAGGACCAGGTGG
Organism: Lentisphaeria bacterium; assembly: GCA_041651315.1. Lineage (GTDB taxonomy): Bacteria > Verrucomicrobiota > Lentisphaeria > Oligosphaerales > CAITYL01 > CAITYL01. Next base: position 2,737 of record JBAZJM010000321.1, on the reverse strand, counting down.
TGGCCGTCATCGGCCCCACCACCACCGGCGCCGCCATGGCCTGCCTGAAAACTGTCGCCGCGGCCAAGGTGCCGATGGTGGCCTGCGTGGGCGGTGACGCGCCGGTGACCCCGGCCCGCCCCTGGGTGTTCAAGACCCCCCAGCGCACCAGCGTGGCGGTGGCCCGGTTGTTTGGGTATCTGCAGGCCCAGAAACTGACCCGCATCGGCCTGCTCTGCGCCGGTGACAAGTTCGGCCAGGAAGGCGAGGGCTACCTGCGGAAGCTGGCGCCGGAACACGGGTTGACCATCGTGGCCAAGGAAGCCTTCGACCCGGCCACCGACACCGACATGACCGTGCCGCTGACCAAGATTGCCGGCGCCAAGCCGGACGCCATTGTGGTCTGGACCATCGGCCCCGCCGGCGCGGTGATCGCCCGCAACGCCAAGACCGCCAATCTCGCCATCCCGCTCTTCCAATGCCATGGCCAGCCGGACCCGAGCTATCTCAAGCATGCCGGCGCCGCCGCCGAAGGCACCCGCATGCCGTCAACCAAGCTGATGGTGGCCGCCCAGCTGCCGGACAGCGACCCGCAGAAGACGGGCCTGCTGGAGTTCATCAAGCTCTACCAGGAACGCAAGCTCGGCGATTACGGCACCCACTCCGGCTATGCCTGGGATGCCGTGCAATTGATCCGTCACGCCTTGGAGAGCGTCGGCGCCGACAATCCGGCGGCCCTGCGCGACGCCATTGAAAAGACCCACGGCCAGGTGGGCGTGAGCGGCATCTTCACCCTCTCCCCCACCGACCACAACGGGCTGGGCGTCGATTCCCTGGTCATGGTCGAGGTCCGCAATGGCCAGTGGCACCTGCTGCCGTGAGCATGCGTTGTTAGTCCCAAAACAGCCTGAAGGCTGAGCTCAAACACGGGGCGCATCTCGTTTGAGTTCACGCTTTAGCGTGTGGCGGTTTGCCAATGTCCAACGAATGAGTCCTGGTAAACTCCGGAGCCACGGACGCGATCCCGCGTCCGTGGCCGTTTTTTGTTCCGTGCGCCATTGCCTACTGTTTGATTTTTAACACCTTGCTTTTTTTCCCCGACCATGGTATTGTCATGACAACGAGTCCCGTATTGGGGTATCTTTAAGGAGCGATTTATGGCCATGGGTTAAAGGTCCGTGAACATCATGACGGGAGGGAAGCATCATGAGTCCTCACCTTGGACTGTTGATCCGCCGGAACCCGCGGATCGCTGCCGTGCTGGCCCTGCTGTTGGGAGGAACGCTGGCGGAAACCGCCGGCGCCGCGGAAATGATGATGTATCCCACTGCCACCAGCAGTTTTTCCTGGCCCACCGCAACCGCGTGGGCTCCCATCTCTGGCCTCAACGATCCCAATGATGGCGTTTCGGCTCCGGAGAATGATTTTGTCGGTGACAGCGCCAATGCCTGCGCCTATTATGCGATGGACAGTAATTACATCTACCTCAGAATGCGTGTCCAATTTAGTGGAACAGTAGACAGCAGTACGTTCCGGGATTTCCACACATTCTACATTGATCGCAAGGGATACGGAAACGAAAACGGCCTGCCCGATTACGGGATATCTTGGGACTCCAAAAGCAACGACACTTCAAACCATGGCCTTGAGTTCCAAATTGCCCCAACCTCCAAACCGACCACGTGGGGCGACCTAAAAATGGACGACAAAGACAATTCCACTGGCAGCAAGCTGATTCCCGACATTAACGGCACCGCGACCGGCGGTTCCGGCATTGCCTCGGGCTGGGTCAGCCATACCGTGGGCGCCGACGGCTACATCCGCACCGTGGACGGGCAAAGCACCACCAACTTTGGCACCACCACGTACATTGACTTTGCCGTGTCGTGGAACTATCTCGCATCCCAGTACACGGCATATCCCGGCGGCGCAACCACGAACACGTCGGCCTTGGGGCTCAACCAGCAATGGTATTTCGCCTTGGGAACCAATCATGCGACCACCGATCACGGTTACCCTTCCGCCGATATCGCAGGTGGAGCCAACGCAAGTACCGCCTTCCCGAGTCAGGGTGGTTCGGGCTGGAGTTCCGTGGTCAGTACCGCTATTGTTCCCGAACCAACCGCCTTGATTTTGTTGGCCTCGGCAGGAGTACTGTTCTTACCCCGCCGCCGTTCGTCCTGATTCCGTGTTTTTATAACGCCCCGCGCCTCTCTCCACGCTCCGGCCCGCCGCTGCCACCCCCGTGTGGCAGAGACGGGCCGTCGTCTTTGTCCTGCAAAAAATTTGCTTTTTGCCGCCCTCCGGTTATACTGCACCTTGAAATGATTACACGAGTGGTCAATAGGGTAAACAACAACCACACGGGTGGTTAATGCAGGTTTTCTAGCTCATGCCCCTCCCCACCAATGTCCCCGGACAGCCCCGGATCACCGCCGCCGACCTGGCCCGCCGGCTCGGCGTCTCCCGCCCCACCGTGAGCACCATCCTGTCGGGCGGCAAAAGCAACACCCGGGTCAGTCCCGAGTTGCAGAACCGCATCCGCAAGCTGGCCGCCGAACTGGGCTACCGCCCCAACGGCGCCGCCCGCGCCATGACCAGCCAGTGCACCCGACACATCGGCGTGCTGATGGCCAACACCCCCAGCGATCCGTACACCTCCAATGAGCTGTACTACACCATTCTCGGCATCAACGACGCCCTGGAAGCCGACGGTTACATCACCTCCCTGATCCGCATCAACGATGTCGGCAAGCAG
>JBAZJM010000320.1:0-5332 GCA_041651315.1 Lentisphaeria bacterium | reverse complement strand
GCGACGGCCGGGCCGCCCTGGCGCTGTGGAGCGCCGACGACCAGCCGCGGGAGGCCGAAGTCGCCCTGCCGGACCTGACCGGCACCACCGCGGAAGTGCTGGCGGTGGCCGACGGGACGCGGACGCAACGGCCGGTCACCGCCGGCCGCCTGCGGCTCAGCGTGGGTGCCGCGCCGCAACTGGTGTTGTACCCGGTGCGGCAGCCGGAAACGGCGGCGTCCCGGCCGGTTCATGTCCTTCCCCCGGCCCGGCCGCCGCGGCCGGTTTTCCTGGCGGCGCCCAAGCTGGCACCGGCGTTTCCGGGGCAACCGTTCCGGGTGCCGTTTTCCGTGGTCAACGGCGGCGACCGGCCGGTCACGGTCACCCCGCGGCTGGCCGCCCTGCCCGCCGGCTGGACACTGGCGGCGGCCCCGGCTTCGCTCACCTGCGCCGCCAATGCCGAAGCGGACGGCGCCTTCCAGTTGGCGCTGGCCCCCGGCGCCGCCCCCGGCCCCGTGACCTTGCAGCTGCAGGCCGAGGAGTGCGACAACCTTCCCGTGGACGCCGAGGTGGCCCTGCCGTTCACCTTGGAGGTGGCGCCGCTGTTGGTTCCCCTGCGCAAGGGTGAGTTTACACTGAATGCCCGGATCACCAATGGCGGCGCCGCGCCGCTCCGGGGCGCGGTGGCGGTGAGCGTGCCTGATGCCCGGGTGACGCCGGCCGGGGCGGTGGCGGTGAACCTGGCTCCGGGACGTTCATCGGACTTGGCTTGTACCGTAAAACTGGAGACCGTGCCGGAAGTCTTGCGGGCGCGCTTCAGCGGCAGCCTCAACGGCTTGCCGTTCACCCTGGACCGCGCGGTGTCCTATGCCGGCATTTTCCAAAGCACCCGGCCAGTAATCGTGGACGGAGTTTTGGACGACTGGCCCCGGAGCCCGGCCTTCCAACTGGGCGAGCCGGGCCAGGTCCGGCCCGACGCCTCCTGGTGGCACGGCCCCGCGGATCTGTCCGGCCGCCTGTGGTTCCAATGGGATGCGGCGGCGCTGTACATCGCCGCCGAGGTGACCGACAACGTGCATTTCCAGCCGGCCACCGGCGGCGCCACCTGGATGGGCGACGGCTTCCAGTTCACCCTTGGCGGAACCCAGGTGCCGCTCTACGAGATCCTGATTGCCAAGACCGCCCGCGGCGCCGAGGTTTATCAACTGGTTGCCCCCGACGGCCGGGTTGGCCCGGTACCCGGCGCCCGGGCCGCCATCGTGGAACGGAACGGCCGGCTGGTTTATGAGGTGGCCATCCCATGGGTGGCGTTGCCGCCATTGCGCGGCGAGGCGGGCACGCGGATGCCGATGAATTTCATCCTCAACGACAATGACGGTGCCGGCCGCCTCGGCTACCTGGAATGCCGCCCCGGCATCGGCAGCGGCAAGTTCATGCACCGGAGCCTGCACTGGTTGCTGGCCCCGGCAGGCGGGTGAGACGATGACAGCGATGCCCTGGCAACCCGCGTGGGAATCCCTTGACCGCCGCCCGGTGCCGGGGTGGTTCGACGAGGCCAAGTTCGGCATTTTCATCCACTGGGGGCTTTATTCCGTTCCGGCCTGGGCGCCCCGCCGCCGGGATGCCGCCTACGCCGGCGCCGCCTATGCCGAGTGGTACGGCTGGAACATGAACGAAAAGGGCGGCCAAACAGCGGCGTTCCACGCCCAAACGTACGGCGCCCAATGCCGGTATGCGGACTTCGCCCCCCAATTCCGCGCCGAATTGTTCGATCCCGCGCGCTGGGCGGAGCTGTTCGCCGCCAGCGGCGCCCGCTATGTCGTCCTCACCGCCAAGCATCATGACGGGTTCTGCCTCTGGCCCAGCGCCCACAGCTGGAACTGGAACAGCCAGGACATCGGGCCGCACCGTGATTTGTTCGGTGAGTTGGCCGCCGCCGTCCGGGCCCAAGGGTTGCGCATGGGCGCCTATTATTCACTCTTGGAGTGGTACCGGCCGCTTTACCAGGCGGCCCCCGAACGGTACGCCCTGGCCCACATGATTCCGCAACTGCAAGACTTGGTCGGGCGGTATCAGCCCTCACTGCTCTTCACCGACGGGGAGTGGGACCATGACAGCGCGGTGTTTCACAGCCCTGAATTCCTGGCCTGGCTGTTCAATGAACCGGCGGTCAGGGATGAGGTGGTGGTGAACGACCGTTGGGGCAAGGACACCCGCAGCCGGCACGGCGGTTATTTCACCACGGAGTACGGCAAGGTGGACGAGCAGGGCACCGAACTGGCCGCCCACCGCAAGTGGGAGGAGTGCCGGAGCATCGGCTCTTCCTTCGGCTTCAACCGCAACGAGGACGCCGCAGACTACCAGACGGTCGACCAGTTGCTGCGGCTGTTGGTGGGGACCGTCAGCCGCGGCGGCAATCTCCTGCTCAACATCGGCCCGGCCGCGGACGGCTCCATTCCGGTGGTCATGCAGGAGCGCCTGTTGGCCGTCGGCCGCTGGCTCGGGGAAAATGGCGCGGCCATCTACGGCACCCGTCCCTGGCGGGTGGCGTCGGAAGGCGATGACCTGTTTTATACGGCGGCGGCGGGGCGCGTGTTCGCCATTCTTTTCAATGGCGGAACGGGGGATTGCCTGCTGGCACACCCCCGGCCGGGACCGCACGCCGCCGTGCGTCGTCTGGACGGCACCCCCGTGGCGTGGGCGGCGGCCGGAGACGGCATCCGCATCCCGGCCGGAGAAGTGGCAGTGGCCGCCGGCCCCATGGTTGTTGAGCTGGCAGATTTTGTCTGAAGCGGCCCCCGGACACCATGGCAGGGCATGACTTCCGCCGCGTTACACGGGTGGCTTCAAATCCGATACCGATTCCGACCCCGATACCGGCAAGGAATCGAACATCCCCTCTTTCCTGGTGCCTCTGTGCCGCCGTGAGAGACCCTCTTGGGGCGGCCATGGGACACTGGCCGCCGTCTACGGGGCATCAAACAACAGGTTGCCGCTGGCGCCGCGGCGCCATTTGCAGCGTCCCAGGAAGGACATGCCAAGCAGTGGCCGGAAGCTCGGATGGTCCGGCAGCACCACGGCTTCCACCTCCTGGAGCTCCAGAGTGCCGATGGCCACGCTGCGGAGGGTCACCCGCCGGCCCTTGACTTCCGCGCCGTTGGCCAGCCGCAGCACCGCCGGGGTCGTCGCCGAAGGCGGCACGCCCAAACGCAGAAACTGGGTGTCGGAAAGGGCGATCCAGGACGCCCCGGTATCCACCAGGAAACGCAGCTCCAAGGTGTTGTTGATCCGGCCCGTAATCCACACCCCCTGGCTGGCGGCCCGGCCGGGGCCGGTGGGGCCGAGCACCGTTTCCGTCAATTGTGCCAGCCACAGGCCGTAGGGATGCAGGACCTCCCATTGCCGGCGGTCGGCCGGCTGGGCCGCCGTCAAAAACTGCTCGCGCGCCGCCCGCGCCGCGAGCAGGAAAGCCTGTTCCTCCTGGCCGTAGGCCTCCCGCGCCTCGGCGGCGGCGGTCCGGATCTCGGCATAGGCGGCCTGGAGCTCCTGCTGGCGCTTGAGCGCCTGGGCGTGCCGGCCGGCCCGGCGGTTGTGCGCCATGACCCGTTCATTGTATTCGGTGGCCGATTTCGGAAGCCGCGGGTTCGGCGCGGTCTTCTCCGCCGTCAACTGTTCCCGGTCCGCGGCCAACCGTTCCTCCTCGGCAGCCAGCTCTTCCACCCGGGCGGTCAGCTCGGCGAAGGCGGCCGACCGTTTCTGTTCGCTTTCGAGTGCCGCGCGCCGCCGTTCCGCGAGCGCGGGCACGACCGCCGCCAGCCGCCGCACCTCGTTCATGGCGGCGGCCTGGGGCCCGGTGACCCAGACCTCGCCGACCGCGACCATGCCCCTGGCCCGCTGCGCCGCGGCAAACGCCGCCTGTTCCTGCCGGCGCGCGGCGGCGGCCCGCTCCGCCGCCGTCTGTTCCACCACTTGGACCCGGTCGCCGGGCACCGTGGCCTCAACCGTAATTCCCGGCGCCGTCGGATAGAGAATGCGGCAGCGGGCGCCGTCCAGCCGGAGCAGCGGATACTCCGTGCCCGGCGGCAGCCGGACCTCCTGCCCGGAGCCGGCCAGCCGCGCCGTGACCGGTTCCACAACCCGGACGCCCGCGGCCCAGGAGGTGGCCGCCGCCAGCAGCAACGCCCAAGCGGGGCGCCAGCCGCGCCACCAGGTGGGCCGGCCAAACCGTGACATGACATTCCGCGCCATGGCGGCGACTATAAGGCCGGTCCCGCCGGCCAGCCACCCGGCGGCCGGCCGGGGGGCATGACAATTTTGTTGGTTGGGAACCCCCTTTTGAGGAAAGGCGGTTCCCAAACCCTCCGTCAAACCTTTTTGTGCCTTTTGCGGATTCCGCAGGCCACCTTGAGCGACGGGTCACGATTGGGGTGGTAGGGATGGCCTGCGGAATCCGCAAAATTAAACAAACGTTTTGGGAAGGGGGATGCAGAGCGAACATGTGAGCGACCCGGCAGAGCCGGGGCTGCTGAGCGCGAAGCGCGGGAGGAGCACCCTTTTCCAAAAGGGTGGCCCCAACATCATCCGACAAAACTGTCATACACCCGCCGGCAAGGGGGTGCAGGTCGTTTGAGTTCACGCTTTAGCGTGTCTGGAGTTTGGCACCAGTACGGGGGGCGGCTTCGTCCCGTAGGGACTGAACGAAAGTAGGCAGGGGCTTCAGCCCCTGTTCCGGGAAAATTAATGGTGGCGTGCCGTAGGTACGCCGCGATTCGCCGCGTACCTAACGGCACGCGAAATCGGGGGCGACAAAACAGGGGCTGAAGCCCCTGCCTATTCCCGCCCCGTCCCGCCGGGACGGGAAAACCGTAACCGTTGAGTTTTGCCAAATTCCAGCCGCGGGGTGCACCCCTGTGAAGAGGGGGTGTTCCGCTGTAGGCACGGGCGTGTCGCCCATAGCCATCAGGTTAAGCTCGGTTTTGAGCGCCAACGGCGCGCATTCATACCAGCCTGGGGCAACGCCCCAGGAAAAGCGGAATATAACGTTTGAGCCCTGAAGGGGCGTTTCATGAAGCGGGCCTTCAGCCCTTGATTTCTTCTTCTCGCAAACCTGGGGCGTTGCCCCATAAGCGTTAAGATAAAGTTGGTTTTTCGCCGTTTAAACAGTACATTGAAAAGGAGGTGTTGATTCTAGCCGTACACGCAGGAGGTTGCCATGGTGATGCCGCTGGATGGTGCCACAAGCCTTGAGGATGATTTCGATTATCTTCTCACCTTTCTCCCCGATGGTTGGGAAAAAATGGCCAGGGAAAAAGGAGCCGTAAAAAGGTATCGTGGATTCAAGGATGCGCGTACC
>JBAZJM010000319.1:0-5337 GCA_041651315.1 Lentisphaeria bacterium | reverse complement strand
TAAACTTGAGGGGGACGGCCCCCGTCCACAGTGTCCACCCGGTCCACCAAGTGCACCGTGTCCACGCCCCCCCCTTCCCCGAAAGCCTTGCCATGAAAAATAAGCGCGTTCTCGTCACCGGCTCCGGCACCGGCATCGGCCGGGAGATCGCCCTGGAATTCGCCCGCCAGGGCGCCGCGGTGGCCCTGCATTACTCCCACACCCGCGACGGTGCCGCCCGGGCGGTGGAGGAGATCCGCCAGGCCGGCGGCCGGGCCGAGGCGTTTGCGGCCGACTTCAACCAGACCGGCGAGGCGCAACGGCTGGCCGCCCAGGCATTGGAGTTCCTCGGCGGCTTGGATGTCCTGGTCAACAATGCCGGCGTCACCATGAACATGCCGTTTTTGAAGGTCACCCCGGAACAGTTCGACACCCTGTACCATGTGAACGTGCGGGCCCAGTTCTTCCTGACCCAGGCCCTGGTGCCGGCGCTGGCGGCCGGCCGCGGCAGCATCATCAACATCTCCTCCATCCACGCCTTCCGGGGCGCCCCCGGACATGCGGTTTACGCCGGCACCAAGGGCGCGATCATCGCCTACACCCGGGAACTGGCCATTGAACTGGCGCCCCTGGGCATCCGGGTGAACACCATTGCCCCCGGCGCGGTCACCGTCGACAACCACCGCAAGGTCATGAGCACCGACCCCAACGCCTTGGGCGCGGGCATACCCTGCGGCTTTGCCGGCACCCCCGGCGACGTGGCCAAGCTCGCCGTCTTCGTGGCCGGCGACCATGCCCGTTACCTGCTCGGCCAAACCCTGGTGCTGGACGGCGGCAGCACCTCGTGGATGGCGTTCGGGGACGGCTTCCGCCACTTCAGCGACGCCCCCTTCGGCCGCGGCTATGTCCCCGGCGTCTAATTCCACGCTTTAATACATTCTCTCACAGAAGCACGGAGACACAGAGAAACAACCGAATTGACGACCGATGGAGGATGGAATCGGAGCCGGAGGCCATGACGGCTGGAGCGCCAACGGCGCGCATTCATACCAGCCTGGGGCAACGCCCCAGGAAGAAAAACAGGAACCCGCGAGCCCTGAAGGGGCGTTCAATAAAACGGGCCTTCAGCCCTCAACCATTTGGGGTCGTCTAACCTGGGGCGTTGCCCCAGGCTGATATGATATCGGGCCGTTGGCCCTGCTAAACATCTTGCCAATGCGAGATGAATCGCAAACGAAGACAGTTTTATTTTAAGGAACGGCACAATGAACATACAACATCTCTTTGACTTGACCGGCAGGGTGGCGGTGGTGACGGGCGCGGGCCGCGGCCTCGGCCGCGCCGTGGCCGCCGGCCTGGCGGAGTTCGGCGCCGATGTGGCCGCCGTTGACCTGGCCGCCGACAATAGCCGCGACACCGTGGCCGCCATCGCCGCCACGGGCCGCACCGCCCGTGCCTACGGCTGCAATGTGGCGGACGAGAACGCGGTCCGGCAGACGGTAACCCGGATCGCGGCCGACTTCGGGCGCATCGACATTCTGATCAACATCGCCGGCATCACCGCCCGCATCCCCACCCCCGAAATGCCGCCGGCCACCGTGCGCCGGCTCACCGAGGTCAACTACTACGGCACCTTCTGGATGTGCCAGGAAGCCGGCAAGATCATGCTCGCCCAGGGGAGCGGCAACATCGTCAACATGTCGGCCCTGGGCGGCGGCTTCGTCGGCACCGGCCGCGGCAACGCGGCTTACAGCGCGACCAAGGGCGCCATCGCCTCCCTGACCAAGGAACTGGCCTGCGAATGGGGCGACCAAGGCATCCGCGTCAACGCGGTGGCGCCCTGCTGGTTCCAGACCGAGATGAACGCCACCAGCATTTTTGCCAACCAGAACTTCATGGCCCAGGTGATCACCAAGCTGCCGATGAAGCGCATCGGCCAGCCGCCCGAGCTGGTCGGCCCCGTCGTCTTCCTGGCCAGTGACGCCTCGTCCATGATCACCGGCCTGATCCTGCCGGTGGACGGTGGCGCCGCCGCCACCTGTCCCATTGAATGGAAACCAGAATAACCGCCCCCCTCCAACGCATTCCACATTAAATCCCTCACCACGAAGGCACGAAGGACACGAAGCTCGGTCGAAGCATTCCACGGCAAATCAAGCGTAAGAAAGCCTCTTCGATTTAACCTTCGTGCTCTTCGTGTCTTCGTGGTGAAATCATCACAAGAGGCAACTACCATGTTTGAATTGAACGGCAAAGTGGCGTTGGTGACTGGCGGCCGGCGCGGGCTGGGGCTGGCCATGGCGGAGGGCTTGGCACGGGCCGGCGCCACGGTGGCGGTGAACGGCAGCGGCGCGGCCAGCGCGGAACTGACGGAGAAAATGACGGCCGCCGGCGCCCCCTGGGCCTACTTCCAGGCCGACTTGTCCGAGCGTGACCAGCGCCAGCGGCTGGTGCCGCAGGTGGTGGAGCGTTTTGGACGCCTCGACATTTTGGTCAACAGCGCCGGTATCCAGCACCGGCAACCGGCCTTGGAATTTGACCTCGGCAAATGGGATTTCATCCTCAGCCTGATGCTGACCGCCGTGTTCGAGCTGTCGCAGCAGGCCGCCCGGGTGATGGAGAAACAGGGCGGCGGCAAGATCGTCAACATCGGTTCCCTGTCCTGCTTCCAGGGCGGCTGGACGGTGCCCGCCTACACCGCCGCCAAACACGGCGTGGCCGGGCTGACCAAGGCGCTGGCCAACGAATGGGCGGCAAAAAACATCCACGTCAACGCCATCGCCCCCGGCTATTTCGACACCGACATGTGCGCGCCGATCAAGGCTGATCCGGTGCGTGAACCCAAGATCCGCGACCGCATTCCCGCCGGCCGCTGGGGCCGCCCCGAGGACTTGGTCGGCCCCCTGCTCTTCCTGGCCAGCGACGCCAGCAACTATGTCGACGGCCACGTCCTGGTGGTCGACGGCGGCTGGCTGGTGCGCTGAACCGGGCGCAGGTCAGTTTGTCGGATGGCACCTGCCAGAAAAATCGATTGCCAAGCGCACATGGAATCCGAACTGGCCGCAACGATACCGATTCCGATACCGACCCCGATGGCAAACTGAGCTTGGATTAGTTTCCCCGGCAGCTCAGGGCTGGCAGCCCGGCGGAACGTCGCCGCCGCGCTACAAGCGCTCAGCTCCAGCAGGTAACACCCGAGGTTCATGAATAACTCGGGCGCGCCCTCAGCTAATGACTCCTCCGGCTGTTCTCGGTATCGGAAATCGGTATCGGAATCGGTATCGTATGGAAACCTATAGATCAATAATCAAGCAAGAAATCTCCGGGAAACCGGATCAACCAACAAACATGTCACACGCCCGGAGGGCGCGGCGGATTGCAGGGGGGATGGGAACCCCTTAGATTAGGGATTTTGCCCGTCCTGCAACGTTGCATCCACCCTTTCCGGATACTCCCCATGACAAACCGCGTCAGCGTCACCCTGTATGTCTCCCCCTGCGGCCGGGACAGTTGGTCAGGGCTTCTCCCGGAGCCGGCCGCCGACGGGTCGGACGGCCCGCTGGCCACCCCCGCGGGCGCCCTGGCGGCGCTCCGCCGCGGGCGCCGGGAAGGTCCGGCCGCCGGCCCCTGTTCCGTGCTGCTGCGGGCGGGCACCTATCACCTTGAGGAACCGCTGGCCTTCACCGCGGAAGACTCCGGCACGGCGGAGGCGCCGGTGACCTTCGCGGCGTTTGCCGGCGAACGCGCCGTGCTTTCCGGCGGCCGGCGGATCACTGGGTGGCAGACGGGCGAGGTGCACGGCCGTCCCTGCTGGATTGCCGACCTGCCCGAGGTCCGCGCCGGCGCCTGGACCTTCACCCAGCTGTTCGTCAACGGCGAGCGCCGCTGGCGGCCGCGCCTGCCCAAGACCGGCACCTACCGCTTCACCGGGGTTCCCGGTACCGGCGCCGCCGCCGATGTCACCGACTGGGAGCGCGGCCCCACGGCCGCCCTGTACCGCGACGGCGACATCCAGGCCTCCTGGAAGAACCTGGACGACGTCAAGCTGGTCGTGCTCCGGCTGTGGTTCGAGATGCACCACCGCATCCGCACCCTGGACAGCGCCACGCGCACCGTGCAGTTCCGGGGCAAGTGCTTCGGCCCCCTGCAGGACGAGAAAAGCGAATACTCCCGCTACTTTGCCGACAACGTCTTTGAGGCGCTGACCGACCCGGGCGAGTGGTATCTGGACCGGCCCGCCGGCCGCCTCTATTACCTGCCGCGCCCCGGCGAGACCCAGGCGGAGACGGAAGTCATCGCGCCGCGCCTGGCCGCGGTGGTCCGCTTCGCCGGCAGCGAGGCCGCGCCGGTGCGTCATGTCACGCTTGAAAACCTGGTCCTCCAGCACGCCGACTGGGATTATCCGGCGGACGACGTGGGCTCGATCCAGGCCGCCTACAAGGTGCCGGGCGCCGTCCAGTTCGACCATGCCGAGGACTGCGCGCTGTACGGCTGCGAAGTCGCCCATGTGGCGCAATACGGCGTCCAAACCATGACCGGCTGCCACCACAACCTCATCGCCGGCTGCTGGCTGCACGACCTCGGCGGCGGCGGCGTCCGCATCGACCACGAATGGATGCGCCGCGTGAACGAGACCGTGCCGGCCATGATCGAGGGCCGCGGCGACCGCAAGCCGATGGCGACCACGGTGACCGACTGCACCATCCACGACGCCGGCCTGATCCATTTGAGCGCGGTCGGCCTGTTCGTCGGCAACGCCGGCGGCAACCGCCTGCTGCACAACCACATCTTCGACGTCAACTACACCGGCATCTCCTGCGGCTGGACCTGGGGCTATGCGGACTCCGCCACCGTCGACAACCGGATCGAGTACAACCACGTCCACCATGTGAACTGGCAGAAGATCCTCTCCGACAACGGCGGCATCTACACCCTGGGCATCCATCCGGGCGGCACGGTCAAAAACAACCACGTCCACCACGTCGCCTGTTTCGGCTACGGCGGCTGGGGGCTGTACCCGGACGAGGGCAGCTCGGAGTTTGTCATCGACAACAACGTGGTCCACCACACCGAGCATGCCGGCTTCTCGACGCACTACGGCCGCGACAACCTGGTCCGCAACAACATCTTCGCCCTGGCCGAACATGCCCACGTCCATCCCGGCAAGGTGGAGGCGCACCGCACCTGTGTGCTGGAGCGCAACCTGGTGTTCTGGCGCCAGGGCCGGCTCGGTTGCGGCACCTGGCTGCCGACGCATTTCCTCTTCCGCGACAACCTGTTCTGGAATGACGCCGGCAGGGTCGCCTTTGACGACACGCCGCTGGCCCAGTGGCAGGCCGGGGGGCAGCTTACGGGCAC
>JBAZJM010000318.1:0-5340 GCA_041651315.1 Lentisphaeria bacterium | reverse complement strand
TGGTGGTGGACATGCCGGTCGACCGCGTCAGCGCCTTTACCGGCAAGTTGGGCACTCTCCCGGGAGTCCAGGTCAAGTCCCTGATGACCCGCGCCCCCGAACCCGGAGCCCACCATGTATGATCCCCAATCCCCCCACGCGGCCGATTTCATCGACGACGGTGAAGTGCTGGCCACGCTGGCCTATGCCGCGCAGAACAAGCGCAACCGTGCCTTGATCGACCGCCTGATCGAACGCGCCCGGGACTGCAAGGGCCTCACCCATCGCGAGGCGGCCGTCCTTTTGGAATGCGACCTGCCGGACGAGAACGAGAAGATGTTCGCCCTCGCCCGGGAGATCAAGCAGCGCTTCTACGGCAACCGCATCGTCATGTTCGCGCCGTTGTACCTTTCCAACTACTGCATCAACGGCTGCCTCTACTGCCCCTATCACCTCAAGAACCAGACCATCTCCCGCAAAAAGCTGACCCAGGAGGAGATTGCCCGCGAAACGGTCGCCTTGCAGGACATGGGGCACAAGCGGCTGGCCCTGGAAACCGGCGAAGACCCGGTCCACAACCCCATCGAGTATGTGCTGGAAAGCATCAAGACCATCTACGGCATCAAGCACCAGAACGGCGCCATCCGCCGGGTCAACGTCAACATTGCCGCCACCACGGTGGAGAACTACCGCAAGCTCAAGGACGCCGGCATCGGCACCTACATCCTGTTCCAGGAGACCTACCACCGGCAGAACTACGAGACCCTGCACCCCACCGGCCCCAAGCACGACTACGCCTACCACACCGAGGCCATGGACCGGGCCATGGACGGCGGCATTGACGATGTCGGGATCGGCGTCCTCTTTGGCCTGAACCTGTACCGCTACGACTTCGTCGGCCTGCTCATGCACGCCGAACACTTGGAAGCGGCCAAGGGGGTCGGCCCGCACACCATCAGCGTGCCGCGCATCCGCCCGGCCGACGACATCGACCCGACGACGTTCTCCAACGCCATTTCGGACGCGGCGTTCGAGAAGATCGTGGCGGTCATCCGCATCGCCGTGCCGTACACCGGCATGATCATCTCCACCCGCGAATCCCAGGCCACCCGCGAGCGGGTGCTGAAACTGGGCGTCTCCCAGATCAGCGGCGGCTCGCGCACCAGCGTCGGCGGCTACGTCAAGCCGGAGGCGGCGGATGACAATTCCGCGCAGTTTGAGGTCAATGACACCCGCACTCTGGACGAGATCGTGAACTGGCTTCTGGGGCTCGGCTACATCCCCAGCTTCTGCACCGCCTGCTACCGCGAGGGGCGCACGGGCGACCGTTTCATGCAGCTGGTCAAGTCCGGGCAGATCGCCAACTGTTGTCAGCCCAACGCCCTGATGACCTTGAAGGAATACCTGGAGGACTACGCCTCTCCCGATACCAAGCAAAAGGGCGAGGCGCTGATCGCCCAAGAGCTCCTGCGCATTCCGAGTGAAAAGGTCCGGACCATTGCCGCCAAGCACCTGGCCCAAATGCAGGACGGCCAGCGCGACTTCCGGTTCTGAGCTGACGAACCCCCGCTACCCCCGATTATTCCGGCACGGATCCCCCACCCCCATGGAAAACACGTTTGACAATCTCTTTTCCACGCCCGCCGTGGCGCCGCCGGAGGTGGTCGAGTTTCTGCGGCTGGTCGGCCAGCTGATCGGCACGGCCAGTGTCTACACGTTCGAGCACAAAATGGTGCAGCAGGCGCTCGACGAGGCAACAACCGCCATCGGCCCGCTGCTGGTCAAACGGGAAAAAATGACCCTGACCGCGATGGACGGCGAATTGCTGGCCGACAGCCTGCCCGTCACCACCCGCAACCCGCTGATCGCCGGGCTCACCACCAAAATGGAAAACTGCCGGATCGACAATCTGGCGTTCCACCACGGCGCGGGGCGGGAGGACCTGGCCCGGCTGGCGCATGTGCTCGGCATGCCGTCGGCCAAGATCAAGGCCGCCCTGCAGGAACTGCGGAATCCCGCCAGCCTGATCCGCATCGACACGTCTTCCTACCGACGCGTGGAGGAGAACGAGGTGGTGCTCAAAAAGGAGGACCTGGCCGGCCTGACGGCGGACGGCCTGGCCAGCGTCCCGGCAGCCAGCCTGGAGCATGGGGAAGCCGGACCCCGTGCAGAGCCCCCCGCCCCTCCCCCGCCTCCGGCACCGCCATCGCCGGAAGCCGCCGCCGCCCGCCTGGCGGAATTGATTCTGAAGGAGGCCGGCCTCTTCCCTGAGGGGCAGGCAACGCCGGCGACGGCCGAAATGCGTTGCGGGGCCGTCATCGACAGCCTGCGCCGCCAGGGACAGGAACTGCTGGACGGTCCGGCGGTGAACACCCAGCAGGGCCGGAAGGAGCTGGCGAAACTGTTGGTGCGGCTGGAAGCGGAACTGCAGGAGCGGTTGCGCGGGGCCGGCCTGTCCGACACGGCCCTCACCACCGTCACCGAAACCCTCCGCGACTTGCAGCAGAACGTGGCCGTTGATGCGCTGGCGGCCGAATACCTGAAAAAGCGCCAGGCCCTGAAGACGGCGGAAGGCCGGGTCATGCGGTTCCTCAAGCGCACCGCCGGGCATGAGGCGGCAGCGGCCCTCCAGGAACGGCTGTTGGCGGAAGGTTTGGAGGAGGAGGCGGTACGGGAACTGGCGGCGGCCAGCGGCGCGGCCGCCCCGGATTCACGGGAGGACTCCGGCGCGCGCGGAGGGGTGTCCGGAAACGTCTCCCTGCTCCGGCAGCTGTCGCACCTGGAGTTGTTGCTGACCCCGCATCCGCTGGAAGTCCACCGCCCCGAGGAAACCCGAGCCGAACTGAAAACCGCCGTCGTTGCGGTCACCGCGGAACTGGCCGCCATGGCGGAGCGGATCGAGGGCAAGCTGGCCCGGTTGACGGCCCTGGCCGAGGAGCTGCGCGGGGCCGGCCAGGCAACGGGTCCCGCCAAACGGAAACGGGATGCGCACCACAACCTGTTCGCGGTGTTGGCCGAAATCATCCAGGAACTCATGCAGCCGCTGTGCGTGATCACCTGCGCCGTCGACATGCTGCTCGGCAACCGCCTGGGCGAGATGCCGGCGGAACAGGCGGACCTGCTGCGGTTGATTGCGGACGGCAACAGCCGGCTCCGGCAGCTCGCGGACAAGCTCCATGCGATCTGCGGCAATCCGGCCAGCCGCGTGCCGGACCGGAAAATTCTCGATTACGTTTATGACCGTCCCGCCACCGCCGCCCCGGACGCCTGATTTCCCGGTCACCCCGCCGTTGGTTTGCGCAGCAGGCCGAGCCAGTGGCCGCGCAGGAAGGGCAGGCGCGCCAACAACGGGTAAAGGGAATCCGTCCACCGGCCAAGGCGCCGGGCCAGGGGGGGCAGCAAAGTCACGGTTTCCAGGCGGCCGGCGTAACCGGGGAACCACGCCTTCAGTTGCCGGCGGGAAATGCCGTGGGCGGCGCGGTTCAGGGGGTGCCGCCAGCGGAAGTCGTACCAGGCCAGGAAGCCGCCCGGCTTCAAGACCCGGTCCGCCTCGCACGCCATGGCGGCCGCCAAACGCGGATCCAGCACCGAACTGAAGACGGCGGCGATGAGCAACAGGTCGAAGCTGGCACCGGCAAACGGCAGCCGCGCCGCGTCGGCGGCGGCGAGCTGCAGCTGCGGCACGCGCGCCCGGGCCAGACGAAGCCGTTCCGGCACCAGGTCGACGGCCCACAGCCGGTGGGGAAGCGCCCCCTGGCTGAGCAGCCATTCGCTCTCATGCGCCACCCCGCAGCCGATTTCCAGGACCGTGCGGTCGCCCAAGGGCAGGCAATGCTCCTCCGCCATCCACTGCAGCAGGCGGCCGCGACGTTCGCGCACCATCCTGGCCGTGCCGGGATTGGCCGGGTCCCAGCGGCCGCCGGCCTGGCCGTCAAAGGCGCCGAAGCGTTCGCGCAACCGCTGCCGCTCGCCCTCCCCGCCGGTGTCCTTGGCCGCCTGTCCCATGGCGTGTGCTTTTGGTGCCTTGATTGCGGTAGATTATGGATCGTGCGACGTGGCGCGGCTCGCCGTCAGCCAAAGGTCGAGTTCCGCGGCGACACGGCGTCCGGCCTGGCCGTCCCACAACGGCGGGCGGACAGACGGCGGCCAGCCGCCCGCGAGCACGGTATCGAAGGCGCCCAGCACGTTTTCGGCCCGGTGACCGACCAGCCGGCTGGTGCCGCCATGTTCCACCAGGGTGGCCGGCCGCTCGGTGTTCTCGCGCAGCGTCAGGCAGGGCACGCCGAGGGCGGTGGTCTCCTCCTGCATGCCGCCCGAATCGGTCAGCACCACCCGGGCTTTGGCCATCAGGCCGAGATTGGTGAGATAGGGCTGCGGCTCCAGCAGCCGCAGCCCCGGCGGCGGCCGGAAGCCGTCGTCGCGGAGCCGGCGGGCGGTGCGCGGATGCACGGGGAAAAGCACCGGCAGCCGCGCCGCAACCCGGGCCAGGGCGTCGAGCGAACTCCGCAGCGCCCCGGCACTGTCCACATTGGAGGGCCGGTGCAGGGTGGCCAGGACGTAATGGCCAGGGGCGACGCCGTGGCTTTTCCATGGCTCGCGCTGAAGGGCGGCCGGCAGCCAGCGGTCAAGGGTGTCCACCATGCAGTTGCCGGTGAAACGAATGCGGTCCGCGCCGATCCCTTCCGCGGCCAGGTTGCGGGCCGCCGCCGCCTCGGTGGTAAAGAGCAGCTCGGAGAGCTGGTCGGTGAGCACCCGGTTGAGTTCTTCGGGCATGGTCCGGTCGAAGGAGCGCAGCCCCGCCTCGAGGTGGGCCACCGGAATGTCCGCCTTGGCGGCGGCGAGGGCGCCGGCCAGGGTTGAGGTGACATCGCCGGCCACCAGCACCAGCCGCGGCCGCTGCCCCGCCCAACAGTCGTGCAGCGCCAGCAGCATGTTGCCCAGCTGCCGGACCGGTGCGTCAGAACCGATGCCGAGGTGGTGCTCGGGGGGCGGGATCCCGAGTTCCTGAAAAAAAACGTCGGACATGGCAGGATCGAGGTGCTGCCCGGTGTGGACCAGGGTGTGGGGCACCCCCAAGTCGCGCAGAGCGGCCAGCACCGGCGCCAGTTTGATGAAATTGGGGCGCGCGCCCGCGATCACGCACAGCTCCATCCCGCCACCCATGTCCTTCCCGCCGCCATGACTTTTGGCGTCATGGCTGAATATGCCGTGGCAGCGGCGGCACGTCAAATGCCGGGCGACCGCATCGTGGTGATGAAGGACGGCGTGGTGCAGCAGGTGGCCACCCCGGGGGTGCTCTATGACCAGCCCGCCAACCTGTTCGTGGCCGGTTTCATCGGCACCCCGCCGATGAACTTTTTC
>JBAZJM010000317.1:0-5345 GCA_041651315.1 Lentisphaeria bacterium | reverse complement strand
CCGCGACCCCGAGTACTTCGGCTTCATCACCCGGCTGATCATGGACCTCATCGGCAAGGCTAGCCGCGAATTGCAGATCGAATTCGACTTCATCGACCTCGGCGGCGGCCTCGGCATCCCCTACAAGCCCGAGGACAAGAACGCGCCGCTCGACATCGACGCCGCCGCGGCCCAGGTCGCCACCGCGTTCAAGGAGAAGATCGCCGAATACGGCATGAAGCCGCCGCGCCTGATGATGGAGCCGGCCCGCTACTTCGTCGGCGATGCCGGCTACATCGTCGGCCGCGTCCACACCATCAAGGACAGCTACAGCCGCATCATCGGCACCGACGTCGGCATGAACACCCTGGCCCGCCCGGCCATGTACGGCGCCTACCACCACATCTACGTCGACGGCCGCGAGAGCGAGCCGCGCCGCCCGGTCGGCCTGTGCGGCCAGATCTGTGAAAACACCGATTTCTGGGTCAAGGACCGCCCCCTTCCCGAGGGCATCACCCTCGGCGACCTGGTGGTGGTCGAGAACGCCGGCGCCTATGGTTACGCCATGAGCTACCCCTACAACGGCCGCCTCCGTCCCGCCGAGGTGCTGGTCAACAACGGCCGGCACTGGCTGATCCGCGACCGCGAGCAGTTTGAGGACCTGGTGCGCAGCGTCCACGTTCCCGAGCACTTGGCGCCCAAGGCCGGATAAGCCGCTTTCGTGTCAAACGCCTTGCCCTCAGGCGGGGTGCCCAGCGTTCGTTGTACTGAATTATGCGCAGAAGCGTTCGGAAAATGAGGCCGACCGTCGTTCCATCATCCCACCCCGTTTTTCGCGCCACCCCGTTCGGCGTGGTGGCCGTGCTGTGGGCGCCCGGCCGGGACGGGGCGGAGGTCTGCCGCCTTTGGCTGCCCCGGCCGGAGCGGCTGGCCCGGGAGGCGGTGGCCGCGGTGTGTCCCGGTGTGCCGGCGGCCGGTTGTGCCGCGATCAGCGCCCTGCTGGACCAGGTTGAAGCCTTATTGAACGGTGCCGCTGTCTCGTTCACCCTCGGCGGACTCCGCCTCGACCGGTGCTCCGCCTTCCAGCAACGGATTCTGCGGGCCACCCACGCGATTCCCCGTGGCCGGGTCAGCACGTACCGGCTGCTGGCGCGGCAGGCCGGCGCGCCCGGCGGCGCCCGCGCCGCGGGCATGGCCCTTGCCGCCAACCCGTTCCCCCTGGTCATTCCCTGTCATCGGGTGGTGCGCTCCGGCGGCGCCTTGGGCGGCTATGGGGGCGGGGCGGCGATGAAGCGCGCGCTGCTGGCGCTGGAGGGGATGCCGTTCCGCGACGCCGCACACGTGCTGTGCGGGCCGGAGTTTGGCGGAAACCCTGCCCGCCCGCCGCCGCACTCTGAAGACAGCCTGGAGGCTGGACTCAACACGGGGCGCCTGCCGTTTGAGTTCACGCTTTAGCGTGTGGCGGTTTGCCAAGCCGCGCACGTCAGCAAGCGGTCATTCATACCAGGGCGGCGTCGAAGCCGCCGACACTCCAAGGCATGCTCTCGCATGCGGTTCCAGCAGGCTGTATACTTTTGAAAACGTCTCAGAGGACCGGCAACCGCAACCGGCGGATTTGGCCGTCGTCCCAAATGAATGACCTTAATCCCGGCATGGGGAATCGAGAGGGAGCAAGCATGAGCGAGTCGAAGACCTTCACGAAGGGCGCGGCGGCCGTTGCGGTCGGGCTGGCGGTTGCTGGGGCGGGCGCCGGGGAGCCCGCGACCCTGCCCCTGTGGCCCGGCCGCGCGCCCCTGGCCAATGGCGCGCAACCCGCCGACAGTCCGGAGATCACCGTGTATCTGCCGCCTGCCGGCCAGGCTTCCGGCACGGCGGTTGTCATCTGTCCCGGGGGCGGCTACGGCGTCGTGGTGATGTCTTATGAGGGGCATGATATCGCCCGCTGGCTCACTGCCCAGGGCATTGCCGGCATCGTCCTGAAATACCGCATCGCGCCCTACCGGCACCCGGCGCCGCTGCTGGATGCGCAGCGGGCCTTGCGCACCGTCCGCTGCCACGCCAAAGAGTGGGGCCTCGATCCGGCGAAGATCGGCGTGATGGGCTTTTCCGCCGGTGGCCATCTCGCCGCCACTTTGGCCACCCATTACGATGCGGGCGACCCGAAATCCGCTGATCCGGTCGAGCGCCAGGGTTGCCGCCCGGATTTCCAAATCTTGATCTATCCCGTGATCAGCATGGGGCCGCAGGGGCATGGCGGCTCCACGGCCAATCTGCTGGGGGCCAACCCGTCGCCCGAACTGGTGGCCCAGCTCTCCAACGAGACTCAGGTCACCCCGGAGACACCGCCGGCCTTCCTGGCGCATTCCGTCACGGACTCGGCGGTGCCGGTCGCCAACAGCGACCTTTACCAGGACGCCCTGCGGGCGCACGGGGTGCCGGTGGAACTGCTGCGGTTGCCCTCCGGCGACCATGGACTGGGCTGCGGCAGCAGCACGGAGTGGGCGCAGTGGCAGGCGGCCTGCCGACAGTGGCTCAGGGCCCGACAGCTCAGCTCCGGCTGACGGAGCCGATCCTTGCCCGCGAACGCGGCCGGCGATAATTCCGTTGGGACAACGCCATGGAGACAAAAAGCACCCTTTCCCTGACTGGTGAGGCCTTGGTCCGCCGCCAACTCCGGCGCAAGGCATTCCCGCTGTTGGCGATGGCCGTCTTTGCCGGCAGCATTGCCTTGGTGTGTCTCGGACTCCTGTTTCTTTTTGGTTGTTGGCTGGGGCCACTGCTGGTGTGGTTTGTTGAGCCGGTGCCGACGTTTCTCCCGCCGCTTTCGGGAACGCTGTTCCTGGCCGTCCTTTTTGTCTCCGTGCGCCAAGCCGGTTTTAGGTATTGGGCCTCCGCCACGTATGACAGCAAAGCACGGGGCGAAATCCCCGTGGCAGAGTCAGGAAACATCATCCACGGCGAGGAGTGGTATTTTCTTACGTATTGCCTTTCCTCCGGAAACTGCGCCCAGCGGGGACCGGGACTGCCTGCCGACATGCAGCTTTTCGGCCCTGCCAGCACCGGGCTGGTCATCAAGATGCTGGCCATGCCGTTTCTTCTTGGGCCCCTCCTGTTGACGGGCTCGTTTCGTGCCCTAAATGAGGTGCGGCACCTGCTGGCCACCGATGCGCAACGGCTGGCGCGGCTGCTTCAGGTGGCCTTTGCCAATGGTGGCCGTTGTTCTTTTGCAACGCTCCAGGACGCCGTGCCGGATTTCTCCCCGGAAACCGACACCCGGATGCTTCTCGCCATTGACGGCGTCATCGTCCTGCACAAGGAGATGCAGGGCATTGCTCTGGCCGATGAATTGGCCGCCGAAATCCGCCGGGTCACTGCTGCCCGCACCGGGCAATCCGCATCCTAATTTTTTACCCGAAACGTGATGGCAATTGAGGCGAACCGCCGCACCAATCAGGTGTTATAATAGGCCGCCAAAGATAAAGGCGGTATCTCTTGCGGATTTCGCATCGCCGACCAGGCGGATGCGCCTGGCTTAACTCCACATCAATGAGAACCTTCTTCGGCATTCCCATCCCGTTCCTGGCCCGGACCGATGCCGAGTACGTGGCGGCGGTCCGGCGGACCATCGCCCTCCCAAAACAGATGGCCATCGTTTACGGCACCGTGGCGGGAGTGTGTTTCGGCAGTTTTTTCTTGATCAATTACCTCGTCCTCGACCCAAAAACCATCTGCTTAAGCCTTGCCGGATCTCGTGATCCTGGCCGGCAAATCGGTGTCACGATGGGGGCTTTTCTCGGTTTCCTTGCCATGTTAATCGTCTTCAATATTCGGGACGCATTCAAATCCCTGGCCACCCGCCACACCGAACGATTATTGGTAACCTTTTACGACGCATTGAATTGCCGCCGCCGCGATACCGCCAATGGTTCACTGGGACAAATCAATATGGAGGCGGTTAAGGACCGTAATCGACGCCAGGTAAAAAAAATTCTCGGCATGCCCATTTTTTCAAAAAAGAAAACCGACGCAGAATATGTCGAGGCCATTCGCAATCATCTTCGCTGGTGGAAGTGGACAATCTTGCTTCACGGTGCCGGCGCATGCATGCTTCTCTATTTTCTGCTTCGCTTTTATCTACTGATACTTGCGATGAAGGTCCCCGCCTACAGTGTTTATCTCGGTATCTCTTTAGGCGTTAGCCTCGGGCTCATTCTTCTGGCCGGCATCTTCAGCTTCGAGTGTGCCTGTACAAGACTCATAACTTACCGGACGGGACGGTTGCTGGTGCAGTACGATGACGAACTGAACCGTCGGCCGAACCAGCCGTCCCAACCATGATATCAAGATGTCCTTGCTGGTGATGGCCGTCTTTACCGGCATCATACGGACTCCGCAGAGGCGGTGTAAGGTACAACTGGACGAAAACCAATAAGGCTGGGGACAGAGGCTGAGTTGTAGTCCAAGGAAATACAGAGATGAAAACTTTTCTCGGCCTACAAGTGCTCCCCAAGGCCAGGGCTGACAACGATTATATCGAGTCCATCCGGAAGAAACTTGCCAGGTCAAAATGGCTGGCTGTATTTCACGGTATTATGACGTGCGCTTTTCTCGCCATGCTTTACTCGTTTCATCGTTTGGTGTTTAAAACACAGGGTCTGCTTCAAGCACTGGGGGGTATGTCTTTTGATGGCGGCGTGCAAATCGGCATCACGTTGGGATTCATGCAAGGATTCCTCTTGCTGCTCACGGCATCGAGCATGGTGTGCGCCATCCTGACCGTCAAAGGCAACCGGACGGAACGGTTGCTGGTGAAGTACCATGACGAACTAAACCGGCGCCTGGCGCCCAGCCAAACAGACCTGTCACCCCCAGCGTGAGACCGATGACTTCTCACGGCGGACTCCGCAAACGAGGTGTACGGTATGCCCGGGAAAATCGAGGAGATACATCAGTGAACAGCGTGATGACCGTGGTGCAATGCTGGGACGACGGGGTGACCAATGACGCGCGGCTGACGGAGCTCCTCCGCCGGCACGGGGCCAAGGCCACCTTTAACCTGAATGCCGGGCTGCACCAGGAAAAACGCACGCCGGCCGCCTGGACCTACCAGGACACGGAAGTCGGACGCCTGGGCTGGGACGAGATGCAGGCGGTGTACGCCGGCTTTACCATCGCCAACCACAGCCTGACCCATCCGCACCTGGAACAACTGCCGCTGGCGGAAGCCCGGCGCGAGATCGTGGAGGGACGCGACCGGTTGCAGCAGTTCTTCGGCCAGCCGGTGCTCGGCTTCGCCTATCCTTACGGCACCTACAATGAAGCGGTTATGGACCTCCTCCGCGAAGCGGGCCATGTCTATGCGCGGA
>JBAZJM010000316.1:0-5383 GCA_041651315.1 Lentisphaeria bacterium | reverse complement strand
AACGCATCAACTACGAAAAACTGATCGGCGAAATCATGTCCGAAATCGGCGACTTCCCGGCGCACCTGCCGCTCGCTGACCAGGGCCGTTTTGCCATCGGCTATTACCACCAAAAACAAGACTTCTTCACCAAGAAATCCGAAACCAAGGCCGACTGACCAACAACAAAGGAAAAACACGCCATGAGCACTCCGATCAAGAACCGCTACGACTTCGTCCTCGTCTTCGACGTGAAAGACGGCAACCCCAACGGCGATCCCGACGCTGGCAACCTCCCCCGCATTGATGCTGAATCCGGCCAGGGCATCGTCACCGACGTCTGCCTCAAGCGCAAGGTGCGGAACTTTGTGCAAATGACGCAAGATTCGGTCAAAGGGTTCGATATTTTTGTCAAAGAAAAGGCTGTTTTAAACAAGTTGATTGCGAATGCGTACCAAAATCTTGGCATCGACCTGGAAAAGCCGCCGGTTGACGAAAAAGACGGCAAAAAACGCAACACCAAAGGTGAAGGGCAAGGCAAAGAAGTTGACAAGGCCCGGCTTCAAATGTGCGGGACCTACTTCGACATCCGCACGTTCGGCGCTGTCATGTCCACCGGTGCCAATGCGGGCCAAGTTCGCGGCCCCGTCCAAATGACCTTCGGCCGTTCAATCGACCCGGTGGTAACCTCGGAGTTTTCCATCACCCGCTGCGCCGTCGCCACCGAGGCGGAGGCGGAAAAACAGTCCGGCGACAACCGCACCATGGGCCGCAAAAACACCGTGCCCTACGGCGTCTATGTCGCCCACGGCTTTATCTCCGCGCATCTGGCCGCCCAAACCGGCTTTTCCGAGGACGACCTGAATCTGCTGTGGGACGCCCTGGTGAACATGTTCGAGCACGACCATTCCGCCGCCCGCGGCCTGATGTCCTCCCAGAAACTGGTCATCTTCAAGCACGACTCCGCTCTCGGCAACGCACCGGCGCACAAGCTGTTCGAGCGCGTCACGCTTGAACGCAAGGACAAGGCCAAGCCCGCCCGCGACTTTGCGGACTACGCCTTCGCCATCAACAAGGACGGTCTGCCGGCCGGCGTGACCATCATCGAGAAGCCCTGACCCTCCAAGCGCCATTCCGGGCCGGCCGGCGACCGAGGCTGGCCGGCCCGGACACCGCCAAAAGCGATGCCGGACAATATCGCGCCACCCCATGCGTTTATACGGGTGTCAGAAATGCATTGTCCGGTAGCGGAAACTTGGCCGGTACAACCCCTAGCCTGAAACGCCGCCCACAATTCACCAACAGCCATCCACCGCGTCGTACCGACTTGTTCCGGCCGCGTTTCCGCCCTGAACGCCGTGTAGCGCCAGGAGGCGCGCAACAAGTCGTTTTTCAGAAGCCGCGCCGTCATGAATCTTACGAACGAACGCCAACTCGCCGCCCGTGCCACGGCTCTGGGGACAAGCGCGGACGCCGCCGCGTTTGCCGAGCTGGCCACCCTGACACGCTCGGAGTCAGCCTTGGTCCGCCGGTTGGCGGCATCCGCCCTCGGCAAGTTGGCGGGCCTTGTTCCCGCCACGGAGACCGTGGCCATCCTGACTGCCCTTTTGCGCGATTCCCATCCGCAGGTGCGCCAATACGCCGCCAAGGCCTTGGGCGCGTTCGGAACCGCCGCGGAAAGCGCGTTGCCCGATCTTCGCGACCTATACCGCCGCCCGGACGAGAAGGACTATGTCAAGCGCAGCGTGCTCACCGCCGGTAAAACCATTCACGAGGCGGCCCGCATCGCGGCGCAAACCACCATCCACCGCTGCCAGAAATGCGGACAGCCAGTGGCGCCCGACGAATACGCCCGCGCCCAACAGGCGTTCCAACGCTCCTACTGTGACCATTGCTTCGATGAAGTCTTCCTTGAACGCCGCAACTGGGAAACGCGGGTGGAATTGCACAAGACCGTCCAGGCCGCCACTGGCACCGTGGTCCAGTCCGAGGGCGAACGGCTCATCGCCGAAGCATTGGCGGCGCTCGGCCTGGCCTTCCGCTATGACAACCGCTTCCGCATCATCGACGGCTACGCCATCCGCCCCGATTTCTACCTGCCCGAATTCGATGTCTATATCGAGTACTGGGGCATGGACACCGTCGATTACAAGATCGGCATGCTGATGAAGCTCAAGCTGTACCAGCAGCAGGGAAAACGGCTAATCTCCGTGTATCGCGAGGACAAGGCCAACCTCCACGATGTGCTGCGTGAGAAACTCGGGAAGTATGTGCGCCTGGAGCCCCCGACGGCTTGACTCCGTTTTCTCCCCCGCGACACCGTGGACTGGCACGGCAAAGGGCCATCAACCATGTACGCCGAAGACCAACTTCTGCCCATCTCCGCCTTGCAGCATCTGCTGTACTGCGAACGGCAGTGCGCGCTGATCCACCTCGAACAGGCGTGGTCGGAAAACCGCTTCACCGCCGAGGGGCGCGACCTGCACGAGCATGTGCATGACGGCGGCACCGAAAGCCGGGGCGACATCCGCACCGCCACGGGCGTCCGCCTGCGCTCCTTGTGCCTGGGCCTGACCGGCCAGGCGGACGTGGTGGAGTTCCACCGTGCGGACTCCGCAACGGCGGCGGCCGGCAGCACCACGGCCGTCCCCCTGCCCAAGACCGCCGGCTGGTGGCGGCCGTTCCCGGTGGAATACAAACGCGGCAAGCCCAAAACCCACCAGGCCGACGAGGTCCAGCTCTGCGCCCAGGCGTTCTGCCTGGAGGAAATGCTCGGCGTGGCCATTCCGGCGGGGGCGCTCTTTTATGGCGCCACCCGGCGCCGGGCGGATGTCGCCTTCACCGTTGAATTGCGCGCCCTGACCGCCGATACCGCCGCGCGACTGCATGCGCTGCTGGAGGCCGGCGGCACGCCGCCGGCCGTGTATGACAAGGGCAAGTGCGAACGCTGTTCCCTGATCGACCTGTGCCAGCCGCGGCTCTCCGGGCAGCGGGGCGTGGCCGCGTATCTGCACCGCATGCTGGAGGCGGAACCATGAAAAAACTGCTGAACACGCTGTACATCACCACCCAGGGCGCCTACCTGCGGCAGGAGGGCGAGTGCGTGGTGGTGGAGGTGGAACGCCAGGAGCGGCTGCGCCTGCCGCTGCATACCCTGGGCGGCATCGTCGCCTTTGGCAATGTGCTGTGCAGCCCGTTCCTGTTGGGGTTGTGCGGGGAACGGGGCGTGCAGGTCAGTTTCCTAACGGAACGCGGCCAGTTCCTGGCCCGCGTCCAGGGCCCGGTCAGCGGCAACATTCTGCTGCGCCGCGAACAATACCGCCGGGCCGAGCTGCCGGACGCGGCGCTGGCCATTGCCAAAAACATCCTCACCGCCAAGCTCGCCAACGGACGGACGGTGCTCCAGCGCTCCCTGCGCGACCATCCGGAAAGCGACGCGGACGGCCAGACGGCCAAGGCCATTGCCCGGCTGGGCCATACGCTCGACACGCTGGACATCATTTCCGACCGCGAGGTGCTCCGCGGCATCGAGGGCGACGCGGCCAAGCTCTATTTCTCGGTCTTCGACCGCATGGTCACCACGGAAAAGGACGCCTTTTTCATGCGCGAACGCAGCCGGCGCCCGCCGCTGGACAACCTCAACGCGCTGCTGTCATTCCTCTATACGCTGCTGGCGCATGACGCGGAGGCGGCCTGCGAGGGCGTCGGGCTTGATCCGCAGCAGGGATTTCTTCACGCGGTGCGGCCGGGCCGGCCCAGCCTGGCACTGGACTTGATGGAGGAATTCCGCCCCGTCATCGCCGACCGGCTCGCCCTGTCCCTGATCAACCTGCGGCAGGTCGCGGGTAAGGGCTTCAAGACCACCGAGACCGGGGCGGTGACCATGGACGACGAAACCCGCAAGGCCGTGCTCATCGCCTACCAAAAGCGCAAGCAGGACGAGATCCGGCACCCATTCCTTCAGGAGGACGTGCCGGTCGGGCTGCTGCTGCATGTCCAGGCCCTGCTGCTGGCCCGCCACCTGCGCGGCGACCTCGACGCTTATCCGCCGTTTGTCTGGAAATGATGCCGTTGGCAGCGCGCTGGCGACAATTTGGATGGAGGGAAAGCCATGCTTGTTTTGGTCAGCTATGATGTGTCCACGGTCTCCGCGGATGGACGGCGGCGCCTGCGGCGCGTGGCCAAGGCCTGCCAGGACTTCGGCATCCGCGTCCAAAACTCAGTTTTTGAATGCAATGTCGACCCGGCCCAGTGGACCACCCTGAAACGCCGGCTGGAAGACGTGTTCATGCCGGAGGAGGACAGCCTGCGCTTCTACTACCTTGGCAGCAACTACCAGCATCGCATCGAACACCTCGGCGCCAAGCCCGCGGTGGATGTGGAAGCCCCCATGATTGTCTGACCCGTTGGGGCGTTCCGCGATCCCCCGGCGGACACGGCCGCCATCGGCCGGTTCGCGGAGCACCATAATTTCCTAGAAACAAGAGTAATACAGCAATCACGTTCTTTCCCAATTGAATAACTGCGCTCCATCCGCACCGGGTTCGCGGAATGGGGCGTTTTTGTCTTTGTATCACAAATAGTTATAGTTCTCGGCGTCGCCCCTCACACGAGGGGCGTGGATTGAAACGTTGTACAGCTCGCGGCTGTATGGGAGATGGCAGTCGCCCCTCACACGAGGGGCGTGGATTGAAACACTCCAACGGCAGCCGTACTAGCGGCAAGTCCGGGTCGCCCCTCACACGAGGGGCGTGGATTGAAACTTCCTGGCTGGCGGTCTCGATGAGAGTACTGAGTCGCCCCTCACACGAGGGGCGTGGATTGAAACAAACGCCTGCCGCAGCAGCAGATGGTGGCGCTGTCGCCCCTCACACGAGGGGCGTGGATTGAAACCAGACCTGGCCAACGGCTACGCCACTCCCGGCACGTCGCCCCTCACACGAGGGGCGTGGATTGAAACCGCGCCGCCTTGGCCACCTCGCCAAGCGCCAACAGTCGCCCCTCACACGAGGGGCGTGGATTGAAACATTTTACCACCTCTTCTACGGTGATTTTGGCGGGTCGCCCCTCACACGAGGGGCGTGGATTGAAACGCCACCGGCATGCTGGAGGGTGCGATCGCCGGCCGTCGCCCCTCACACGAGGGGCGTGGATTGAAACCGCCCAACGCCCAAAGCGTGGCCTCCGGCACACGTCGCCCCTCACACGAGGGGCGTGGATTGAAACTCGATTTGGACACGCTGAAGGCGCTGATGGATGGCGTCGCCCCTCACACGAGGGGCGTGGATTGAAACACGAAGCCGCTGAGCAACTGCGTGACCTGCTCAGTCGCCCCTCACACGAGGGGCGTGGATTGAAACTTGCCGATGGCGTCGAGGGTGAACGTGGCGGCCGTCGCCCCTCA
>JBAZJM010000315.1:0-5387 GCA_041651315.1 Lentisphaeria bacterium | reverse complement strand
ATTTGGCCAGCAGGGCGTCGATGGTGGCCTCAATGATCTCTTCCAGCGGAACGTGGAGACTGGTCAGACTCGGGACGGAAAGGCGGGCAAAGGGAATGTCCTCCTGCCCCACCACCGAAAGCGCTTCCGGGACGCTTACCCCTTTTGACTTCGCCCAAGCCAGGATTCCCAGCGCCTCCATGTCGCCGCTGCACAGGATGGCGGAACAGCCTTTGGCGTGAAAAAGGGGGGCCATGACTTGCCCCAGGTCGAACCCCGAGGTGTGGGTGACGGTATGGATCTCCCGGACCAGCTCAGGATCGTAGCTGTTGCGGGCCGTCATAAACGCCTGGTAGGCATCGGCCCGTGGATTGGATTTTCCCGCGATGCCCGTGTTCTCATCATAAAACAGGCCGATGCGGCGATGCCCGAGCCGCCAGAGGTAATCCAGCGTTTCGTAGTAAGGCGTCTTCTCATCGAGGGCGACCGGCGCCCCCTCGTAGTTGCGGAGAAAGGTGACGGTTGGCAGGGGGTGGCAGGCCATGGCAGCCTCGTGGGCGCTGATTTTCGGCATGGCATTGACCACGGCATCCGCCATGCCGGTGCCCAAGCTTTTCATGGCGCGGGAGGCGTCCTCCCCGGTTTCGCAGAACCACGCGGAAAAGATATAGTCGCGCTTGCGGAGGCCGTCGGAAAACAACTGGATGGGAAGGGCGCCGCCCAAGCTGACGTTGTCGAAGAGCCCGGCGATCACCCGGGTCCGCTCCCCCCGCAGGGTGCGGGCGGCGAAGGAGGGTTTATAGCCGAGCTCGGCGATGGCGGCGAACACCTTGCGCCGGAGTTCCTCGCTGACTGGCCGCTTGCCGCTCACGGCGTGGGAAACCGTGCTGCGGGTGACCCCCGCCCGCTGGGCGACATCGGCAATGGTGGGGCGTCCGTTCATTCAGTTGCTGCTGTAGGCGGCGTCGGCTTTGTCGAGGAATAGAAAACAGCTGCTGGCGTCGCCAACGTAGGTGCGGAACGGCAGCCACTTGGCGCTGCCATCGCCATAGCTGAAGTTGGAGCCGCCGTTGTGCCGGCCGTCGATGCCGTTTTGGTCGCAGGCGTTGCAGTGGACGATCATCTTTTTGGCGAGATCGTCGGGAAAATTGCAGGAGGAACCGTTCGCTTCCGTGTGTCGGCCACGGAAGCCGACGACGGTGTCGTAACTGTCGCGGGGATAGACATAATCGATAAAGTTCGGATAGCTGTCGTCAAAGTATCGATCAACGGGACAGTTGAACAGTTGCGGACGGTTGTCGCCAACCACGGCATTTATTCCCCATCCGGTGTCTTTCAAGGCGCTTCCGGTATAGCCGCTGGTGACCAGCAGACCCAGGCCCATGCTGCCTTTGCTCCATTGATAGGTGGCACGCGAATCGCTTTCAGTGCCAAACAATGTGATGCAACCGGCCGGCAACTTGCCGTTGTTGTCCCCGGCATACCCGTAAATGGCCAGGTTGATCTGCTTGAGGTTGCCGAGACACTGGATCTTTTTGGCCTGGTTCCGGGCATTGCCCAAGGCCGGCAGCAGCATGCTGGCCAAAATGGCGATGATCGCAATGACCACCAGCAGTTCGATCAAGGTGAAACGCTTCATGGGAATGGCCTTCTGCTGAAGTACGGACGGCACCGGGCAAGGAAGACGCGGTTGTTGGGGCAGTTGGGGGGACTCCCGAGACTCTAGAGACTGGAGGGACCGGAGAAGAATGGGCTGAACTGCTTTCTCCGGTCCCTCGCGTCACGGGAGTCTCGGGAGTCATGGTTCGGATTGCTCTCTTACTTTAGCCGCCGGCGCAGGATGACCAAACCACCCAGCGCCAGCAGGCCCAGGCTGGCCGGCTCGGGAACCAGCGAAATCATCATGTCCAAGCCAAAGTACGGGCCGCCGCCGGTCCGGAAAATCTGGGCGTTCAAGGGCGGGGTCCACTCGCCGTTGCCCGTCAATACGGCCCTCACCAGGAAATCGGTTTGGCCGGCAAGGGCGGTGGTCAAATTGTTCACGGCGCCGCCATCGGTGGCAAGCGTACCGGCTTGGCCCGCCGTGATTTGGGCATATTGCTGCCAAGAACCGCCATTGTCAATGGAGGTATACCAGGTGATGTACGTCTCGCGGCGGGTTAGTTGATCATCACTCACCCAAGTCCAAGATGCAGAAGAGTTTTGGATTGTGGCGTGGTCAATTTCCTCGGGCAGACTGACGGACCAGATATAGGTGGTGTTGAGATCTGTATTTCGGCTAAGGTAAGCCGTGCCGCCACCTTCATCGACGCGCCGGTCGTTCTCTGTATAGGTCATCCCGGCCGCATAGGTTGAAACCCATGCATTGCTGGTGTCGGTGTTGAGATAATAACCATCCGCCAAGGCGCTGTAGCGGATGCGGACATCGGTGCCGTTGCCGTCCTGGTTCCAGGCGATGTCGCCGGAGTTGACGGTGAGGGCGACGGCGTGGGCGGCGCCGGTGGCCAGGACGCCGAGGACGGCCAGTTTGCCAAGCCAGTTGAGTTGCTGCACGTGTCGCATGATCGCTTCTCCTTGTGGGTATCTTCACGCTTGGCGGACCATCCGCCAAGGCCAAAGCGGGCGTGGCTTGGGAACCCTTTTGGACGATAGTTGTGTAATGGGGTCAAATCGATTTGACTACAATATGGCATGCCGCCGGAAGAGTGCAAATGCGGGGGCGATGGCGAGGGCCCCGTATCAGGGCGGCGGCAAAGCCGCCGGCACCTGGAGTTTGGCGAAACTCAACGGTTGCGGTTTTCCCGTCCCAACGGGACGGGGCGGGAATAGGCAGGGGCTTCAGCCCCTGTTTTGCCCGCCCCCCCGTTTCGCGTGCCGTCAGGTACGCGGCGAATCGCGGCGTACCTACGGCACGCCATCTTTTAATTTTCCGGAGCAGGGGCTGAAGCCCCTGCCTATTGTCATTCAGTCCCTCCGGGACGAAGCTGCCCCAAGCCCCGCTCAAGGAGCTCTGGCCCTGTTGGCAAGGGGGTCGGGGGTGGCACCCCGCATGGGACATGGAAAACAAATCAAAGCTCTTGGGGCTTCGCGAGTTTGACCTGGAGAACGGCTGGTGATATGGTTACCCATATGAAGACAACCATTGATATTGCTGATGATCTTTTCCTGCGCTCCAAGCGCCTGTCGCTGGAGCGCGGGGTGACGTTGCGGGAACTGGTGTCCGAGGGGCTGGCACTGGTCGTCGCGAAGCGGTCGGCCACGCCGGCTTTTCGTGTCAAGCCGGTGACCTTTGGTGGTCAGGGACTGGCGCCGGAATTCCGTAACGCCGCCTGGAGCGCGATCCGGGACGCTGCTTACGAGGGGCACGGCACATGATCGCTGTGGACACAAACCTGCTGGTGTATGCCCATCGGGAGGATGCGCCATGGCATCAAGAGGCCATGCGGGTGCTGGCGAAGCTGGCCGAGGGCCCGGCGCCGTGGGCGGTTCCATGGCCATGCGTGCATGAGTTCTTGGCCATTGTGACGCATCCCAAAATCTACCGGCCGCCAACCCCGATGGGAATCGCCATCAAAGCGGTACGGGCGTGGATGGCATCGCCGACGCTCCGCCTGCTCGGCGAAGGGGCCGGTCATTTGGATCAGCTTGAGAAGTTGGTGCTGGCCGCGAAGGCCGTCGGACCGATGGTGCATGACGCCCGGATTGCCGCATTGTGTCTGAACCACGGGGTCCGGCAATTTTGGTCCGCCGACCGGGATTTCTCGCGCTTTCCGGCGCTGAAGATCCGCAACCCGCTGATCAACTGATGCGTTTCCACCGGCTGGGCGCCGCCCGCAACGCGTTGCAGGGATTCTCAAGGGACGAGTTCCTTGAGCGGGGCTTGGGGCAGCGCCTCACATCATGTCACCTGGTTACGTGGTCCATTTTCCTGGGATGGCGTGTTGGGGCTGGCCGCGCCAGTTTTCCGGCTTGAAGGCGGCGATGAGGTTGTCGGTGGCTTGGTGCGGGCGCGGATCCACGTGGACCGGGAGGCGGTCGTAGATGGCGTAGACCCGGTTCCAGTAGCTTTGGCGCAGGGCCGGGTAATCGGGGGCGGGGCCGGAAAGGTCGCGGCAGAGCTCCGCAAAGAACAGCAGTTCCGCGTGCCAGGCCGCCGGGCGCGGGTGCAGCACGGCGTCCTCGCGCAGGGCCGGCCGCAGCTCGTGCAGGAGCTTGACCAGTTCTTGCAGCCGCAGATGGTACTCGTCGCGCGACAGCAGGATGTCGATGTAATTGCCCCAGTCCTTGACCACCTCGAACAGCTTCAGGTACGGCACCAGTTTGGCGCCATCGGGACCGTAGAGGCGCACGCAGAATTCCGCCGCCACGGTTTCCGGCTGCGCATCCGGGCGCAGGAACGACTGGGCGGACAGATACAGCGACAGCGGGTTCAGCAGCGGGGTCATGGTGAAACAGATGCCGCCCGAATAGGCGCCGACCTCGCGCTCCTCGCGCCGGCGCTGGAACAGCCGGTCGAAGCGCCAGTGCGGCACGACGTTGTTCTCGCCTTCCGTGAGGCTGAAATCCCAGGTGTAGACCGGATTGGTCTTGGCGATCTCGCGCACCCAGGGGCGGGCGTCCTGGTCGCCAACGGGGTTGCAGTCGGAGTTGAAGCCCATGTTTTGGGAGATGATGGTGTCCGGGGGGAAATCGGGGAGCCGTTTGACCAAATGGCGCATGGCTTCCTCGGCCCGGCCACGGTCGAAATCCCAGGCGGTGTGCTGGTACTGGGCGACGAACTCGCCCTGCCAGCCTTCGGGGCCTTTGACGTTGCCCCAACCAAAAAAGGGCGGCCCCCAAGTGTTGAACTCAACGGTGGCGTGCGGGCTGTTGCGCCGGATCAAATGGGCGATCTCGATCGACTTGTCGATGTAGGTGAGGGCGGTGCAGCCGTTGCGCGAACAGGCGCCGGGGTCGCCGGGAAAGATGCCGAAAACATCCTGGGCGGCGAACCGCTTGGACCACGCATCCCACAGGAAACAGATTTCATTCCATTCCGCCGGAACGTTGGGGCAGAGGGTATGCCAGTTGCCGCCAGTCGTGGCCAGGGCGCAAATGCAGTGGACCCGCAAGTCGCGGCGATGGGCGTGCTCGGTGATGACGTCGAGCTGCCGGGCAAACTCCCGGCCGACGGCGGAGTCCAGTCCCTCGCGGCAGAACAGCCGCGGCTCCAGCCAGTACTGGAACGAGGTGAATCCGAACTCGGCGAGCATGTCGAGGCAGCGACGCCAGTCGGCGTCGGACCAGCGGTGCGGCAACTCCGGATAGAACATATTCGGGTTGTAGGCGTTGAGCAGATGCGACGCGAAGTTGTTGTAGTAGATGCGGTGCTGGCCGAAAGTGGGTGGGGTGGGCATGGGAGGATCCAC
>JBAZJM010000314.1:0-5387 GCA_041651315.1 Lentisphaeria bacterium | reverse complement strand
CCAGACCGCCCCGCCCTTGGTCACGGCAAAAGTCTCGATGCCGTCCTGCTCGCCGGCCATGACCAGCCGCCGGCCGTCATCCGGCAGTTGGCTCCACAGCCACTGCCCCCAAAACGCCGGTTTCAAAAACCCGTTCGCCGTGATCAGCCCCCATTGTTCGGAAACCGCGTCCGGCGCCCCGACACCATTGGGGTCAACGAGGCAGAACAGCCCGCCCATGGCCACACCGGCATCCACCATGGCCTTGATCTGGGAGGCATTATAGGGCACCACGGCCGCCGACGCCAGGGTCGGGGTCACCCCGCTGCTCATCCCCCATTCGGTGACGGCGATTTTTGCTGACTGCAACCCGTTCTGGTCAAGCAACTCCCGCGCGGTGGCCACCGAGCGGCCGAGCCGGTCGGGCCGGTTCTGGTAAATATGGAAATCAAAAAAATCCACCAGTTCGGAACGGCCGGCGAGCTTGCCGATGAAATAGGCATTGAGCGGACAGGACATGCCGTCGCCGGTGCCGATGCCGCCCACTTTCGCCCCCGGCGCCACCTGTTTCACCGCCTGGGCGGCGGCGATGTAAGTGGCCACCAGCGTGTCCCCAGCATTGATGTAGCCCGTATTGTCCGGCTCATTGAAATATTGGAAATAGCGCACCGGCAGTTTGTTCTCTTTGAGGACGCAGGTGGTGAATGCCGTCACCAGGCGGCTCCATTCCTTCATGAAGGCGTCATCCCGCCACAGCGTCTGCTTCTCCTTGCCCTGCAAGAGGTCGGGCGGGAACATGTCCAGGCCGGCCACCGGCTCCGCGCCCAGGGCGAGAATGGCCCGCAACTGGCGGAGTCCGCGCGAGAAGTCATAGCTCACGGCGCCGCCGGGGCCGCGCTTCAGCGAGTTGTCCAGGCAATGGTCCTTGCGGACGAACCGCGGCCGCAGCGCCCGGGTGTGGCGAGGCTGAAGGAGCTCTGGCCGGTCGAATTCCCCGCCCTGGGCATAGTCGCGCCAGACCGGTGCGGGACTGCCCTGCGTCTGATCGAGATTGCCGCGCAGGATGACCCGGCGGTTGGGCCGGGACAAGGTGGGGATTTCCGCATACCGTTTTCCCTCAATCTTGGTCTGGTCGCGGAAGAGCTGGGGATTGAATTCAAGCTCCAGTTTGAGCGGATCCGGGACAAAGGCGGGATCTTTGACGAACAGCAGTTTCCACAGCGTGAAATAATAGCCGCCATCGGCCGATTGCCGCCCGCCGTCGACCTGGATGGTTAGATTGGCCGGGCCGCACGGCAATTCCCACACGCCCAAGTGCTCCCACTTGGCGGTGTCGTCCCTGGCGGCCAGCCGGGGCGAACGACAGGGGACGCCGGTGTCGATCCTGGCGGAGTACGGCGAGGTCCAGCCGGAGTCGCGCGGCAGGGAAAACGCCCAGACCGACCATCGGCCGGCGGACGGCACCGGCACCGGAAAGGTGGCGTGGTAGGGCACCCGCGGCTGGATCGGGGTGACCAGCGTGAGCACGGGCGGCCGGCCGGGCAGATCCTTGAGGGGAATGTTCGACTCGCTGAAATAGTTCGGATCGACCAGGAACAGCGTCGTCCCAGGCGACAGCTCGTTCTCAGCCCCCGCTCCCCCGGCCCGCGGCAATAAACATGACAAGGCACCAACAATCGTCACCACAACGGAAAATACAAACCCAGTTTTCATGCTTTTTCCTCAGAGAATTGAACCAGATGCATCGGGGAAAAACGGAGAAAAAGTCTCCGTGATCTCTGTGACCTTCTGTTCAAACATGTTACTGTCCCAACTCAACGTTTCAGAGTGCACACAGATGGCGTGCCGTCAGGCACGCATGACCCGTACGGGAGTATTCCCGAACTTTGTCCATCGTTCGTCGTAGCGAAGCGCTTGTTGCGCAGTGGAGACTCTCCACCGGGCTGCAAGCCCCGAACTGCGGAGGAATGATCCAAGCTAAACGTCACGGCCCCTCAAACATGGTAAGGAACGACGAGTACGGGGCTTTGACCGGCAGCCACGTAACGTGGCCGTCGAGGAACATGAAATTCATGCCGCCGTTATGGCGCGGCGGATTCGGACCGGGCGCGGCTAGGCTGGCCAAATTGCCGTTAGCAAAGTACCAGCCGACCACAAAGAACGACCCCCACCAGGCCGTCCCCTCGTCATTGGGCTGCCGCGAATCGGAAACGGAAACCCGTCCGGACGGATTGGTGATGCCGCTGATCTTGCCGGGCGCCGGATCGGACGGGTAACTGCCAAACTTCAATAACGTCACATTGATCCCGTAATCGATCATGGTGGGATGATGAATGGTCTCCGACGGACAGAAAAACACCGCGTTGTTGGTGTTGGCGCTACCCCACGGCGACAGGTGGTGAACCTTGCCGGGGGGCAGCGTCGATGACAAGAAGTCGTACCAGAACGGATTTGACCAATTGGTGTGCAACTGGGGCAGATAATCGTCAAAGTCGGACGCATAGATCGCCAGCGCCACGCCGACCTGTTTCAGGTTGCCGTTACAACTGGCGCGCTTGGCCGACTCCCGCGCGCTGCCAAGGGCCGGCAGCAGCATGGAGGCCAGGATCGCAATGATGGCGATCACCACCAGCAACTCGATCAGCGTGAACGCCCACGCCATCACGTACCTGACAGGCATCGCCCGGTGCAGTTCTTGGGGGTACAAGACATGGTCAGACATGGTAGATCTCCAAAACGCGGCAGGCTTTCCCTAATTGGAAACAGCCGCGGTCACCTTATCGAGAAAACTGCTCTTGTCACCACTGCTGGCGGTGGCGGACAGCGTAATGGTGTGGTTGCCAGCCGTGACGGTGAATACCGCCGTGGTATAGCTGAACCCCGTGCCGCGGACGATGACCGGCAGGAACACCAGCAGGACCATGGCTGGCAACAAGGCGCGGAAACGGGCGTGCGTCTTCCTTGCGGCTGAATGAGGTGGAGTGGGCATGGGGGAAATTCCTGTTTTGGGAGGCACTGGAACGCTTGGTCTTATCACGGGTGGTGAGCGTAAAGGCGGGGGACGATTTTACGTGGTCACGACATTCCTTTCCTGTAGACCAATGCATGGTTCGCGTTGATGCTGCCCTACGGCGGACCAGACGAGGACCGCTGTAGGGCAGTGAGAACGCCAAGAAACACGTCCCCGCCCCACATGGAAAAACCAGGCGGTAGATCTTCGGGATTGGGAACCTGTGTCAGCGGCGGCGGCGCAACAGCGTCAGGCTGCCGACGCCCGCCAGCAGGATCAGGGCGCTGGCCGGCTCTGGAACAGGAACAATCCCGTAGTTGTCGATCACGGCAACCAGGTAGTTTGTATTTCCAGCGCCGTACTGGATCGAGTAATTTCCGATACTGTCCGCACCGATTTGCCCATAACGGGTAACCCCATTATCGGAGAACAAGGTGGTTCCATTGGCAAGAAACCGATAAAAATCGCCGTCCCGTATAATGTCCAACTTGGTGCTGCCGACCGTGGCACCGATCGTTTGTGAAAACAGAAGCGAATTTCCACTTCCCGTGACATAATATGTCCAAGAGGTTCCATTGGTTCCCGCGATATAAAAACTATACCCGTTGTCCGCGGCATCAAAGGCCGGATTGGCGCTGGTCGTGATGGCCAAGCCAATCAGACTCCAGTCGCCACTTCCATCCCTCACACTATTAACCTGCAACGTAACAGGATCCGTCGCCGTACGCGTGGCGCCAGTCCGGTATAACCCAAGCCAAATGTGATAAGCGGTCGAAGTCACGTCCCCGGAGGTTGAATTCCAGGTTAACGATCCATTGCCGTCCGGACCGATGGATCGTACATACCCACTCCACGCAGTGGCGAATTGGGGGTCTGTGGAAAAGGTATCGTACTGAATCACGTCGGCGTGCCCAGTGACCGGGGCGAACGCCAACAGGCTGGCGGCCAAGACGACGACGGACAGCAGAGTGCGGGGACAGACATTCGTTTTTCCTGCGGATTGGGTGTGTGAAGTGGTCATGGGGTGAATCGCCTGTTTTTTAGGGTGGCATCGGATGGGGACTGGGAACGTTGATGGAGTTGAGGTCGTTGAGATCACGAGAACGATTGGGCACGGGTGGTTTTCACGACACCTCCTTTCCGGGT
Source organism: Lentisphaeria bacterium (assembly GCA_041651315.1). GTDB lineage: Bacteria > Verrucomicrobiota > Lentisphaeria > Oligosphaerales > CAITYL01 > CAITYL01. Next base: position 1,252 of record JBAZJM010000314.1, on the reverse strand, counting down.
TTGCTGTTCCCATACGGCGCCCAAGGTGCTGCGGCCGGGCACCGGCTGGCCCTGACGGGCCCGGCTGATCAGCCGGATCGCGGTGGCCAAGCCCTCGTGGGCGTCAAACCCGACCCGGGACACCCCCTTGAGCGGGGTGCCAGCGGTCGGAAAATTGCTGTGAGACACAACGTCAATATCCTGCCCCGGAATCAGATCCAATTCCGCCAGGGCGCGCGTCGCTGTCGCCGTCAAGTTTTCATTCAAGATGATAAGACTGTCCGGCTTGTCCTTGAGATTGGGGCTGAACAACCCCTTCACCACGTTGGCCGTCCACGGAATGCTCTCCTGGCAGAGGCAAACCCCCTGCATCCACTCCGGACGGGTGACGACCCCGGCCTCGCGCAGAATTTTGCGAAATTTTGGCAGACGGTCGGTGGGTAATTCCGTATTGGTCACCACGGCGATACGTTTCCGCCCGCGAGACCGGAGATGGTCCACCGCCATCGAAAACATTTGGACGTAATCGTGGGAGATCTCCACCGGCCGCGGTTTGGCGGGGGTCGCCGCTTCGGCTTCGACAAAGATCACCACTGGAATTTTAGGCAGTTCCTGGCGCAGCAGGTTAAAAATACGAGCATACTCAAGGACCAGCAGGCCGGCCAGCCGGTCGCCGTGAAGATCGTCCAGCAACTGCCGCTTCGTCTCCTCGTCCTGGTTGATACCCATGCCGTAATAGATCTTGAAGGTATAACGCGGATCGGCGGCGTGGAACGCCGCCGCCGCCTGCTCCAACGCCTGCCAATGCGAGTCCCAGGGGACATTCCGGTCCGACTTGACGACGGGAAAGGTGATGCCGATCTGGAACCGGTGGGGCGGGCAAGCCGGCACGAACATGCCTTTTGAGCCGTGCCCCTCCAGAAACCCTTCTTCAAGCAGATGGTTCACCGCCCGCTGGACAGTGCACATGCTGGCGCCGTACGTCTTCAGCAAGCTCTGCCGCAAGGGGATCTGTGCGCCAGGCGCATACTCGCCGGTGACGATCCGGCGGCGTAAGTCTTGAATGATGACCGCAACTTGCATGTTATAATATTCTGATATATATGATTATTTTTCAGATATTTTAATATTAAAAAAGAAAATTGCAAATTTAGCCGGAAAGAACGGAGAAAACCGCCTCTGCGGGCGCGAGGGGGGGGGCGCGAGGGGACAGGTGAATCGTGATGACGTTGGCGTGCCATGAGGCGGGGGGGGGGGGGGAACCCGGCTGTTC
>JBAZJM010000313.1:0-5388 GCA_041651315.1 Lentisphaeria bacterium | reverse complement strand
TCAAAAATCATTTTTTGCCCAAAAATGCCATTTCCCCGCCGGCGTCGGGGCGGCCGGGCGCCCACCATAACCCATTGCGCCCCCGGCCAATTCGCGGAGTTGCCATAAAATCACTCCGGCATCTGCTTGCAATCTGCCGTTCGGCCCTTACAGTTTTGCGCTCGTTTTTCAAAAAAATGTCTCGTCTGGAACGGTTCCGGGCGGGCTCTTGACGCCACGTACTTCTTTTGGGAAAGACCGGCCTGTGAATCCCATCCTGCTCTGGCTGCTTGTCCCCGGCCCCATCCTGTTTGGTTTGCTGGCCCTGTTCTGCCCCGGCTGGCGCAGCCGCGGCACCGTGGCGTGGCTGGCCGGTCTGACCACCGCCGCGGCCGGCATCGTGCTCGCCGGCAGTTGGGGCAATGCCCTGACCTATGAGCTGCCGGCCGTGCTGGGGCCGGTTTCCATCATCTTGGAACTGGCGGTGATGGTCTGGATCGTCGGCATCGCCTGGAAGATTCGCAGCACCAGCGTGGCCATTCCCGGCCTGCTGCAGCTGGGGTTCGGCGTGGCGACCGTGGTGCTGGCCCGGCAGGGCGGCGGGCATGAAGCCGCACCGGGCAAGCTGCTGGCGGATCCGCTGGCCATGCTGCTGGTGCTGGTGATTTCCATCATTGGCTCGCTGATCGTCATCTACGCCATCGGTTACATGCGCAACCATGACGCCCACGCGCCGGCCACGGCGGCCTCGAACAACCGCTTCTTTTTCGTGCTGATTGCCTTCCTCGGCCTGATGAACGGCCTGGTGCTCTGCGACGACCTGCGCTGGCTGGCCATCTTCTGGGAATGCACCACCCTGTGCTCCTTCTTCCTGATCGGCCACGACGGCACCCCGGAAGCCTGCAACAATGCCAAGCGCGCCCTGCTGCTGAACACCTGGGGCGGCGTGGCGATGGCCGGAGCCGGTTGCTGGCTGGCCTACCGCGGACAGGCGGAAACGCTGACCCAAGTGATGGCGGGCGGCCTGCTGCTGCCGGTGGCGCTGCTGAGTTTTGCGGCGCTGGTCAAGTCGGCGCAGATGCCCTTCCAAAGCTGGCTGCTGGGCGCCATGGTGGCGCCGACGCCGGTTTCCGCATTGCTGCATTCGAGCACCATGGTCAAGGCGGGCAGTTACCTGGTCCTGCGCCTGGTCCCGGCCTTTGGCCCGACCCAGCTGGCGGCGGTGCTGGCCATCGCGGGCGGCTTCACCTTTGCCGTCACCAGTGCCATCGCCATCAGCCAGAGCAACGCCAAGAAGGTGCTGGCCTACTCGACCATCGCCAACCTGGGGCTGATCGTGGCCTGCGCCGGCCTCAACACCCCGCTGGCCTACGCCGCGGCGCTGATGCTGCTGGTCTTCCACGCGGTGAGCAAGTCGGTGCTGTTCCTGGCCGTCGGCGCCATCGAACAGGGCATCGGCTCACGGCACATTGAGGACATGAGCGGCATCCTGCGCAAGATGCCGCTGACCGCCTCGTTCGCCGCCTTGGGCATGGTGTCGATGATGATGCCGCCGTTCGGCATGCTGGCCGCCAAATGGATGGCCATCGAGTCCGCCGTCAACTCGCCGCTGGTGCTGATGCTGATCATCATCGGCAGCGCCCTGACCGTCTTCTTCTGGTCGAAATGGATCGGCCGCATCACCACCATCTCCTACCACCCTTCCTACGCCATCGAGAAGCTCCGCCTCACCATGCTGGCGGGCATGGCCGTGATCACTGTCGGCGTGCTGCTGTCGGGCGGCTGCTGCATGTGGTTCTACAAAGCGGCCTGCCGCCCGATGGCCGAGGCCGTCTTTTCCGCTGACCTCATCCAGAGCCAGTGGACCCTGCTGGAAAGTGCAAGCCAGACCGTGCTGTGGCCCATCTTCGCGGTGGTCCTGGTGTTGCTGTTCGCCCTGCTCGGACCGTTCAACCGCCTGCGCAAGGAGCAGGTGCGCCTGCCCTTCATGTGCGGCGAAAACGTCACCGACGCCCGCTTCACTTTCGAATTCCGGTCGCTGAAGGACCTGCCGGAAACCGCCCAGGTCACCAGCTACTATTTCTCCCCGATCCTCGGTGAACTGGCCATCAGCTCCTGGGCCAACCCGGTGGCGGCGCTGATCCTCGCCACCCTTTTTGGAGTGCTCGCGTGACGATTCCTTGGGATAAAATGGCCATCGGCGCCGCGGCGCTGCTCTGCGCCCCGCTTCTCGGCGCCCTGTTGCAGGGGTTGGACCGCAAGCTCACCGCCCGCATCCAGGGGCGCCAGGGGCCGCCGGTCGTGCAGCCGTTCTATGACTTCTTCAAACTGCTGGGCAAGGAACAGCTGCTGCTCAACCGGATGCAGGTGCTGTACGCCTGGCTGCACCTGGCGTTCATGGCCATCACCCTGATGTTGCTGGTGCTGGGGCAGGACAGCCTGATGCTGCTGTTCGTGCTGGCCTTCTCGACCCTCTCCCTGGTGCTCGGCGGCATGTGCGTGCGCTCGCCTTACAGCCGCATCGGCAGCCAGCGCGAGATCCTGCTCATGGTCGCCTACGAACCGGTGCTGATCCTGATGGTGGTCGGCTTCTACCTGGTCAACCACAGCTTCAGCATCGCCTGCGTGTGGCAGGCGGACCAGCCGCTGCTGCTGCGCCTGCCGCTGCTCTTCCTGGCGCTGCTGGCGGTGGCCGCCATCAAGCTGCAGAAGTCCCCCTTCGACCTGGCCACCTCGCACCATGCGCACCAGGAGATCATCAAGGGCATCACCATCGAATACAGCGGCCCCGCGCTGGCGGTGCTGGAACTCGCCCACTTTTATGAGACCGCCCTGGTCATGGTCCTGCTCGCCCTCTTCTGGGCCACCAACTGGTGGATCGGCGCGGGCATCGCCCTGGGCGCCTACCTGCTGCTCGTCATTGTCGACAACGCCTGCGCCCGCTTGACCACCGCCTGGATGTTCAAGTTCATGTGGACCGTGATCCTCGGGCTGGCGCTGACCAACATCGTCTGGCTCTATCTCTCCAAGTAAGCTTCAGCCCCGAGTAAGGCCAACCGCCATGCCCGCCATCTCCAAATCTCCCTGGGTCGTCCACTTCAACTGCAACAGCTGCAACGGCTGCGACATTGAGTTCTTGGCCTGCCTGACGCCGTTGTACGACGTGGAGCGCCTCGGCATCCTGCACGTCGGCAACCCCAAGCACGCCGACGTGCTGGTGGTCACCGGCTCGGTCAACCACCGCACCGCCCGCGTGCTGAAAAACGTCTATGACATGATGCCCTCCCCCAAGGTGGTGGTGGCCATGGGGGTCTGCTCCTCCTCGGGCGGCATCTTCGCCGAAGGCTACAACGTGCTGGGCGGCATCGACAAGGTCATTCCGGTGGACGTCTTCGTCCCCGGCTGTCCGGCCCGCCCCGAGGCGATGCTGGACGGCATTCTCAAGGCCGCCGCCATCCTCGACCGCAAGGCGCGCGAAACCGGCCTCGCCACCGTGCCGGCCGCCAAGCCGGTGATCACCGTCGTGCCGCCCGCCGCGGAAGCCGCCGCTCCGGCGCCGGCCGCCGCCACCTGAACGTTCCGCCAGCTCCACGGGGCGCCCCGGCGCGCCGCGGGGCGTTTTACAGGTCAACAACTTATGCTGAACAATGTCCAGGAAATCACCGTCGACCGCCTGGTCGGCGAGGCGGCCCTGATCAAGGGGCGGGGGTGCCGGTTTGTCACCATCACCTGCACCGATCTCGGCGACGTCCACGACCTGATCTATCATTTTGACGACCAGGGCGAGCTGCGCCACCTGCGCCTCAAGTTGCCGCACGGCGCCCCGCTGCCCAGCCTGTCCGGGGTGTTCTTCGCCGCCCTCATCATTGAAAACGAAATTCAGGACCTGTTCGGCATCACCGTCACCGGCCTGGCCATTGACTACCAGGGACGTTTCATCCTGGCCGAAGCCGCCCCCCGGGCGCCGTTCAACCGGCTGGGCGGCATGGGGGTGGACGTGCGCGTCCGCCCGGCCGACGCCGCGGTTGCCGCCACCGCCGAACCCGCCACCGGAGGAGCCCGCTGATGGAAGCCCAGGCGACCAGCGCCTTTCCCACCCGCCGCACGACCATCCCGTTCGGCCCCCAGCACCCCGTGCTGCCCGAACCGCTGCAGCTGCGGCTCGTCCTCGAGGACGAACGCGTCGTCGAGGCGCTCCCGGCCATCGGTTACTGCCATCGTGGCCTGGAAAAGATCGCCGAGAAAAAGGACTTCCTCCAGGACGTCTATCTCGTCGAACGCATCTGCGGCATTTGCAGCTTCATGCACTCCCTCAACTACTGCCTGGGCATTGAGGAGCTGATGAAGATCGAGGTCCCCACCCGCGCCAGCTACCTGCGGGTGATCTGGGCCGAACTGCACCGCATGCACAGCCATCTGCTCTTCCTCGGCCTGATCGCCGACGCCTTCGGCTTTGAAAACCTGTTCATGCAGTTCTGGCGCGTCCGCGAACGGATCCTGGAGGTCATGGAGAAGACCGCCGGCGCCCGCATCATGCTGTCCGTCTGCTCCGTCGGCGGCGTCCGCCGCGACATTGACGACGGGCAGAAGGCGGAAATCCTGCGCGTTGTCGACCAGGTCGAGCGCGACCTGGAATCGCTGCTGCCGACGATGTTTGACGACTATACGGTCGGCCAGCGCCTCCGCGGTGTCGGCGTGCTGCCGGCGGACAAGGCCCACGAGCTGGGCGCCGTCGGCCCCACCGCCCGCGGCAGCGGCATCGCCATGGACCACCGCCTGAGCATCGGCTATGCCGCCTATGGCGAACTGGGCGGGGTCACCCCGGTCACGGAAGCCACCGGCGACTGCTACGGCCGCATCATTGTGCGTGCCCGCGAACTGCACCAGTCCGCAGACCTCATCCGCAAGGCGGTGCAGCGGCTGCCCGGCGGCGTGGTTTCCGTGCCGGTCAAGGGCAATCCCGACGGCGAGGTGATCGCCCGCATGGAACAGCCCCGCGGCGAGTTGATCTTCTACATCAAGGGCAACGGCACCCGCAACCTGGAGCGCTTCCGCGTCCGCACCCCGACCTTTGCGAACATCGCCCCGCTGCTGCACATGCTGCCCGGCTGCCAGCTCGCCGACGTCCCGGTCATCATCCTGTCCATCGACCCCTGCATCAGCTGCACCGAGCGCTGACGCCTCTTCCTCCCCTCACCCTTCGCCAAGGCCACGTCATGTTCACCCTCATCGGCAACATTCTCGGCCGACTGTTCCGCAAGCCGGTCACCCGCCTCTACCCCGTCGAGGTCAAACCGGCCTGCGCCGGATGCCGCGGCCAGTTGCACATCCGCATTGAGGACTGCATCTTCTGCGGCGCCTGCCAGCGCCGCTGCCCGGCCAACGCGATCACCGTCAGCAAGCAGCCCA
>JBAZJM010000312.1:0-5410 GCA_041651315.1 Lentisphaeria bacterium | reverse complement strand
TCGTGCCGGTGCTGTATGAGGACGAGCGCGTGCTGGCCGTGGACAAGCCGGCCATGTTGCCCTGCCACCCCGGCGGCCGCTTCTTTGCCAACACCCTGTGGAGCCTGCTCCGCCAGCAGCATGGCTACCGGCATCTGGCCCTCGTCAACCGGCTGGACCGGGAAACCTCCGGCATCGTCCTGCTGGCCAAAACCGCCGAGGCTGAAAACAATCTGCGTTCCCAGTTCGCCCGGCGGCTGGTCGAAAAAGTCTACTGGGTCATTGTTGAGGGCGCCTTTCCGGACAGTTTGGAAGCGAACGGCTGGCTCGAGCCCGAACCGGATGCTCCCGTGCGCAAAAAACGCCGATTCCGCCATGGCACGCCGGAAGAACAGGCCGCGGCGGCGGCATCCCGCCCGGCCTCCGGAGCCCCCCGCCCCGGTCAGGCTGCCGCGCCGGCAAAAGCCGCCGCCACCGCGCCCATTCCGTCGACCCCCGAATGGGCGGAAACCCGTTTCCGGCTGCTCCGCCAGGGCAACGGCCTGTCGCTGGTCGAGGTCCACCCCCGCACCGGCCGCACCCACCAGATCCGCGCCACCCTCTGCTCGCTCGGGTTCCCGGTGACCGGCGACAAGCTGTACGGGCTGGACGCCAATTTTTTCCTGCGTTTCCGCGAAGGCACGCTGACCGCCGACGACACGGCGCGGCTGCGCCTGTCCCGCCAGGCCCTGCATGCGGCCAGCCTGCGCTGCCGCAATCCGCAGTACGGCCAGGAACTGCTCCTAAAAGCCCCCATGCCGGCGGAAATGGCCGCCCTGCTCTAGCTTGGATTATTCATGAATTTGAACAGGAGCAATCCGGAGAGAACGGAGAAAAATCTCTCTGTGGCCTCTGCGGCCTCCTGTTCAAACTTTACTTGGATTATTCACCAAACTGTAGCTTAGGGCTGGCCGCCCGGCGGAACGTCTCCGCCGCGCTACAAGCGCTCAGCTACAGCACACACCGATCCATTCTCATGAATAATCCAGGTTAACGATAGCGGGCGATCACCGCCTCCATCTGGCAGCGGGCCGCCTCCATCGCCCGGACGCGGGCGAACTGGGTCCGGCAGCGGTCGAGGTTGTGCCGGGGCCGGCGGGTCTTGAAATACACGTCGCCCTGCAGAAAGTCGGTGAGAAAACGGATCCCGATCTCAAAGGTGATGAGCGAGCCGGAGAAGGCCAGCAGGTCGACTTCGCGCGGGGTCAGAAATTCCCGCGCCCCCTCAAGGTAGCCGCGGGCCAGCCCCTCGAACAGCCCGATGCGGAAACTGACCTTGGTCAGGTCGCGCTCATCCTCGGTGCCGGTACAGGTGCTGGTGCGGATCTGGTCGCCAAAATCGTAATGCACCAGGCCGGGCATCACGGTGTCCAGGTCGATCACCGCCGTGCCGTGCTCGCTGCCATCCTCCAGCATGACGTTGTTGATCTTGGTGTCGTTGTGGGTGATGCGCTCCGGCAACTCCCCCTTGGCCAGCAGGTCGACCAGCGTGGACGCCATCTCCCGGCGCGCCAGCGCGAACTCGATCTCCGGCTGCACCTCGGCGGCACGGTTGCGCGGGTCGGCGGCAATCATCGCCTCCAGGGCGGCAAAACGCCGCGGGGTGTGATGGAAGTCGGGAATGGTTTCCGTCAGCCGCGGCGCCGGCAGGTCGGCCAGCCATTTCTGGAAATCGGCGAAGGCCCGGCCGGCTTCGTGCGCCTGGGTCGGGGTCTCCACGATTTCCACCACGTGCAACCCTTCCAAAAAGACGTAGGCCCGCCAGAAATTCCCGGCCGCATCCTGGTGGAAAATGCCGCCGTCCACGGCCGGGATCAGGGTCAGCGTCTCCCGCGCCGGGTCATGCCCCGGCAACCCCGCCAGCCGCCCCCGGATATGCTCGGTGACGCGCCGGATGTTCTCCATCAACGCCGGCACGTCCTTGAAAATGGTGTGGTTGATCCGCTGCAGGATGACCCGGAACGGCTGGCCGTCCTTCTCGAAACGGACGGCATAAGTGTCGTTGATGTGGCCGTTGCCGTGCGGCGCGCCATCCTGGAAGAAGCCGTCAATGCGGAACGCACGGACAACCGCGCCGAGATCGGGGAGTGGACGGGAGCTCATGGGAGGAACTTTTCGCTTGTTTCAAATTGATTTCAGGTTAACCGCAAAGCGCGTATCTTAAGGAAAAAAATCCGCCCCATAAGGACGTCTCTGAATCGCTGTGTTCTTTGCGGTAATTCACGCGTCACGTTTCACGCGTCACGTTTCCTTCCCACAACCGCTCCGGATAGGTGCCGGCGGCGATCAGGGCGCGAATGTTCCGCTGCACCTCGGGGCGGTCTTCCGGATAGGTCATGCCGAACCAGCGGTCATCGGTCGGCAATACCTGGCAGGTGGCCGCCCCGCGCTTGATCAGGGTGTCCACCACCGCGGGGATGAAGAACTCCGCCTTGAGCTCCTGGCCGTGGGCGGCCAGAAAATCGTCAAACAGCGCGTCCAGATGCGGGAACAGCGCCGGGGTGAACCCCCAGAAATTCATCGAGGCCACGGCGGAGCCCGGCAGCGCCTGCCAGCCCCCCGCCTCGTCCTGGTAGCGGGCGCCGGTGCCGCCGTCGCCCTCGATCTTGACCCGCTCCACCACCTCGCGCAGGCAGCCGGCGGTGTCCACCTCACAAATGCCGCGCGACACCGCGCCATGCGGCGACAGGGTGTTGCGCACCGGGAAGCCGACCATGGCAAAGGGTTCCGCCCTGCCGGCCCGGGGCGCCGGCGTGGTGCGGAAAAACTCCGCCATCACCCGGTAGGCCGCCGGCCCGTAGAAGTCGTCGGCGTTGATCGCCGCGAACGGTTCCTTGACCACGGCACGGGCGGCGCGGATGGCGTGGCCGGTGCCCCAGGGCTTCTTGCGCTCGGCCGGCGGCGTGAACCCGGCCGGCAGATCGTCCATGCCCTGGAACACGAAAGCCGTCTCCAGCCGGCCCCGGAGCCGGTCGCCAAAATGCTCCCGGATCGGGGCCTCCAGCTCGGGCCGGATGACGAAGACCGCCCGGCCAAAGCCGGCGCGCCAAGCATCAAACAGGGCATAGTCCAGAGAGATTTCCCCTCCGGGCCCGAGCGGATCGATTTGTTTGAAACCACCATAGCGGCTGCCGATGCCGGCCGCCAAAATCAACAGGGTCGGTTTAGTCATGCTTTCTTTCCAAACGTATCCTCATAGGCGTAGGCGATCATGCCGATGGACAGGGGAATGGTGACCACCAGGCCGACGCCGCAGGCCAGCACGCCGGCCACCGCCACCAACCCCGACACCAGCATCAGCAGGAAGAATTGGAACCATTTTGGGCTGACCGTCTTGCGGCTCAGTTCCATGCCGTCCCAGAAGGCCAGTTTCTGATCCATCACCGCCGGCACGGCGAACATCCAGCAAACCGCCACATAGATGCCGGGAATGATGCACAGGATAAGGCCCAGCATTGTCAGCACGCCGCTCACCAGGCCGGTCAGCATCAGCGGCACAAAGGCCAGCTTGAAGCCGGCAAAGGCGTCCTCAAAACTCGCCGTTTCACCGCGGATTTTTTTCAGGAAGAAGGCATACAGGCCGCCGGTGAACACCCCGCCCAGCAGCAGGCCGGCAACCGAGCCCAACACGGGAATGAACCCCAAGGCCACCTGGGCCAGCATGACCACCACCGTGACCCCGATGACCAGCCCTGGATCCGCCTTGAGCAGCGCCCAGCTCCGGTTCAGGCAGTCGCCGATGCGGATTTCGCCGGCCACCGGCGGCGGGCCGCAGGGCGCCGCACCGGCCTCATGCCCGCCGCAACAGCAGGGCGCCGGCGCCGGAGACGCGGCAAACAACGACGCCAATTCGGGATACTCCCCCGCCGCCTTCCAATCCGTGGTGCCCTCCGGGGCCAGCTTGGTCTGGGCGTTCAACCGCCCTTCCTTGACCCATTGCACCAACGTGTCAACCGCCACCGGCCCGTAGGTCTGTCCGTCTCCGCCTTGCATCAGGTAATTCATGGCATCGTTCCTTTTCCCAATGGTTGATTTAAAAAATCAAAAGCCCCACGCAACACCAACTTCAACCTAACCGCCGTTGGCTTGAAATGCAACCGCTATCACTTGCGGGGGCGCATGACCGTTTTGTTGGTTGGGAACCCCCTTTTGAGGAAAGGTGGTTCCCAAGCCCTCCGTCAAACCTTTTTGTGCCTTAAACACGGCGGGCGATTTTACCACAAGCCCACGCGCATAAACGCGAGGATTTCCCAGAACTGCTTGTGGTAAAATCGCCCGCCGGCTTTAGGAACAAAAGTTTTGGGAAGGGGTTTGGGGATCACCCTTTTCCAAAAGGGTGGCCCCAACATCATCCGACAAAACGGTCATCCCCCATGCACGCCAGATCCGGCTCGCCGCCGGGGGATTCGACCAGCCAGCGCCAGTAGCGGCGGGGCATGCAGCGGCGCTGCAGGGCCGGGTTGCGGCGTTCGGGGATGGCAACCGCGGCAAAATAGTCGCGCCACCATTCCTGCACGGCGGCCTCGGCGGCGGTAACGGGGGGGACCGCCCCGGCCGCCAGTTCGCCGGTGTCCAGCCGCCGGCCGTCCCACCACACCGCGAGGCCGCGGCGGGTGTCATGGATCAGCCAGCGCTCGTTGGGCAGCCGCGCCTGGAAGTGCCCGGCCAGGCAGACCACGGTGTTGGCGTCAGGCGCCACCGGGCCGTAAAGCGAGCCGTCGGCCAGCGAGCGGAAGCGCAGCAACCCCGTGAGCCGGTGGATTTCACCGGTGACCCGCCGGCTGGCCAGCAACGCCTGGTGCACCGCCGGGTGGGCGTGAAACTGATCCACCCGCGGCCCGTGACGGAACGCCAGGGCGGCATAGGCACGGGCCACCTCGGCCAAGGCGGGAATTTCGGCGCTCCACAAGAGGACCAGACGCCGGGCGACCAGCATGGAGGCACGGTCGCGGAGCCGGTCGAGAAACGCATTGGCGCGCCCGGGGTCGGCGGCGATGCGCAAGGGGGTCTCAAACAGGCCGGGCACGGCGGCCGCGTCGCCGGCCACCGTCACCCGGCAGCCGGCGGCATCAGGGTCCGGGCAGGCCTCCAAGGCAGCGGCAATGGCGCAGAGAAAGCCGTCCAAACTGCCGTCGGCCAGGAACAGTGTGGGGGAAGATGAGAATGCGGAGGACATGATCTGGCAACCTTAAAAACATGGAGCGGCGGGGAAGCCCCCACTTTTTAGTCTGGATCATTCATGAATGTTGAATTTCGAATGTCCAATTTTGAATATCGAATACCGATGCAGAGCCCCGTCTGCCACGGCAGCCCCCCGCCACGGGCGGCACGCCCATAGCCATCAGGTTAAGCCGTTTTTGAGCGCCAACGGCGCGCATTCATACCAGCCTGG
>JBAZJM010000311.1:0-5410 GCA_041651315.1 Lentisphaeria bacterium | reverse complement strand
GTCCTGCAGTTCCACGGCCAGACGGCCCGCCCGGTCATGGACGGCGGCGACCGCGGCGCCTTTGCCGAGATGCAGGCCGACCTGGTGCTGGCGCAGGACGGTTTCCAGGTCGCGGGCCATTTCCGGATCCAGCGGCGGCAGCACCTGGTCAAGCATTTCCACCAGCTCCACCGCCACTCCGCGGTGGCGCAGGTTTTCGGCCATTTCCAGGCCGATATAGCCGCCGCCGACCACCACCGCCGTCTGGGCGCCGGCGGCGAGGGGGGCCAGGATGCGGTCCAGGTCGTCCAGGTTGCGCAGGGTGAACAACCGCCGATGCCCGATGCCGGGCAGCGGCGGGCGCAGCGGGGCGGCGCCCGGGCAGAGCACCAGCTTGTCATAGGACTCGTCGTACTCGCGGCCGGCGGCATGGTCGGCCACGCGCACCCGGCGGGCGGCGCGGTCGATGGCCAGCGCCTCGTGCCGGACGCGCACGTCCAGGTTCAGGGACGCCTTGAGCGTTGCCGGTGTCTGCAACAGCAGGCTTTCCCGTTCCTTGATGACGCCGCCGATGTGGTAGGGCAGGCCGCAATTGGCGAAGGAGACGTCCCCGCCGCGTTCCAGCACCACAATCTCCGCCGTTTCGTCCAGCCGGCGCAACCGCGCCGCCGCCGACATGCCGGCGGCCACGCCGCCAATGATGAGTACTTTCATGGGAAAGGGTTCCTTGAGTTTGGCCTGGTCAATGACAAAAAAGGACGAGTTGAGGATGATTGGGACTCCCGTGACTACGGGGCCGGAGAGACCGGATGCGGGGCCGCCGTTTTCGAGAGTTTGGGGTGTCCGCGGAGCTGTTTTACGGGGGCATTGGGGGGGCGGTCGCGCCTGGCGCGGATGCAGTTGAGAATGGTCAGGGCATGGGGGTCGGCGATGGCGTACCACACCTCTTGCCCCCGGCGGCGGGCGGTGAGCAGGCCGGCGCGCCGCATCTGGCTCAGGTGCTGCGAAAGGGCGGCTTGGGGAAAGGCGCGGTCCCGGCCGTCGTTTTTCCGTTTTTCTTCTTCCGTTTCTCCGGTACCGGCCAAGGCGCCGGCCAGGCGGTGGACCGGCCGCGGCCCGCCGGCCTGCAGCCGGTCGAGGATGAGCAGGCGGAGCGGGTGCCCGAGCACGCGCAGCCGTTCGGCGAACGGCCCGGCCTCGGCGGTGGTCAGGGGCTTGGTTTTCATAATGCTTAATATATGCAGATATTTTAATATATCAAGCAGTGGCGGCGGGGAATGGGGCGATCGGACTTCTCGGACCGGTTGCGAGGGTGGCGTGCTTGGCGGGAGAACGATTTTGGAAGTCAAAAATTATTCATGAACGGTTGTGTTTTCTGCCTGCTTTGTCCCCAACGGGGACTGACCTGTCCAGCCCAGGGTCGAATGACCCTGGGGAAATCAGCATCACCCGAATTCGTCCCTGAAGGGGACGCACACGTTCACGGATTGATGGGAGAGGGTCGAATGAGGGGAAAAACATCTTCATGTGGCCCCCCTACAGGGTGCAAATCGGGTTGGGGATTTTTTCATACCCCAGGGTTGTCCAACCCTGGGCTGGACACGTGTGTCGCCGTTGGCGACAAAAGTTCATGAATGATCCAGGCAAACAGCTTCAGCCTGACGAAACATCCCGCCGCGGTTGACAGCGGTGGCCGGCCACAATACCTTTGGGCAAAAAATCGCTGCGGACTGCCGCGCGGAGTTCAACCCCATGACTTCCCAGCCTCTCTCCTCCTCCCCTGCCGTGCCGGCCGGGGTGTCCCGGCTGCTGGACCGCTGGCGGAGCCGTGTGCCGGCCCTGGTGCTGGGCATCGTGCTGACGGCACTGCTGCTGGCGGTGGTGCGCGTACTCGCCTACGGGTTCATTCCGCCGGACGATTCCATGCGCCATGTGGCCAAGGTGTTTTCAGGCAAGCCGTGGGGGGAGATTTTGGTGCTGCGCCCCGGCCTGACCCAGGACAGCCATCCCGGCTGGCATGCCCTGCTGGGCGCCTGGCACGGAGTGGCGGGCGGCAGTCCGGACACCCTGGTGGCGGTCAGTGTGGCCGGGCTGTGGCTGCTGGTCATGGGGCTGGCCGCCTGCCTGGCGGCCCGGCCGGAAGGCTGGCTGCTGGCCGTGGGGGTGGCGGGCGCCGCCGCCTTGGGGTCCTCCGACCTGTTGCTGCGCTTCCTGCTGGGGCGGCCGCTGCTGGTGTCGGTCGCCGTGCTGCTGCTGTTTTGTTTCCGCTGGCAGACGCTGTGCGGCCGGCGCTGGCACTGGCCGTGGGCCGCGGCCTTTGCCGCCGCTGCCGCCCTGAGTTGCTGGATTCACGGCAGCTGGTACCTGCTGAGCTTGCCGGTGGCGGGGCTGCTGCTGGCGCGGCAGTGGCGCGGCGCGGCCCGCCTGGCGCTGCTGACCGCGGCGGGGATCCTCCTCGGCGCCGGGCTGACCGGCCAGCCGGTGGCCTTTTTGGCCCAGACCTGGAACCACCTGTTCCTCAGCCTCGGCCAGCCGGTGCCTTCCACTTCGCTGGTCACCGAATTTCAGCCCGGCCGCGGCGACACCGCGCTGGTGCTGGTGGCGGCCCTGGTGCTGCTGTGGCGGCAGGCGCGCGGCCGCTGGCGCTGGAGTTGCATCGACAACCCGGTGTTTTACCTGGCGGCCCTGGGCTGGCTGCTGGGGCTGGCGGTCGTCCGTTTTTGGACCGACTGGGGGGCGCCGGCACTGATCGCCTGGCTGGCGCTGGAGCTGCAGCCGGTCCTGATCCGCGCCCTGCCGCGCCATGCTTGGGGCCGACTGGCGGTGGCGGCCGGCGCCGCCGGCCTGCTGCTGCTGGTGCTGGTGCCGGACCGGGGCGGGCGCTGGACGCAAAACCTCCTGGTCGAGAGGATTACGGCGGCCGATCCGGACCAGCGGCCATGGCTGCCGGGGCCGGGCGGCATCGTGTACTCCGACAACATGAACATCTTCTACGAGACGTTTTATGAAAACCCGCAGGGGGACTGGAAGTACGTGCTCGGTTTCGAGCCCGGCTGGATGCCGGCGGATGACCTGCGGATTTTGCGCGACATCCAGCGGTTCCAAGGGGGGAAATGCTTCCAGCCGTGGGTGCGCAAGATGCGCCCGCAGGACCGTCTGATCCTGGCGGCCGGCCCGGAGGCGCCGCCCAGTGTCGAGGGCTTGGAGTGGCATTACGCCGCCAAGAACCGCTGGTCCGGCCGGCCGTTGCCCGCCCCGGCAACGGGGCATTAGCCTGGATTATTCATGAACGTGAACGTTCGATGGTTGCGGCGGGGGTGTTTTTTGGGGGGGGACGACGGGGGTGGTGGTGGCGTTCCGGCCCTGCCGGCCGTAAACGTTTATCCCCGTCGGGGTGCGTAACGTTATAGCGAGGGAGAAACGGCGACTTGCATTGCTGGCATGACGTGATATAGTAACTCATAGTTTCTTTAAAGCCTGATTAGGCTTGTTGCGCTAGAAGTATTGCTCTGGTTTTAGAAACAAGATTCCCGAACCAAGGTATCCCAAAAAAGAGAAAGAGACCCAGATCATGAAGAACGCCCGCAAAGAATTCACCCTGATCGAGCTTCTCGTCGTGATCGCGATCATCGCGATTTTGGCGGGCATGTTGCTGCCGGCCCTGGGTGCCGCCCGTGAAAAGGCCCGCCGCATCAACTGCGCCGGCAACCTGAAGCAGATCGGCCTGTCCTGCAAGATGTACGCCAACGATTACAACGAGTGGTTCCCGACCGCTAACTCCACCGAAGTGAAGGCGATGTCCGCGGTCAACATCACCGCCACCGCCGGTTCGTTCAACATGATGATGACTTCCAAGTATTTGGATGCCGCCAAGATCTACACCTGTCCCTCCGGTCGCAACAACGCCTCCACCACTACCAATATTGCCGCCGCCAACTATGACTATGTGTACGGCGGCGAATGGCGCAATGAGAGCACGATCGGTTCCGACACTTGGCTGGCCCGTGACTTCGGTACCGCCGCCTGCGCCGGCAGTGTGGCCGATGCCACCGATGCCACCAATCACACCACCTTCAACCACAGCGGCGACTTCGGCAACTTCGTCTTCGGCGACGGCCACGTCAGCGGCTACCAGGGCAAGGGTGGCATTTGGCTGACCACCGGCAATGCCAAGAACCCGTTCCCGAACTAAGGTTCATCACGTAAGTTGAAAAACGCCCGGCTTCACCGCCGGGCGTTTTTTTGTTGTGTGGCTTTGGCGGTTGTTGGAACGTCCCCTTGGGGCTCAAGGTGGATGTTTTCTTTTTCTGGGGTGTTGCCCCTAGCCTGAAGTTTGGCAGAAGTTGCGGAAGTATTGGGCGGATTTCGTCCCGTAGGGACTGAACGGCAATAGGCAGGGGCTTCAGCCCCCGTTCCAGGAAATGGAAAGATGGCGTGCCGTAGGTACGCCGCGGTTCGCCGCGTACCTGACGGCACGCGAAATGGGGACGGGCAAAACAGGGGCTGAAGCCCCTGCCTATTCCCGCCCCGTCCCGCTGGGACGGGAAAGCCGCAACCGGATTGGCGGGCCGGTTTTGCCGTGACTATGTTTGGCTTCGCCTCTCATTCGGGCTAAAAAGGGATCGGTGAATGGTCAAGCCATGGCGGGACATCCGAGGATGGGGGGCGCTGCTGGTGGCGGGGGTGGCGCTGGCGGCGTTCAGTCCGTTGCCATGGCTGGAGTTTGTCCGTTATGACGACGGCGTGTATGTGGTGCAGAACGAGGTGGTGGTCCGGGGGCTGACCTGGCCGGGGTTGCGCTGGGCCTTCACCACCTTCACCGCCGGCAACTGGCATCCGCTGACTTGGCTGTCGCACCTGCTGGATGCCAGTTTGTACGGGCTGTGGGCCGGCGGCCATCACCTGACCAGCTTGGGGTTGCAGGCGGCCAACGGCGTCCTGTTGTTTTGGGCGTTGGCGCGGCTGACCCGGACGCCCTGGCCGAGCCTGGCGGTGGCGCTGCTGTGGGTGGTCCATCCGTTGCGGGTGGAATCGGTGGCCTGGGTGTCGGAGCGTAAGGACCTGCTCAGCGGTTTTTTCGCCCTGCTGACGGTGTGGCTCTATGCCCGTTATGCCGAGCGGCCGGCCGCGCGCCGGATGGCGCTGGTGGCGCTGGTTTTCGCTCTGGGGCTGATGGCGAAACCGATGCTGGTGACGCTGCCGTTCGTGCTGCTGTTGCTGGATGGCTGGCCGTTGGGCCGCTGGCGGCGGCCGCCGGCTTCAGGGCGTGTTGCTTTAATCGAAATCCCTCTTGTTGCGGGGGGCTGGCCGCTGGTGTGCGAGAAACTGCCGCTGTTCGGGTTGTCGGCGCTGTTTTCCGGGGTCACCCTGGTGGCGCAGCGGCATGACGATGCCATCCGTGACTTGGCGGAGGTGCCGCCGTTCTGGCGGG
>JBAZJM010000310.1:0-5411 GCA_041651315.1 Lentisphaeria bacterium | reverse complement strand
ACAGCACGATCCGGCTGCTGTTGCCGTCGGGCAGGGTGGCGGTGAGCAGGTAGGCGCCGGCCTTTTTGAGCGGGGTCTGGACGGTGATGCGGCGGTCCCAATGGTTGGGGCGCGGGGTCAGCGGCAGCTCCCACGCCGCCGCCACCGCCATCAGGTAGCGGCGCTGGTTTTTCTCGACCAGGCGCCAGCCGAGGTTGTTGATTTCCGTGCGTTCCCAGTCGACCTGCTTCGGGTTGCCGGCGAGATACTCCTTGACGTCGGCCAGCAGTTTGGGCACGTTGAGCTCCACCGCCTCAAAGCGTGCGGAGTCCGCATTGCGGAAGCGGAACTCGACGGTGGCGCCGCGGCCACCGGCGGGCTGGGTGAGGACCGGCTCGAACTGGCCCCAGTTCCGGCGGATCTGGTCGAGATGCTGCCGGGCCTCGTCGGAGCGGCCGTGGCCGTGCGCCAGGACCGCCTCCCAGCAGGGAATGGCCCGGTCGTATTGCCGGCGGTTCTCATATTCCCTAGCCAGCTGGCACAGGGCGTCGTTTTCATAGCCTTGCTTCTGCCCGGCCAATTCCCGGTAAATCGCCATGAAATCGTATTCCGGCGGCAGGGTGAAACGCCGGATGCCGGTGGCGAGCTTGGCTATGGTCTCGTTGTCGCGGAGGGTGTGCAACTCCCAAGTGCCGCTCTCGTCGCGGCGGGTGTCGTCGTCGCGGTCGGCCGCGGCGCCGCGGAAGAACCAGTCGTACTCGGCCATCGTTTCGACGCCGAACTGGTGCTGGAGGAACTGGGCGAACTCGTAGCGGGCGGAGACGTGGCGGCGTTGGGCCAGGGCCCAGCGCCAGCGTTCGCCGTCGTTCTTGGCCGCGGCCCAGCCGGCCGGCACGGCATAGAACAGCGGCGCGCCGTCGGCGGTGACCGGGGCGCCGCGGCGGCCGCCGCGGTAACCGTACCAGTAGCCGTCCTCGTAATCGGGCAGGGTGGTCAAGTCGGTGAGGACTTGCAGCTTCCAGGCCTCGTCATAACCGCGGTTGCCCAGCAGCATGCGGGAAAGCTGGGAGTAAAGGCTGTCGTAGTTGCCGGCCGGGGCGGCGGTGTCGGCTGCCGCGAGGGTGAGCGCCTGCTCCATGAGCTGAAGGGCGCGGACCCGGTCACGCTCCTCCGCATTGACCGGTTTGGCGGTGCCGCCGCGGTGCCGGCCGCGCTCGAAGCGGCCGGCAACCATGAAGCCGCCGTGGTCTTGGTCGTGATAGATTTGGGCGGCCCGCATCAGCAGGCGGCAGTTGCCGGGGTGCGCTTTGACGGCCGCCTCGATGAGGGCGTCGGTTTCCGCCACCCGCCCCAGCTGCTGCAGGCATTCCACGGCCCGCGCCAGGGCCTCGGGCGCCTGGGCGGGATTGCCCAGCGGATCCAAGGCGAGGCGGGCAAAGACCGTCTGGGCGTCCTGATAGTTGCCGGCGCCCTGGGCCTTGATGGCGGCCTGGTGCTGCGCCTCCGGGGATTGGCCGGCCTCGGCGGCCGGCAGCGCCGCGCCCAAGGCGAGCCAGAGCCCGCCCGTCAACAGTCCCAACAACAGTCCCGGCCGGCGGTGTGTGGTTTGTGGCATGGCATGGGGCTCCCTAGGGTGATCCGGTGAAAAGGGGGGTAGTTGGAGTTAATCTATACCGCGGTCAGAATGAGAAAGTAATACCACGTTGTCACCTTCTCGATAGTGTGTGTGCGTCGTCGGGGTCGGCATCGGTATCGGGATCGGTCAAAATCTCGATTCCCTGACATCCTCAAACCTCAAAGGCCATTCGATTCCGATACCGATGCCGACCCTGATACCGACAACCATATGAGGAAGTATACACCGGTAAGACGCCGGCCGTCGGCGTTTCTTCAGCGGGACAGGATTTGGAGTTTGGCTTTCAGTATTTAGATTGTGCGGCGGCCCGTATACCGCCGGCCAATCGGCGGGGTCGTGCCGGCCGCCACCCCGGAGCACACTGTTTCCATGGTCAAGTTCATCAACACCGAGAGCGGCGATTTCGGCGCCCTGCTGGACAGTCACGCCAAAGTCGCCCAAAACCTGAAAATCACTGTCGGCGACAAGGTCAAAGGGGTGGTCTCCGCCATTGACGCCGCGACCATTTTCATCGACCTCAATGCCAAGATGGAGGCGGTGATGGACCGCCTGGACATGGTCGACGACGACGGCAACCTGACCGTCAAGGTGGGCGACACCCTCGAGGCGGTGTGCGTGGCGCAGAAGGACGGCGAAGTCCGCCTCAGCCGCCGGGCCGGCAAGGCCGCCGGCGACGCCGCCATCGAGGAAGCCTATGCTGCCCGCGTGCCGATCGAGGGCCGGGTCAACGGCGAGATCAAGGGCGGCTACGAGGTGATGATCGGCAACAGCCGCGGTTTCTGCCCCTATTCCCAGATCGACCTGTTCCGCAAGGACGCCGCCACCTACATCGGCCAGAAACTGATGTTCCTGGTCCGCGAATACTCCGAGGGCGGCCGCCAGCTGGTGCTCAACCGGCGCAGCCTGCTGGAGGCGGAGCAGG
Organism: Lentisphaeria bacterium; assembly: GCA_041651315.1. Lineage (GTDB taxonomy): Bacteria > Verrucomicrobiota > Lentisphaeria > Oligosphaerales > CAITYL01 > CAITYL01. The sequence goes on along the minus strand of JBAZJM010000310.1, from coordinate 2,874 downwards.
AGAAGCAGCGCGAACAGCTGCGCGACAGCCTCAAGGTCGGCGACCGGATCAGCGGCACCATCACCCGGCTGATGCCGTTTGGCGCCTTTGTCAGCCTGGGCGCCGGCATTGAGGGGTTGATCCCGGCCGGCGAGCTGGCCTGGAAGCGCGGCATCAAGCCCGAGGACGTGGTGTCTTCCGGCCAGACGGTCGAGATCGAGGTGATTGCGCTTGACTGGGGGGCCAACCGCAATCACCCTCAGCCTCAAGGCGGCGACGCCGGATCCGTGGGATGAAGCCTCCGGCCGTTTTGTCCTGGGCACCCGCCACACCGGCACGGTCACCCAGCTGATGCCGTTCGGCGCCTTTGTCGAACTGATCCCCGGCGTCGAGGGGATGATTCCGATTTCCAAGCTCGGCCACGGCCGCCGCCTGCAGCACGCCTCCGACGCCCTCAAGTCCGGGGAAAAGGTCGAGGTGGTGGTGGAAGGGGTGGATCCCGACAAGCACCGCATCGGCCTGGGGTTGGTCGCGGCGTGGAAGGACGGCGCCCCGCCGGTCGAGGTTGCCCCGGCGCAGCCCGGCCAGGAAGTGGCGGGCACGGTGGAGGCGGTCCGCGAGTTCGGCGTCTTCGTGCGCCTGCCCGACGACCGCACCGGGCTGCTGCACATCAGCCAGCTCGGCCTGGCCGAAGGCCCCACCCGCCTGCGCAACATGCACAACCAGTACCCCGCCGGCAAGGCGGTCACCGTGCTGGTCAAGTCGGTCGACGGCGACCGCGTCTCGCTGGCCCTGCCCCATGTCCAGCAGGACGCCGATGCGGAGGCGACTCCCGATCCCGCCCTGTTTGCCAAGGCCCCCGGCGCCCAGGGGCTCGGCGGCCTCGACAGCCTGGTCGACTTCAGCAAGCTGAAACTGGAGTAGCCCGAATCATTCATGAACGGGTTTTGGGTACGGCTTCGTCCCGGAGGGACTGAATGACAATAGGCAGGGGCTTCAGCCCCTGTTCCGAAAAAAATGAAACGATGGCGTGCCGTAGGTACGCCGCGAGCCGCCGCGTACCTGACGGCACGCGAAATGGGGGGATTGGCAAAACAGGGGCTGAAGCCCCTGCCTATTCCCGCCCCGTCCCGCTGGGACGGGAAAACCGCAAGCGCGGGCAGGAATGCCCGCGTGACGTTCGTGGCAGGCAGAAATGCCTGCCCCACTTTCCTCACGCTTCACGAGTTACGGGTTACGGGTCACGTTTCACGAGTCACGCCGTCCCCATTTCTGTTTTCAGCTTTCCCCATTTCTGCTTTTCCCCCCATGACTTCCCCCCGCGCCATCCTGTTCGACCTGGGCAACGTGCTGGTGGACGTGGACTATCGGGAGGCCATCCGGCGCTTTCCGCCGCTGCCGTGCCCGGGCGAGGACGTCATCAACCGGATCACGGCGGCGGGGCTGATCCGCGAAACCAACCTCGGCCGGCTGGCACCGGTGCCGTTCTTCGAGCGGGCACGGGCGTTGATCGGGCTGCCGCCGGAAATGGACTTCGACGCCTTCCGCGCCGCCTACTGCTCGATCTTCCGGGCCAAGCCGGAGATGGACGCCCTGCTGGCGCAACTGGTGCCGCGCTGCCGGCTCGGCATGCTCAGCAACACCGACATCATGCATCATCACGCGATTGCGGAGCGCTTTCCCATCTTTTCCGTGCCCCCGGTGCGCATCCTCAGCTACGAGGTGGGGCTGCTCAAGCCCGACCCCGCCATCTACCGGCTGGCGGCGGACCGGCTGGGCGCCGCGCCGGCGGAGATCCTGTTTGTCGACGACCTGCCGGAAAACGTGGCGGGCGCCCCGGCCGCCGGCCTGCCGGCGGTGCTGTTCACCGGCGCCGACGCCCTGGCCGGCGAACTCCGCAACCGCGGCGTGCTGTGAAATGGCGAAACGGCTCCGGTCCCTCAAGTCCAGCCCCCCCTCGCCGGGTGTGTGTGATAATTGTGTTGGTTGGGGCCACCCTTTTGAAAAAGGGTGCTCCCCAAACCCCTTCCCAAAACTTTTGTGTGTTTGCGGATTCCGCAGGCCGCCCCTGTGTCCCAATCATGGATGATCGCAATGGAGCGGCCTGCGGAATCCGCAAAAAGACACAAAAAGGTTTGACGGAGGGCTTGGGAACCACCTTTCCTCACAAGGGGGTTCCCAACCAACCAAAATTGTCATACATCCCCCGCCGGCGTCCGGTTGCGGGGTGGGGGTGGTCTGGTTACATTCACCGGCACACGACGATGAGGTGGACGCGATGCGTTGGGGGGCACCCGTGATGGCGGTCCTGTTGCGCTTTCTCGCCTGGTTTTTGCTGTGGTTGCGCTATCGGATCCGGGTGGCGGGGCTGCAGGCGGTGGCGGCTCGCGGGCGGCGGGGCATCCTGTTCCTGCCCAACCACCCGGCGCTGATTGATCCGGTGATCCTGATGAGCCGGCTGCATGCCCGCTTCCGGCCGCGGCCGCTGGCCGACCAGGACCAGGTGGCCAAGCCCGGGGTACGCTGGCTGGCGTCGTTGTTCCGGGTGATTGCCATTCCCGATCCGGCGCGCTACGGCGAGGAAAGCCGTGAACAGGTGGAGACGGCGCTGGGGGCGGTCGCCGCGGCCTTGCGCCAGGGCGATAACGTGATTTTCTATCCGGCCGGCCGGATCTACCGGTCGCGGCTGGAGAGTCTGGGCGGCAACCGCGGGCTGGAGCTGCTGCTGGCGCAGGCGCCGGAGGCGCGGGTGGTGCTGGTGCGCACCACCGGGTTGTGGGGCAGCGGGTTTGGCCGCGGCCAGGGCGGACCGCCCCCGGTTCCGCAAACCTTGCGCCGCGGCTTTTGGGGGCTCCTGGCCAGCGGCATGTTTTTCGCGCCGCGGCGGCCGGTGAC
>JBAZJM010000309.1:0-5419 GCA_041651315.1 Lentisphaeria bacterium | reverse complement strand
ACGAGTATCAAGAGGCCCAGCGCCTACAGAACCAGGCAATCCAAAACCAGCAAATGTATGGGGGGCGGCGCGATTTTCTCTCCGCTCTCAACGCCCTCGGCGCGGTGGGCGGCGGCGTCGGCATGGAGGCCGCACGCAGCAAGATGATGGACGCGAACCGCGAATATCAGGATATCGCACAACGGATGAGCAACACTTCTGCCACGGTGCCGCGCAGCATCTATGCCGACTATCCCTATGTTGTCCATCACGTCCAGCGTTGGGGCACGCTCAAGGCGATGATTCGTATCCGCAACGCGGCCGGGGCCGTCGTGGCGGAACGCCCCATCGCAGCCGGGTTCAACCAGACGGACACAGCCAATGACGGATATGCCCCCGTGGGATTGTCCGAAGATCCACTCGAGCTCCCGGACGAGGAGGCGGTCCGTGCCCAGTTTGTCAGGGAGCTTTATGCGACGGCCACGACGGCCACACCGGACCTGGTTGGTGGCTGCTGGCGGAACGCCTTGGCTAGCGCGGCGTCCGTACCCGAGCCATTCGCCCGCTGGGAACGGCAACTGGCCTTGGCCGTGCAGGCACCGTCCCTGCGCGAGGCGGCCACCGGTGAGATCCGCCAGAACTTGGTCAGCCTCCCGGCGGATTTCATCGAACAGATGGCCACGCGCCTCACCGCACGACAATGAGAGAAACTGGGCGGAAGCAGTGGCGCGATCCAGACGGCCTGGCCCGGTTGCGGCAGGCGGCGGAGTCCGGTTCCTCCCGGCAACAGGCCGCGGCCAGCCGTGCACTGGGAAAAACCGTTGAATGAACCCCCTGCGATGGTTTATGCTTTCCGCCGCCCTGGCCGGCGCGGTTTGGGGGCCGGGGACGCGGGCAGAGAGCCGGCATCGCCAACGCGGCATTCTGATGCCTTCGGCTTGGCACGGCATATGGAAGCAAAGATAGCGAAGGCTGGATTATCCTGAGGCGGCAGCCTCTCTCGGAGTGCCGGCGGCTTCGACGCCGCCTTGGTAGGAATGACCGCTTACTGACGTGCGCGGCTCGGATGGCGGGGGTTTGGGGAGCGGCCGTCACGGCCGGCCGGTAGGAGGGCGGCGTGGGCACCCGCCGCACTCCACGGCGCCTTCCGGCGCAGGAAACAAAACCGCTCCGTGTCTCTTTGGGAGAACGGCATTGAAGTAGAAATGGGATCAGGCCGGCTTGGGGGCCACCGCGATCATCGGGTTGGCGGCCGAGACGGTGACCGTGGCGGTCGAGGCGGCCAGCTCGGTCTCCAGGGCGCGGACCGTGCCGTCGAAGGAGTCCTTGCCGCCGGGCGTGATTTCCTTGACGTCGGTCGGCAGCCCGATCCGGTCCAGGATCGCCAGGAACGGCTCGGGGTCGAGTTCCTCGACGTTGACCATGGTCTGGGTGTCCCACAATCCGTTGGCCACCAGCATGGCGGCGGCCACCGGCGGGACGCCGGCGGTGTAGCTGATCCCCTGCGACTCGACCTCCTCGTAGCACTGGTGGTGGTCGGAAACCTGGTAGATCAGCACCTCGCGCGGCCGGCCGTCCTTGGTGCCCTTGACGAAGTTGCCGATGCAGGTCTTGCCGGTGTAGTTGGGGGCGAGCGTCTTGGGGTCGGGCAGCAGCGCCTTGACGACCTTGAGCGGCACCACTTCCTGCCCGGTGGTCAGGGTCACCGGCAGGTGGGAGAGGAAGCCGAGGGTGCGCAGCACCGTGAAGACGTTGATGTAATGGTCGCCGAAGCCCATCCAGAAGCGGATGCTGTTGGCGTCGATGTTCTTGGACAGCGAGTGCAGCTCGTCGTGGCCGTTGAGGTAGACCGGGCAGTTGCCGACCACCGGGAAGTCGTAGACCCGCTTGACCGAGTGGGTCGGATATTCCTTCCACTGGCGGTCGATCCAGGTCCAGACCTTGACGAATTCGCGGAAGTTGATTTCCGGGTCAAAATTGGTGGCGAAATACTTGCCATGCCGGCCGGCGTTGACGTCGAGGATGTCGATGGTGTCGATGGTGTCGAAGTAGCGCTTCACGGCCAGGGCGCAGTAGGCGTTGACCACGCCGGGGTCGAAGCCGGCGCCGAGGATGGCGGTCACGCCCTTCTCGCGGCAGCGGTCCAGGCGCTTCCATTCGTAGTTGGCGTACCACGGCGGCTGCTCGCACACCTTGTCCGGGTCCTCGTGGATGGCGGTGTCGATGTAGGCGGCGCCGGTCTCCAGGCAGGCTTCCAGCACCGACATGTTGAGGAAGGCGCTGCCGAGGTTGACGACGATCTGCGAGCCGGTCTCGCGGATCAGCCTGACCGTGGCCGGCACGTCGAGGGCATCGAGGGCGCGGGAATAGAGCTTGCCCGCCGGGTTCTTGAGGTGCCCCTTGCGACGGACGCTGGCGATGATCTCGTCGCATTTGGCCGGGGTGCGCGAGGCGATGCAGATGTCGCCCAGCACGTCGTTGTTCATGGCCGCCTTGTGGGCCGCCACATGCGCGACGCCGCCGGCGCCGATGATCAGGACATTACGCTTCATGGATGCTCCTGGGAAAGGCTCTCGCAATAGTCGTGGTAGGTGAAGGTTCCGACCGTTTCCAGCGTGCCGTCCAGCCGCCGCACGCGGATGGCCGGCATGGGCAGGCCGTTGAACCAGTTTTTCTTTACCATAGTGTATCCTGCCGTGTCTGCGAAACGCACCTGGCAGCCCGGTTTCAGCCGCCGGTTCAGGCGGTACTGCCCAAACACGTCGCCGGCCAGGCAGGAACGGCCGGCAATGAAGGTTTCATGGGGCCCCGGGCCCGGATGGGCGACCCGCGGGCTGGTGCGGTAGATCAGGTGGTCCAGCAGGTGGGCCTCCAGCGAGGCGTCGACGATCGCGATCGGGCCGTCGTTGTCGACGACGTCCAGCACCGTGGTCACCAGCTCGGCGCACCCGGTGATCGCCGCCTCGCCGGGCTCCAGGTAAACCTGGACGCCGAAGCGTTCACTGAACTTCCGCAGGGCGGCGCAGAACGCCCCCAGCGGATAGCCGCGCTTGGTGAAGGCCAGGCCGCCGCCCAGGCTGACCCAGTCCAGCCGCTCCAGCAGGTCGCCGTACTCCTGCCCGAGCCGCTCCAGGTCGGCGGCGAACTCCGCAAAGTTGTCGTTCTCGCAGTTGAAGTGGAACATGATGCCGCTGAACCGGCCGGCGGCCGCGCGCAGCGCCGCGCCGTCGCGCACCCCGAGGCGGGAATGGGCGCGGGCCGGATCGGCCAGGTCGTAATGCGAGCGGCTGAAGTTCGGGTTCACCCGCACCCCCACCTTGAGCCCGCGGACCTCGCGGGCAAAAGCCCGCAGCTGCGACAGCGAGTTGAAGATCACCTTGTCCGCGCAGTCGCGGACGGCGCGGACATCTTCGCGGGAATAGCCCACGCTGTAGGCATGGACCTCCTTGCCGAACTTCTCGCGCCCCAGCCGCGCCTCGTAGACCCCGCTGCTGGTGGTGCCGTCCAGGTACTCCCGCATCAGGCCGAACACCGACCAGGTCGCGAAGCATTTCAGGGCCAGCACGGATTTGGCCCCGGAACGCTCGCGGACGCGCCGGATAATCTTCAGGTTGCGCAGCAGTTTCCGCTCGTCGATCAGATAGTATGGGGTGGCGGCGGTCGGCATGGGGCTCCCGGTACGGCTTGGGCGGTACGGAACGGACGGCAAGATACACGCTGAACGCGCGTAAAAAAGCCGGTGACGCCAGCGCCCGGCCGGGTGCCTGACCGTTTTGTCGGATGATGTTGGGAACCCCCTTTTGAGGAAAGGCGGTTCCCAAACCCTCCGTCAAACCTGTTTGTGCCTTAACGCGGAGGGGCGCTTCCGCCACAAGCATTCATCTCTGATCTACATTTTTCCAGAACGGCTTGTGGCGGAAGCGCCCCTCCGGTTTAAAATCCAAAAGTTTTAGGAAGGGGGGGCAGAGCGAACATGTGAGCGACCCGGCGGAGCCGGGGCTGCTGAGCGCGGAGCGCGGGGGGAGCACCCTTTTCCCAAAAGGGTGGCCCCAATCAACATACTGTCATGCATCCGGCCGGGACGCCCGACTTGACCGGGCCTTTGGGTGACACTACGTTCATGAAAATGACCGGTGCTGCGGCGAATCGGGGAGTGTTCCAGCTCCGGGGCCGCACGCCGGACCGCCAGAGACGTTTATGCGCCTCCTTCCACAAACCATTGCCGGCCGGCTGGTGCTCTTCATCGGCCTCACCTACTGCCTGATCCTGGCCGGCACGGTCAGCTTCAACTACGCCCGGACCCGCGGGATGCTGGTGGAGCAAATCGACACCGCCGCCCTCAAGCAGACCCAAATCACCGCCACCCAGGTGGACGACTTCCTCGCCCGGGCCACCACCCGGGCGCAACTGATTGCGTCCCACGAAGTCATCCTCGCCCGCATGCCGGCCAACGCCAGGCCGACCGGGCCCCAAAACACGATAGACCGGTTTCCCCTGCTGGCCCAAACGCTCAAGGACACCCCGGAAGAGGAGGCCTACGGCCTGTGGTTCTGCGTCAACCTCGGCGGCGAGGACACCCCGCTCGCCGCCACCATCCCGCTCACCGCCGTCCACCGTCACACCTATCCCAACCACACGGTGTTTCCCAAGGACTACCTGGACAGCATTCCGACCCAGGAGTGGTATGCCGGCCCCCGCAAGACGGGCAAACCCTACATCACCGAGCCGTATTATGACGACGGCGGCGGCAACATCAGCATGGTCAGCATCAGCCACCCGTGCATCGACGCGCAGGGGCGGATCATCGGCATCGCGGGCGTGGATCTGTCCATGGCGCACTTTTACCGCCTGATCGCGGATCTCCATTACGCCAACAACCGCGACCAACTGGGCGGCTTTGCCTTCCTGGCCAGCAGTTCGGGCCGGATCATCGCCCACCCCGACGCCCGCCTGAGACTCGGCAAGGGCAACCCCGGCGCCACGCTGGACGCCCTGAAAGAGGGTCCGGTCATTGCCGGCCGCTCCGGCGGCGTCGCCCTGCTGACCGACCGCGACGGAACGCACCGGCTCTACTGGGCCACCGCCCCGGTCTCCGGCTGGAAAGTGGTGCTGAACATGCCGAACCGCATCGTCTCCGGCCCCGTCCGCGAGCTGACCCTGCACGTCGCCTCGCTCGCCCTGGTTGGCGGGCTGCTCAGCTGCCTGTTGCTGGTGCTGATCGCCCGCGGCATCAGCCGGCCCATCGTTCGCCTGACCGCCATTGCCCAGCAGGTGGCGGAGGGCAATCTCCACGGCGCCACCCGCGCCCTGGAGCTCTTCGGCCAGGCCGGCCTCACCACGGGCGGCACGCCCGCCGGCGAAACCGGGCGCCTGTTCCACGCCATCCGCACCATGACCGGCAACCTCAGCACCCTGCTCAGCCAGGTCCAGCGCTCCAGCG
>JBAZJM010000308.1:0-5426 GCA_041651315.1 Lentisphaeria bacterium | reverse complement strand
GGCGGCGAAGGAACGAGATGGTGGCCCGCGTGTCGGTGCCGCGCACCGGGACGTTCAGCGGCAGAATGGCGCCGGCCCCCTGGTCAAGCACCAGGCAGCGTCCGCCCGCCGTCAGAAAACGCTGGAAGTCTTGGTAATTGACCTTGGGCGGGGACTCCGTGGCGCCCCGCGCCGGGGCGTCCATCGCCCGGTGGGGGGCCAGGGCTTCAGGGGCGATGACCAGGAGGCGTACGCCGGTCAACGTTCCGGCGGTGATCTGGTCGATCCGTCGGGCCTGCGGCATCAGTTTGGAGAGTTTGGCGCGGGGATCGAAGATCGCGGTTCCGGCATCGTGGGGCAAGGCCAGGGGGTGTTTGGGAAAGACGGCGATCTCGATGGTGTGCGGATCGTTTTCCCGGCCGTCGGGCGTCCGCACGGATGCCTTGAGCTGGTAGCGGGTGCGTTCCGTGGCCGCGGGCGCCCGGAAGGACAGGGTGGCCGGCCGGATGGTCCCGGCCGCCAAGTCAAAGGACCGTTCATCGCGCATGACGGTTTTCCCGCTCGCCATGTCGCTCAGGCTCCAGACCACCTTGAGCCGTTGCGGGAACCAGACTTCGTTGGCCAGGCCAAACGTCAAGGTCACGGTGTCACCGCTCCAGAAGGCGTTGCGGTAATCCTGGGGCAGGAGGCCGACGGGCGGGGCGACGTTGCGGCACCAATCCTTGATGGCGGGATAGGCGGGGTTGATGACGGCGAGGCCCGGGGTCAGGCGGTAGGCGTCGGTTTTCCGCCGCATCAGGTCGGCCAGGTAGTAACGTTCCCAATTGGGGCCGCCCAGGCAATAGAAATCATCGCCGAACACGGCCGCATAGCTGCCATAGGCGTTATAGCCCGGCCAGTAATCCTCGCCCAGGATGACGGGGCGGTTGCGTCCCGACTGTTCCTCGGTGCTGCCCGGATAGGGATGCTTGACCACCCAGTAATCCGAGTTGGGGCTGTACCAGCGGGCGGAAGAGATCCGTGCCCTGGCCAAGAAGCTCGGCTTCCGGCCGAATGCGGCGGCGCGGGCGATGCAGCGGGGGCAGTTCAACCGAATTGCCCTGGTGACGATCCGCAACGTGGGGCGCAACCCCATGGGCTGGTCGATCCTGCAATCGTACCTGGACTATGCCGTTTCGGCGCTGGCGGACCGCGGCTATGCGCTGGTGATCGAGCCGTTCGACCAGGAACGGGACGCCCAGTGCACGCTCCATGAACCGCCGCGGCTGTTCTCGGAAATCCTGGTCGATGGCGCCCTGGCCTTGGACAGTTTTGGGCATGTCCGTCCCGAAGTCGACACGCATTTGAAGGCGATGCGCATGCCGGTGGTCTGGCTGAACCGGAATCCGACGCCGGGGGTGTGCGGCGTCTACTGTGACGAACCGTCAGGCGCGCGGCAACTGGTAAACCATCTGCTCGAATTGGGGCACACGCGGATCGGCTATTGGGGCGGTGGAGGCCGGCATTATTCCTCCGTCGAACGGATGGCGGCCGTGCGCATGTGCCTGGCAAACGCCGGTCTCTCCGACGAGTTTGTGGCCGGCGAGGTGCCTCATCCGGCTTCGCTGCTGGCGGGTTTGGCCGCCTTGTTGCGGCAGCCGGAGCGCCCGACCGCGATCATTGCCTACAACCACATTGTGTATGATGCCGTCATGGAGGCGGCTGCCAATTTGGGGTTGCGGGTGCCCGGCGACCTGTCCGTGGCCTATTTTGCCAGCCAATGGGAACTCAATGCCGACGTGGATCCGACGGCGGTGCGCCTCCCGGAAGGAGAGATGGCGAAGCTGGGGGTGGAGTTGCTGCTGAAACGGGTGGCCCGGTCGTCCGCCGCCGCCGTCGGCACCCAGCGCATGCTTCCCGGCACGCTGGTGATTGGTTCCACCACCGGCCCCGCCCCCGCCGGGTAAGGTCCCCAAAGGATCAACTTGATTGCCACAAAAAGGCACAAGAAGCACAAGTAAAAAGGCACTACACGTGCAGACGTGCATTTTCTTGTGACTCTTGTGCTTCTTGTGGCCATAGAAGCAATTGGGATATGGTGCCCACCGCTTGCCCCAAGTTGGTCTTTCAGTGTTGGCAGGGGCGGGCCCCGGCGATACAGTGTGCCTCTTGAGCACAGAACTGCATTGGGGGTGCGCGCATGGGGTTTTGGCCGGCCGTCAAACGCTTGAGTCTCGGGGTGGGGCTGATTGCGGCCGCCGCGCTGGTGCTGCTGGCGGCGGACTGGAAGCACCGCGCCCCGTCGCCCGCCGCGCCGCCGGCGGCCGCTCCCGCAACCGGCCGGATGCTGCGGGTGGCGCTGTTCCAGTTCGCCAGCCGGCCCGTCCTGGATGACGGCATGCGCGGGGTGACGGACGCGCTGCGGGAGGCAGGCTGGCAGGACGGCCGCACCCTTGAGTTCAAGCGGTTCAACCCGGAAAGCGACCTGGCCACGGCCGACAGCATGGCCAAGGCGATCATCGGCGGGAATTTCGACCTGGTGGTCACCTTGAGCACGCCGTGCCTTCAGGTCATGGCCGGCGCCAACCGCAAGGGACAGATCCGGCAGGTGTTCGGCATTGTCACCGACCCCTTTGGGGCCGGAGTTGGCCTGGCGCGCGGCCAGCCGCGCGCGGCGCGGCCGGCGGGGCTGTGCGGGGCCGGCACCTTCCAGCCGGTGCGCGAAGTGTTCCAGCTGGTCCGTCAGGTCCGGCCGGACCTCAAGACGGTGGGCGTGGTGTGGTGTCCCGGCGAGACCTGCTCGCGGGCCTGCCTGGACTTGGCCCGGGACGAATGCGCCAAGCTGGGGATCACCCTGCAGGAAGCGACGGTGGACAATTCCAACGGCGTTTATGAGGCGGCCCAGGCGCTGGTCGCCCGTGGGGTGCAGGCGTTGTGGATCGGGGGCGACAACATTGTCGAGCTGGCCGCGGCCTCGGTGATCAAGGCGGGGAACCACGGCCGCATTCCGGTGTTCACCAACGCCCCGGTCCATGCGGCCGCGGGCGCCCTCCTCAACCTGGGTGCGGACTATTACGAGGTCGGCCGGGCGACGGGGCGGCTGGCCGATGCGGTGCTGCGCGGCCGCGACCCCCGTGACGTGCCGGTGGAGAACCTGGTGCCCCGGCGGCTGGTCGTCAATCCGGCGGTCCTGCCCGCGCTGCGCGAAAGCTGGACGCTGCCGCCGGAGGTGCTGGCCACGGCGGAGGTGTGGCGCCCGGGTGGCGCCCCTGCCGCCGACGGGCCGGCGGTTGCCGCGGCCGCCCCAACCCCCGGAGGGGCGATCGCCGGGAAGCCGCTGGCCGAGCCGGGCCGCAACTACCAGCTTGGCCTGGCCTATTTCGCGCCGGAGGTGGAGTTCGATTCGGCGCAGCGGGGCCTGTTCGACGGGCTGCGCGAGCTGGGGTTTGTCGAAGGCGCCAACCTGGAGGTCCGGCGTGTTCATGCCCAAGGCGAGACGAGCAACATTCCCGCCATGCTCCAGGCTCTGGCGGCCACTCCGGCCGAGGCCATTGTTACCTTTACCACGCCGGTGCTGGCGGGGGCGCTGGCCGGCCTTCGCGGCAAGCCCCTGGTCTGCACCTATGTAACGGATCCGCTGGCGGCGGGGGCCGGCGAGAGCCCGGAGCGGCATCGGCCCAATGTCACCGGCGTCGGCTGCCTGCCGCCCCTGGCGGAGACCGCCGCCTTTTTCCGCCTGACGTTTCCGCGATTGCGGGTCTTGGGCACGTTGTATAATCCCGGCGATGCGAGTTCGGTGCGCATCATGGCGGACTGGCGGCGGTTGTGCGCCGCCAACGGCTGGAAGCTGGAGGAGATGACCATGGCCGGCACCAGTGAGGCGCAGCAGGCCATGCTGGCGTTGGTGGCGCGCGGGGTCGAGGCGGTTTACATCCCCAGCGACAACACGGCGTACCAGGCGTTTGGAACCCTGGTCAAGACGGCGGTGGATGCCCGCCTTCCGCTGGTGGCCGATGCGCCGGAATTCATGCAGCCCGGCGTGTTGGCGACGATCGGGGTTGGCTACTACCATTCCGGGCGTGCGGCGGCGGAACCGCTGGCGCGCGTGTTTCGGGGGGAATCCCCGGCGGCCATCCCGATCCGCAATGTGACGGTGGCGCGGATACTGTTGAATCCTGACACCGCCCGGCGCCTGGGGATCGCGTTCCCGGCGGCGGTGCTGCGCATGCAGGAAGATGCCGCCGGACTGCCCCCGGCGCCGGCGGCTCCCCCGGCCGTTGCGGCGGCCGCGCCGGCGGTGGTGCCGGGGCCGGTTTCCAAGAAAAGCTGCTGGTCCATCCACCTGATCGACCAGGTCGAGGCGCCGGCCATTGCCGCCTCGCGCCAGGGGGTGCTGGCCGGGCTGGCCGAAGCCGGCCTGGTCGAGGGGCGCGATTATGTGATCAAGCACCGCAGCGCCCAGGGCGACCTGGCCACGCTCAACGCCCTGATTGATGCCGCCCTGACTGAGCAGGCGGACATGGTGTATACCGTCACCACGCCCGCCTTGCAGACCGCCCTGCGCAAAGTCACCGACCGGCCGCTGCTGTTCTGCCTCTCCATTGACCCGCTGTTGGTCGGTGACGCCGGCACCCATGAGCGGCACCGGGCGAATGTCGCCGGCGTCTATGACCGCAGTCCGTTCGAGGCGATGATGGCGCTGATCAAGGAATGCCTGCCGGGGGTGAAGGGCATCGGCACCTTGTACAACCCCTCCGAGGTCAATGCGGTGGCGTTCAAGGAGGAACTGGAGCGGGCGGGCCGGGCGGCCGGTCTTCGCGTGGTGGCCGTGGCCAACGACAGCGCCAGCCAGGCGGCGGATGCCGCCGCCGCCCTGACGCAGCGCGGGGTGGAGGCCATCTGCCAGATCAACGACAACCTGCATGACGCCGCCTTCCCCGGCATTGCCCAGGCGGCCCGCCGCGCCCGGCTGCCCGTGTTCTGCTTCAGTTCCGGTTTGGCGGAGCAGGGGGCCTGCGTTGTCCTGGCCAACGACCATTTCGACGGCGGCCGCGAGTCGGGGCTGCTGGCCGCGCAGGTGATGCGCGGCGCCAAGCCCGCGGACCTGCCGTACACGGGCATCAAAAAGACCCGGTTGACGGTGAATCTGACGGCGGCCGGGGCGGTTGGCCTCGCACTTCCCGCCGCCGTGACGCGCCGGGCGGACCGGGTCATCGGGGCGGGGCCGGCGGCCCGGCGGCCACCGGTGCTCTCGGCGGGCCGCTTCTGGGGTCTGGTTTTCCTCTCCCACGTGGACGCCGCCATGGTGGAGCAAACGATCCGGGGGTTTCGTTCCGGGTTGACGGAACAGGGGCTGGTTGAGGGGCGCGACTACACGCTCCGGTTCCAGTGCGCCCAAGGGGACATGCCGACGCTGATGACCCTGCTGGACGGCGCCAATGGCACCGAAACCGACCTGGTGGTGGTCA
>JBAZJM010000307.1:0-5458 GCA_041651315.1 Lentisphaeria bacterium | reverse complement strand
CCTGACCTTTACCGAGTTTGCCATTTTACAGGTCCTGGCGCACCGGCCGGGGTGGGTGCGGACGCGCAACCAGATCATTGACGCCGTCCGCGGCGGGGACTATCCGGTGACCGAGCGGGCGGTGGACGTGCAGATTGTCAGCCTGCGGCGCAAGTTGGGCGAGTATGGCGACCATATCGACACCGTGCGCGGTGTGGGGTACCGTTTTCGGGAGTAAATGACCATGGCACGGTGGCGGTTGATCTGGCAATTGTTTCCCGCGTTCGTCCTGATCCTGCTGGTGTCTCTGTTGGCGGTGATGTGGGAGGTCACGGGGCTCGTGGCGGAGTTTCACGAGCAGGAGGTGCGGAGTTCGTTGCAGGACCGGCTGGCCCTGATGCGCCTGCCGCTCCGCGAGGCGTTGCACGGGGGGGCGGCGGCGGCGGATGCACGCTGCAAAGCGCTGGCGCAGGGCTCGGCCACCCGGTTTACGCTGATCGGCCGCGACGGGGCGGTGCTGGCCGATTCGGTGGAATTGCCCGCCGCCATGGAAAACCACGGGCACCGGCCGGAAGTGCGCACAGCCCTGGCCGGCGGCATCGGCCAGGGGCGTCACTGGAGCATGACGCTGCGCCAAAACATGCTCTATGTGGCCGTGCCGCTCAGCACCGGCGATCCGGCCTCGCCCGTGCTGCGGGCGGCGTTGCCGGTGACCCAACTGGACCGGTATGTGAAGCGGATTTATCGCGGCACCGCGCTGGCCGGGTTGGCCGTGCTGGTGGTGGCCGCCGGCCTGAGCTGGTTGCTGGCGCGCCGCATCGCCCGGCCGCTGCGGCGGATGCAGCTGCAGGCCGGACAATTCGCCGCCGGGGAGCTGGGCGGCCGGCTGCATCTTCGGCACTCGGTGGAGATGGACGCGCTCGCGGAAGGGCTCAACCGCATGGCGGGCCAGCTCGACGACCGCCTCCGCACCGTCTCCCACCAGCGCAACGAGCTCGACGCCATTCTGGCCAGCATGACGGAGGGGGTCGTCGCGGTGGATGCCGGCTACCGGATCATGAAGCTCAATGCGGCGGCGGCGCGCATGTTGGAGGTCCGGGAGGGCGAGGCCCAGGGACGGACGCTGCTCGACGTCATCCGCAATTTGGAGTTGCAGGAAATGGCCCGAGTCGCCCTGGCCAGCCCCGACGGCTGCGAAGGGGATGTGACGTTGCGGCAGGATGCGGGCGACCGCCAGCTGCAGGCGCGCGGCGCCATGCTGCGCGATGCGGCCGGCCAGCGGATCGGCGCCGTGGTCGTGCTCAACGACGTCACGCAGTTGCGCCGGCTGGAGCATTTGCGCCGCGACTTTGTGGCCAACGTCTCCCACGAGTTGCGCACACCGATCACCTCGATCCGCGGTTTTGTCGAAACGCTGCAGGACGGCGCCCTGGAGGAGCCGGCGGCGGCGCGGCGGTTTCTGGAGATTATCGGCGGGCAGGCCGAACGCCTGGGGGCGATCATTGAGGATCTGCTGCTGCTGAGCAAGGCGGAGCGCGATGCCGAGCTGGGCGCGCTGGCGCCGGAATGGTGCCCGGTGGCCGGGATGCTGCGGGCAGCCGTCCAGACCTGCGCCCACCAGCAGGAAACGAAACGGATCACCGTCACCGTCGACTGTGCCGAGGCCCTGCAGGTGCGCGCCCAGCCCAACCTGTTGCGCCAGGTGGTGGTGAACCTGCTGGACAACGCGCTGACCTACAGTCCGGCCGGCGGCACGGTGGTGGTCAGCGCCGCGGCCGATGCGACCGGCAGCGTCCACATCCGGGTGCGCGATCACGGCTGCGGCATTGCGCCCGAGCATCACGCCCGCATTTTTGAGCGTTTTTACCGGGTGGACAAGGCGCGCAGCCGCGAGTCCGGCGGCACCGGCCTGGGCCTGGCCATCGTCAAGCATATCATGCAGGCCCACGGCGGCCAGGTGAGCGTGGACAGCGCGCCCGGCCAGGGCAGCACCTTCACCGTCACCCTGCCTCCGGCGGGAACCGCCGTCCCCCGCTAAAGCGTGAACTCAAAGGGCCTGCGCCCCGTGTTTGAGTCCAGCCTTGCGGAGGATTAGAAACTCCTCCGGCGTAAGAACGGGAAGGTGGCCGACGGGAAAATCCGCGGTGTTGCGCGTGATGAGGCATTGGGCATCGGCATGCAGGGCGCTAAACCACTGGAGGGCGTCCTCAAAATCGGCCATCCCGGAATCAAGCGCTTGGGCTAGGATTTGGTTGTCGGGCGGAATCGTGGTGAAGATCCCGTGCAGGAGGCGGATTGCCTCCCTGGCTTTGGCGTTGCCGGACTGCCGGCGCAGGATGTAGTAGAGATTGTTGAAGCTGAGGGTGGACACCATGCCCGTGATCTTCCCGCCCTCCGCCAGGGTCCAGACCGCCGCGGAGGCCGGATAAAACGGGGCGCGCCGGGCCAACACGTCAAGCAGCACGTTGGTGTCCAGGAAAACACGTTTCATGAGCCGATCCCGTGCTTGTCCGCCAGGGCGTCACCCAGCAGATCCTCATATGAGGAACCGGGCGGCAACTTCAACAGGCCGGAGGCCTTGAGGGTGAGTGGTCCGAGCCGGACAACACCGGCATTGTCCTCGCCGCCGGAGACGGCGTCGAGATAATGGGTAACCATGCTGGAAAGGCTGGTGCGCCGCCGTTTTGCCAGCCTCTTGGCACGGTTGACGATTCCCGGTTCGGACGAAAGCGTTAGCTTGGCCATGGCGGCACCTCACGTCATACGTAAATCTTATACGATAATATACGTATTCCGGCCGGTTTGCAAAACCTGCCGCGGTTTCCATTGTGGCGTCGCACCACCGGGCGGTGGCCGCATCGCCTATTCGCCGGGGGCAGGGCTTCGGTGATCCAGCCGCCACCGCCGGATCACCACGAGGGTCTGGCCGGCGCATTTGTCCGGGAAGGCCAGCGCGGATGGCGGCGCCTGTGTCAGGCACTTTCCGCACCACTAGGTTGCGATCAGGAAGGCCGCTGCGGGCGGCCTAGGCGGCGGACCGGTGGCGGAAACGGCCGGGGGGCTGGCCGGTTTCGCGGCGAAAGACCTTGGTGAAGTGGCTCTGGTCGCGGAAGCCGCAGGCGAGGGCGGTCCGGGGCAGCAGCGCGCCCGGCCGGCGCAGCAGCACGCAGGCGTGCGCCACCCGCAACCGGCGCAGGTGTGCGCCGAAGGTCTGGCCGGTCACGCGGTGGAGGACGGTGGAGAAATGGCTTGGGCTGAGGCAGGCGACGCGGGCGGCGGCGGCGCGGTTCAGGTTCGGATCCCCGAGGTGCGCCGCCATGAACTTGAGGGCGCGCGCCAGGCTGGCCTCGACGGTGCGGTCGGGCTGGTCGCGGATGGCGTCCATGATGCGTTCGAGCATGCCGGTCAGCCAGTGGCAGAGTTCCTCCTCCCCGCGCACCCCGCCCAGCACGGTGACGGACTCGAAATTCACGCCGAGCAGCTGCTCGGGTTTGCCGCCCGCCTCCACGGCCGTCCGCGACATCATGACCACCAGCTCCAGGGCGAAACTCTTGAGCAGCTCCAGCCGACTGCCGCCCAAGTGATAAATGCCGACCAGCACGCGGTTGAGGATGGCGCGGGCCCCGGCGCGGTCGCCGCCCTTGATGGCGGCAATGAGGCCGGGCTCTTCGCGCAGGTACAACTCGCGCACGCTGTCGTAGCCCTGGCTCTTGACGGCGTGGATGGCCTCGGCGCGGCGGCGTTCCCGTTCCGCCTCCTCGCGCCGGGCCTGCAACAGGGCGGCATTGGTCACGTTTTGGGCCGCGGCCCATTCCAATAGCGCCCGGCAGGCGGCGCGGACGGTGGCGGTTTGCCGGCCGCCGGTGTCCTCGCCGCCGGCGGGGAACGGCAGGCTGGTCATCACCAGGCCGCCGAGCAGCTCCGCATTGCGCATGACGGGCACCGCCCACAGCCAGTGGCGGCCATGGGCGAGCACGCTCGGCTCCCCCCAGCGCAACGCCTCGCTGACGGCCTGCCGGCGGAGTTCGCAACAGGCGGGGGCCGTGCCGGTGCCGCCGCACCCGGGCGTGCCGGCGAGCAGGCGGCCGTCGGGCCCGGCCAGCACCACCGGGAAACCGAAACGCCGCCGGAACCGATCCCGCACCTCGCGCCAGAGCGCCGGCGGCAGCACGGCGGCGGCCCCTTTTTTGTCTGATTGTTTTTTCATGTTCCAAGTAATTAAGCATAAGAAATAAAAATATTCAAACAAAAACACAAAAAATGCGGACGTCGCGACAAGAGAACGGCGGACTTTGCAATAGGTTGAACGGCAGAAGAACCCAGCACCGGTGCTGGAGAGATGAAGGAGTTCAAGAATGAGCGGTTGGCGAGTCGAAGTGAGCCCGCCCAAGCAGGGGGCGGACCGGCTGGAGGAACGGCTGGGCCGTTTCGCCCGCCGGTTCAACACATCCTGCGAGGCCGGCTTTCAAGTCTGCATCACCGACAATGCCATGGGGAAGCTCGCCTTCCAGGGGTGCGAACTGCTGGCGGAACTCGCGCTTCCCGCCGCGCGGGCGATGATCCACCTGAACACCTTCCATACCTTGGCGGAGCTGCGCTGGATCCTCGATTCCGCCGCCCATCTCGGAGTGAGGGAGCTGTTGGTCGTGTCCGGCGACGGCTCGGCGCGGCTTCCCAGGCTGAAGCCCGCGGACTTGGGGGAAACGGGGGCGGTCGTCACTTCGGTGGAGTTGCTGGCCTTCATCACGCGCGAGTATCCGGGCGTTTTCAACTTGGGTGCGGCGTTCAACCCGTATGAGCCCCAGGGGCACGAGCTTGAGAAGCTGAAACGGAAACTTGCCGCCGGCGCGCGGTTTTTCATCACCCAGCCGGTGATCGGGCGGCATCCGGCGGTGGACGCGCTGTTGGAGTGGCTGAGCGTCCCGTTGGTCGTCGAGGCATGGATGTCGCCGAAGCTGGAGTTGCTCAAGGATTGCGTGGGTTACGACCCCGGCGCCGGCGCCACGGGGCCCTTCGACCCGTTGCGCTGCCTGTCGGAGATCCGGACGAACTACCCGGGGTGCGGTCTCTACCTGGCCCTGTTCGACCTCAAGACGCAACTGCCGGCGCTCGTCCGCGACGGAGGGCTGGCCGCATGACGATCGTCGTTTGCCTGAAACAGGTGCCGGAGGTGGCGTCGGTCAAGATGGATCCCGAGACCAAGCGGCTCCTCCGCGACAGCGCAACCGCCGTGCTGAACCCCTTCGATTATTACGCCTTGGAGGCGGCCGTCCGGCTGAAAGAAGAGATCCCCGCCGCGTCGGTTGTCGCCTTGACCATGGGGCCGCCGAAAGCGGCGGAGGCATTGCGGGAAGCCCTGGCGTTCGGCGCGGACGCGGCGATCCTGCTTTCCGACCCGCGCTTCGCGGGTTCCGACACCTGGGCAACGAGCCATGTTTTGGCTCTGGCCATCCGCAAGATCGGGGATGTCGCGCTGGTC
>JBAZJM010000306.1:0-5472 GCA_041651315.1 Lentisphaeria bacterium | reverse complement strand
CACCGCGGACGGCGAGGAGGACCGCTGTGTGCTCAGCGCCGAGGTGGTCACGCCGGAGGGGCGCCTGCGCGTCATGTCCACCCATCTTTCCTGGCTGCACGAGTCCCTGCGGGTGCGTGGCGCGCAGACCCTGGTCGGCCTGCTGGGCGGCGCCCTGCCGACCGTGCTCATGGGCGACCTGAATGCCGAACCCGGCTCCGCCCCCCTGGCCGTGCTGGCCGCGGCCTTGCGTGACACCGCCGTCGGCCACCCGGAAATCCGCACCTTCCCGGCCCATGCACCCAAAGTCAAAATCGACTATATCCTCGTCTCGCCGGATGTGCGCGTGCTGGAGATCGCGGTGCGGCCAAGCCTGGCCTCCGACCACCTGCCGCTGGTCGCGACCCTTACACTGGCTGGCCCGTTGCCTGCCAGCCAGAAATAAACGGTGCGCTTGCCTTAATCCCAATACTGTTCACTTAGTTATTATTACACTAATTACAGAGCTTGGGACAGCGCCCTTCATCGTTTTTCGTGTTCGCAACGGAAAGTTCGACATTTTGCGCTTTACGCCACGCGGGTTTCGCCGGCCTTTCCGCGCCGGAAGTTTTTCTTCGAGAATCTCTTGAATGACCTCACAACGCAACATGTGCCAGGCCCGAGGGGGAAAGTGCCGCGGCGAACCGTGGCAGTTTGTGTCGCACCACTCTTACGGTGTGCATAAACGAGAGCCGGTCTGGATCCACATCCTCCTTGGTGGCGGCTTCGAACATGAGGGCCCTTATGGCGAAATGCGTCAGCATCAAGCCGTAAAACTCTTGCCGCACCAGGTCCGGCGATTTGCTCCGCAGGACAACTTTGTTGCCCCGAAGGTGAGTTTTGAGTTCATCCAGCGCCATTTCAATCTCCCAGCGCTCGTGATAAAGAGCCGCCAGTTCCGAGGCGGGGGCCCGGTCGGGCTTCAGGATCGTCGTGATAAGGCGGTATGTTTCATGCTCCTTGCCGGTGCCCGTGAGTTGGTATTCGATGACGCGCACGCGCACGCCATTGCGTCTCTTGGCCCGATCAGAGGTCGAAGCGTAAAGTTCCGAAATGCAGGAACCGTCCGACAGCCTCTCGATGCATGTGAGTTTCCAGTGCCTGGGCACCCGCCACAGCAAGTCGGCCCCTGTAGCGGATGCCTGCCCCCACAGGCTGAAGGAGGGGTAATAGCGGTCAGCCAAGCAGAGCATGCCGGGCTTGAGTGCGTGCAGCACTTCCCTTGCCAGAACCGCCTCGCTGATCCGGCAGCCAGCCATGCGAGCCCCGAAAAGCACATGCGTCCCATTCTCCACCAGGGCCACGGCGCGAATTTGAGGGAGGGCACTGCGTCCCCGGCTTGCCTTTGGCCGCTTGAACGCGGCCGCGTTTTCCTTGGTGTCGGCAACGTCAAACACGCTTCCGTCAATACTGGCAAGTTTCCATTTCATGTAGCATGCGCCCTTGCTGGCTGGCCCGGCAACCGGGCGGACGACACGATCATACACCGCCTGCATGGGCCGCCAGCCAAGGCGGGTGCGAGCCTGGCTGATTCCCGATTTGCCTGCCACCCTGATTCCCGCACCGCCAGTAAGCCATTTCAGCCCCTCGAAAAGCCAGCGAAGCACTTCGCGGGTCTCGACATTCATGAAGAGCGCGAGTGCCAGAACGTAGTAAACCACCACATGCGCCGGCAGGAGCCGCTCGCGCTGGCTTTCGGTTCCCGTCGCCAGCAGAGCCTCGTCTATCGTGCCCCGCGGGATGAAGCGGGTCAGCACTCCGAGGCTGATGCAATCCGTCACCCGAATCTTGCTCTCCAGCACCGCCTTCGTTCGAGCCATGTTGAACCTCCGTTGCTTGGCAACGAGGGAAATATAGCACATTATTTTACTAAGTGAACAGTATTGCCCTTAGGTCCCGTTCCCCTCTCCAACGACTTCAAAACAAGGATGGCTGCCGATGAGACGCTCTTTTACCCTCATTGAGCTGCTGGCATGCCCAGCCGTAGTCCCGAGCCGCGGCGACGGGCGAAGGCCCGTTCGAGCAGCGTTCACGCTGATCGAACTGCTGGTGGTGATCGCCATCATCGCCATCCTGGCCAGCATGCTGCTACCGGCCCTGGGGCGGGAGTGGGAATCGGCCAAGGCGGTGGTCTGCCTGGGCAATCGCAAGCAGATCGGCATCACCTGGTCGGGTTATGTCACCGACGTTCGCCGCCGCTACCGGGCCGGCAGTTACTGGGGGGCGAAATGCGGGGACTTATGGGATTCATGGGACGAATGGGGGCCGGGGGCCGCTGGCGAAACCCGGCCGCGGGTCAGCCGGTCCCGGTAGGCGGTGGGCGGTCCGCCGCCGCGGGCGGCGAAGAAACGTGAGAAATGCGCGGGGTCCCGGAATCCCAGCAGGCGGGACACTTCCTGGATGTGCAGCGTGTCATCGGCCAGCAGGGCGCAGGCTTGGCGGTGCAGACGCCGGGCGATGAATTCCTTCAGCGTCATCCCGGTGTCCCGGTGGAAGGCGCGGGAGAGGGAGGAGGGGGTCATGCGCAGGGTGTCCGCCAGGTCGTTGATCCGTACCTCCGCGCTGAGATGGTCGCGGATCTGCGCCAGGACCGGTGACGGCTTGGAAAAACGGTGGAAATGCCGTTGCAGCGCCGTCTCCAAAGCCGTCCCGGCCCGGGACAGCAATTGCAGCAGGAATCCGGTCAGGAACAGGTAATCCGCGCCGTTGCCGCTGCCCAGCCGGCGCTCGAAACGGGCCCGCGGTTCGCCCAGGGTGAACGGCCCCAGGTCAATGAAGGCCGGGCCGCCTTCCAGCAGGTCCATGCCTGGAAACCATTCCAGGCTGGCCAGCCCCCAATATTTTTCGATGCCGGTTTGGCAGCCGACGCTGACCGGCACCCCGGGCGGCAACCAGTACGCCCGACCGGGGCGCAACGGCGTCCGCTGCCGGGGGGAGGGGCCGATCCAGCCGTCCCCGCCCAGGACCAGGTAGAAGGCGCCGCAAGGCAGCACCTTGTCCGGGTATTGCCAGGCCGCATCGCCGTGGAAATAGGCGAAGTGATGCAGTTCCAGCGACAGCTGCGACAGCACCCGTGCCGTCGGGTTGGCCCGCAGCTGCGGAAACTCGGTCGCCGCTGGTGCTCGCGGTATGGGTGGAGGGGCCATCATGATAGAAAAATTCAAGAAACAAGAAAGGTTTTTTCATGGATGAATTTGGCTTCTTACCATAAAGTATGGGAAAGAAAATAGCAATTTAAAATACGGAGCCGGACATGGACAAGCGCCAACTGGTCAGGGATGCCATCGCCCACCGCCCCACCGCGCGGGTGCCCTATTGCATCCGCTTTTGCGAGGAGGGGGGGCTGGCCACCGTCCGCGGCTTGGCGCCGGCCGGCACCGACCCGTATGCGTACGTGGACAACGATGTGGAGCTGGTCTTTCCGCCGTGGTGGGACTGGCATGATCTGGGCGCGGACTGGCAGGGCATGGAGGCGCCACGCTCGCCGGCCAGGGTCCGGGGCACCGGTTCCTATCCGGCCTTCTTTGACGAGGTGAAGCGGGTGCATGACACCACCGGCCGTTATGTCCTGGCCACGATTTACGGCTCGCACTGGGAAAAGGCCTATTTCTCCCGCGGCATTGAAAACTTCCTGGCCGACCTGGCCGGGGAACCGGAGTTTGCCCGGCGCTTGCTGACCGCCATCATTGATAAAAATCTGGTCATGCTGGAGAATTTCCTGGCGCATTCCGAGATTGACGGCGTCCTCTTGGGCAGCGACTGGGGGACGCAGCAGGACCTGATCATGTCCACCGCCACCTGGGAGGAGATGATCCGCCCCGGCGAGCAGCGCGAATACGACCTGGTCCACGGCTACGGCAAGCACGTCTGGGTGCATTCCTGCGGCAAGATCGACAAGATCCTGCCGGCTCTGGTGGAGATGGGGGTGGACGTGCTCAACCCCGTTCAGCCGGAATGCATGGACCTGGCGGAACTGAAGGCCCGCTATGGCGCCAAACTCACTTTTTGGGGCGGCATCAGCACCCAGCGCACGCTGCCCTACGGCACTCCGGCTGAAGTATGCGCCGAGACCCGCCGGGTGCGCGACCTGCTGGCCAGGGATGGCGGCTACATCCTGTCCCCGTCCCAGGAAATCCAGGGTGATGTCCCTGCCGCCAACCTCCAGGCCCTCCTGGCCACCGCCCGTCACGGCTAAGCCAGAGTGGCCGGAGCTTCCAGTCCTCAAAAGGTTTTCCCTTCCCCGCCTCTCACAGGTTATTCTTCCGGCCGGTAGGTCTGCTCCTGGCCGGTGGCGGTGCGGACGCGCAGGGCGGCGGGGAGGCCGCCGCGGTACTCCAGCTCCACGGCCGGGCCGCCCGCCGCCATGGCGGCCATCGCCTCCAGCAGGTCGAGCTCGGCGCGCTGCCCGTCATCGACGCCGAGGGGCGGGAACTTGGCGTTGCCGGGCGTCAGGTTGAACAACAGGATGCCGGCCGCATAGGTGGCCGGACTGAGCGGCACCCAGCGGGGCGGCTGCCGCAGGGCGGCGGGGTAGATCTCGCGGCGGAAGGCGTCCGGCGTGGCGCCGTGCAGCATGCAGCAGTGGCCGGAAGCGCTGGGGCCGTTCAGCGTTTGGAACCCCAGGCTCGCGTAGAGCGTGGCCGCCGCCGGATTGTCGACCCCGAGAATCAGGTAGCGCCCGCCATGCGTTGCGGACTCCGCCAGCAACGCCTCGACCAGGCGCCGGGCCAGCCCCTGGCGCCGGTGGTCGGGATGGGTGTACACATGCCCCAGCAACCCGAGCATGGGGGAGGCGGCGTCCAGGCCGACCCAGACATGGGCGGCGGGCACCGCTCCGGCCCAGGCGACCGCGCACAGGTCGGGGCCGGCGCCCTGGTAGCGGCGGCGGATGTCGTGCAACCACGGCTCGCCCTTGTGCCCGAGAAAGCCGTGCAGCTGTTCGGTCAACGCCGCTGGCAGCGGTGCGGCATGGGTCGTGATGCGGTAGGTGGCAGGCATAAAATGAGGCGGCTCCTTCTTTATCTTTCCTGTAGGAACGTGGTTGCACCACGTTGTGCGACTCTGCCGTGAAGGCGCGTCGCACACGGGCGACACGCCCGTGCCTACAGGAATGCCATTAATTAAAACTTTCACCCTAACACGGTATAACAAATGTAGAATAGTGAAGGCATCACAGCGCCAGGGTCGCGATCAGCGGCAGGTGGTCGGAGGCCAGGCTTGGCCGCACCGCGATCTCCAGCACGCGCACGTCCGGCGAGACGAAGATGTAGTCGATCTTCACCCTGGGCGCATGGGCCGGGAAGGTGCGGATTTCCGGGCGGCCGGCGGCGGTGTCGCGCAAGGCCGCAGCCAGCACGGCCAGGGGGGCGGAGCCGGGTTCGGCATTCAGGTCGCCCATGAGCACGGTCGGCAGGGCGCCGCCCAGCAGGCCGACCAGGGTCTGCGCGCCACGCA
>JBAZJM010000305.1:0-5499 GCA_041651315.1 Lentisphaeria bacterium | reverse complement strand
CGGTCAATGCACGCTTGAAAACCTTAACTTGATGGCGGGGACGGGAAAACCGCAACCGGTGAGTTCTGCCAAACTCCAGGGGCGGCGGAGCCGCCTTTTCGTTATTCCGGCCATGTCCGTCCTCCACGGAGGGCGCTTCCAGCGCCCAAAGCCAAGGTGGTGATTCTCACCGCACTCCACGGCATGCTTGCCGCATGCGATTTCCAATCACTATATCCTTTTTTCAAGAATTTAATCCATATATTCAATAATATTACCGCATAATTGACAATGGATAAAGTTGTTTTTGTTAATATGGTCATGGGTATCACAAGGACCACCACCAACGGCGGTGAAGACAATGAGTGCGCACATGAGTGACCGGATTACCCGGCTGCGGAACCGGGTGCTGACGGCGGAGACGCCGCCGGGATGGAATGCCCGGACCTTTTCCTGGCCGCGGACCGCGGCGGCGGCCGACTATTGCTGGCGGCATTGCGAGACCGGGATTTATCCCGGCGAGCTGATTGTCGGCTTCAACGGCCGGGTGGATCCGGCGGGGCTGGCAACGTTCCAGGATCCGGTGCCCGAATTTGAAACGGCCCCGCGCCCGGCGCCACTTGACGCGTTCCTGCAGCAGGGGTTTCTGATCCCGTGCGGCAACCATCAGGTGGCGAATTATCAAAAAGTGTTGTCCGGCGGACTCCGCGGGGTGATGGCTGAGATTGACGGCCGCCTGGCCGCCCGGCCGGCCGGCGCTGAGGCGGGCGGGGCGCGGGAGTTTTTGCTGGCGATGCGGACGCTGGCCGCGGCCATGATTCACTATTGCCACCGCTATGCGGCGGTGGCGCGGCACGACATGACGCGTTGCGACCAGCCCGGCCGGCGGCAGGAACTGGCGGTCATCGCGGCCACCTGCGACCGGGTGATTGAACGGCCGGCGGAAACGTTCTGGGAGGCCTGCCAGGCGTTGTATTTCACCTTCCTGCTGGTGCCCGACTCGCCCGGGCGGATCGACCAGTATTTGTTTCCATACTACCAGCGGGATTTGGCGGCCGGGCGAATCACCAAGGAATTTGCCGAAGAGTTGCTGAGCTGTTTGTGGATCAAATATTTCGAGTATTGGGGCAAGGACCATTTGCGCAGCGGAGTGACGCATCTGGCCTTGGGCGGGCTGACCGCAACGGGCGAGTGCGCGGTCAACGAGCTGTCGTACCTATGCCTGGATGTGGCGGAAAAACTGGCGCTCATCCGGCCCCAGATCGCCATCCGCTGGAACCGCCAGACCCCCGGGCGTTTTGTCCGGCGCGGCGTCGAGCTGCTGCGGAAAAATTTTGGCAGCCCCAATTTTTGCAGTGATGAGCAGATCGTTCCGGCCCTGGTCAGGATCGGCATTGCGCCGGCCGACGCCTGGGATTACTGCCCGTCGGGCTGTCATGAGATCATGATTCCGGGAAAATCGCAGATGGGCGCCCTGATGGGCGAGTTCAATCTGCCCAAGACGTTGGGGTGCGTGCTGGGGATCGAGACACTGCCCGGGGGGCCGGTGACCGAGCTTGCCGGGCTGCGGGATTGGGAACAGCTGTGGGCGGCGTGGCGCCGGGTGATGGCGCGGGTGGTGGCGGTCATCCACGAGTTTTCCTGTTTCGAGGACGCCCGGCGGGCGCAGGGGACCTGGTGGTTCACCGGGTCGCTGCTGACCGACGGCTGCATTGAGAGCGCCCGCGGCTTGGCGCAGGGCGGAGCGGTTTACAACTATTGCAACTGGGACGCCATCGGCGTCGCCAACCTGGCGGATGCGTTGCTGGTCATCAAAAAACAGGTATTTGAGGACCAGGCGATGTCCCTGGCGGAACTCGCCGAGTGCCTCCGCCACAACTGGCAGGGGTTTGAAACGTTGCGGGAGCGGCTCGACCATCAGCTGCCGCGGTTCGGCAACGACCACGCCGAGGTTGATGGCATCGCCGCGGCGATCCTCCGGGAAGTTGCGGGGATGTTGGAGCAGCACACGCCCTATCGCGGCGGCCGGTACACACTGGGTACCCTGGCCGGGTATGAGAATGCCCATGCCGAGTTTGGCCTGCGGACCGGCGCGACGTTGGACGGGCGGCGGGCGGGGGAACCGTTTGCGGCCAGCCTGGGGCCGGTCGCCGGCCGTGACCGGAACGGCTTGACGGCCATGCTCAACTCCGTGGCCGCGCTGCCGCATGAACTGTTGCCCACCTCCACCGTGGTCAACGTCACCCTTGATCCCGGATGGCTGGCCACGGCTGACGGTGCGGCGAATGCGACGGCCCTCATCATCGCCCATTTCCTGTCCGGCGGCCAGCAGCTGCAGTTCACGGTCGCCGACGGCCAACTCCTGCGGAACGCCCAAAACGATCCGGCCCGGTACGACAGCCTGATGGTGCGGGTGGCGGGGTACAGCGCCCGGTTTACCTCGCTGGACAGGAATGTCCAGGATGAGATCCTGGCGCGAACAACCAATCATCAGTGAAAGAAATGGAACACGTTATGAAAATTACCGTTGGCGCAGATCCGTTTGCACTGGAACTGAAGAACGCAGTCATCGCCCATCTCGCCGGCAAAGGGATCGAGGTGGTGGATGCCGATGCCGGGGAGAGCATCCCCTACTATGAATCGGCACAACGCGCCTGCCGCCTGATCCAATCTGGAGCGGCGGACAAGGGGATTCTCTTGTGCGGTACCGGGATGGGGATGGCAATTGTGGCAAACAAGTTTGCCGGGATCACGGCGGCCTGCGTCGAATCGGTGTTTGCCGCCAAAATGTGCAAGGCCGTCAACCATGCCAACGTCCTCACCTTGGGCGCCATGATCCTGGGCAAGGCCATGGCGTTGCAGATGGTGGACGTCTGGCTGGCGACGGCGTTCACCGAAGGGCTGGAGGCTCATGCGGCCTTTCTGCGCGAGGCCGTCCGTCAGGTCGCGCAAATCGACGCGGCGGCCCGGGTGAAATAACCCAACCGCGCCCGCCCAAACGGCCAGGCCCCCCGTTGCCGTCCCAAATCGGCCGGTTCGGGGCGTTTATAGTATGTCCGGCATTTCGAACCGCGGCCGCTGGGCGCCGATTTTTCCGCGGCACTCTTTGAGGCTTGTCCATGGCAACCGTTGTTGACACCCGGTTTCTCGATCCCGCCCGGCCGGTGGCGGAACGCGTCCAGATCTTGGTCGGCCAGATGACCCTGCGGGAGAAGATTGCGCAACTCCTGCACACCGCGCCGCCGATCCCGCGCCTGCACGTGCCGGCCTACACCTGGTGGAACGAATGCCTGCACGGGGTCGGCCGGGCCGGGCGCGCCACGGTGTTTCCCCAGGGCGTCGGCATGGCCGCCACCTTCAACGCCCCGCTTGTCCACCGCATCGCCACCGCCATTTCCGACGAGGCCCGGGCCAAGTACCTTGACGCCCAGCGCCGCGGCAACACCGGCATGTACGCCGGCCTCACCTTCTGGTCGCCCAACATCAATTTGTTCCGCGATCCGCGCTGGGGGCGCGGCCAGGAGACCTACGGCGAAGACCCGTACCTCACCGCCCGCCTCGGCGTGGCCTTCGTCAAAGGCTTGCAAGGGGACGACCCCCGGCATCTCAAGACGGTGGCGACCCCGAAGCATTTTGCCGTCCACAGCGGGCCCGAGGCCGGCCGGCACGGGTTCAATGCCGTGATCAGCGGCCGGGATCTGCGGGAGAGTTACCTGCCCGCGTTCCAGGCCGCCGTCACCGAGGGCGGGGCGGAGTCGGTGATGACCGCCTACAACCGCACCAACGGCGAGGCGTGCAGCGCCAGCCCGACCCTGCTGGGCCGGATTCTGCGCGGCGAGTGGGGCTTCCGTGGCTACGTGGTCAGCGACTGCGGGGCGGTGGAGGACATTTATCACCATCACCAACTGGCGCCCGACCTGCCCGCCGCCGCCGCCCTGGCCGTCCGGGCCGGCTGCGACCTGTGTTGCGGCGAGATCTATCGCAACCTGCTGGCGGCCCACCAGCAGGGGCTGGTCAGCGAGGAGGAGATCGCGACCAGTGTCCGCCGCCTGTTCACGGCGCGGTTCCGCCTCGGCATGTTCGACCCGCCCGAGCAGGTCCGGTGGAACGCCGTTCCGGCCGCCACGGTCTGCTGTCCCGCGCACCGGCAACTGGCGCTCGATGCCGCCCGCGAGTCGCTGGTGCTGCTCAAGAACGACGGGGTGCTGCCCCTCAAACCGGGCCTCAGCCGGATCGGCGTGGCCGGCCCGCTGGCGCTGGACCTGGTCGCGCTGCTGGGCAATTACAACGGGCACAGCCCGGAAATGACCACCATTCTCGGCGGCCTGGCGGGGTGCGTCGGCAACGGCGTCACCCTGACCCACGGCAAGGGGTGCGAGGTCACCGGCGGCGGCCCGGTGCCCAAGGGCGGACAGCGCTGGCTGTTCGCCGACTGCGACGTGATCGTGGCCTGCCTCGGCTATACCGCCGAACTGGAGGGCGAGGAGGGCGATGCGTTCAATGCGGACGGGGCGGGCGGTGACCGCGCCAAGCTCGGCCTGCCCGGCCGCCAGCCGGAATTGCTGGAAGAACTGCTGGCCCTGGGCAAGCCGGTCGTGGTGGTGCTCTGCACGGGCAGCCCCGTCACCCTGGGTGCCGCCGGGGACCGCGTGAACGCCATCCTGTGCGCCTGGTATCCCGGTGAGGCGGGCGGACGGGCCATTGCCGAAGCGCTGCTGGGGCAGGTCAATCCCGGGGGCCGACTGCCGATCAC
This sequence comes from Lentisphaeria bacterium, assembly GCA_041651315.1. Classification (GTDB taxonomy): domain Bacteria; phylum Verrucomicrobiota; class Lentisphaeria; order Oligosphaerales; family CAITYL01; genus CAITYL01. Next base: position 767 of record JBAZJM010000305.1, on the reverse strand, counting down.
CTTCCCCAAACGCCTGGAGGATGTGCCGCCCTTCCAGCAGTACGCCATGGCGGGGCGCACCTACCGCTACGCCGCGGCCGAACCGCTTTACCGTTTCGGTTTCGGCCTGAGCTATACCACGTTTGCCTACAGCGGCCTGCGGCTTGACCGTGCGGCGCTGGGGGCGGACGGCGAAGTGACCGTCCGGGTGACGCTCGCCAACACCGGCGCCGTGGCGGGCGACGAGGTGGCGCAGCTCTACCTCCAGCCGCTGGCGCCCAGCGTGCCCGCGCCGCGCTGGCACTTGGAGGGATTCCAGCGCGTGCATCTCGCGCCGGGCGAACGCCGGGAACTGGCCTTCACCGTCACCGCCGGACAATTCCGGCATTACACCGACGACGGCCGGCCGTTCCTCGATCCCGGCCCGTACCGGCTCCATGTCGGCGGCGGCCAGCCGGACGATCCGCAGGCCGGCGGCCGGCACGCCGACCTCACCGTGGGCTGACCGGCCCAGCGCCAAAGCATTGCCTGTCTCGGGCGCATGTCAGTTCCGTCGGGGACTTCTCTTGCGGTGCGCTGCGTGCAGGGTATCCATAAGCGCAAAACCATGCGATCCCGATTCCGACCCCGGTCCCGATGGCATTCCTCATCCCCGTCTGCCACGGCAGCCCCCCGCCACGGGCGACACACCCATAGCCATCAGGTTAAGCCGTTTTTGAGCGCCAACGGCGCGCATTCATACCAGCCTGGGGCAACGCCCCAGGAAAGGCGACGTATAACGTTTGAGC
>JBAZJM010000304.1:0-5509 GCA_041651315.1 Lentisphaeria bacterium | reverse complement strand
GCCAGTTCCAGCAGTGGCTGACGGCGCGCGGCCACGATTTTGCCCCGGCCGGACTCGACACCCGGCTGCGCCGTCTCCATGATTACGCGCGGGAGAGCGGCCTGGAAGAAGCCGCCGCCCTGCTGGAACGCGCCTGGCTGGAGGCCGGATTCAGCCCCGGCAACGGCCCGCGGCCGGCGCACCCCTGGCAGGGCGGCCCGCTGCCCCCCGCCGCCGCGCGGGTTGCCGGTGATGCCGCCGCCCTGACCGCGCCCCACGCCCGCGTCTGGCAGTTGTCCCAACCCGGCGGCGATACCTGGTATGTCTATGACCGCAGCACCGGCCAGGGCCGCCCCGTCGCCGTCTTTTGGCTGGCCCGGCCCCAGCCGCGGGGACATGTCGGATGATGTTGGGGCCACCCTTTTGAAAAAGGGTGCTCCCCAAGCCCCTTCCTAAAACTTTTGTACGTTTTTGCGGATTCCGCAGGCCGTTTTAGCGATGGGCCACGACTGGGACGGTAGGGACGGCCTGCGGAATCCGCAAAAGGCACAAACAGGTTTGACGGAGGGTTTGGGAACCGCCTTTCCTCAAAAGGGGGTTCCCGACCAACACAACTGCCATCCCCCCGGCCCCGTAACCGGTCACTGCTTGGGGGTGGCTGGGGATTGACCGAGCCCGGAACAACGTGACGGGGCAAATTCAACATGGCCGCCCCAGTGGTGGGTATGCTTAGTTTAAATTATTAAACCAAAATACTTGCAACTATTTTTGCATTTGGCATTTGCTTTTTTTGCCAAAGACGAATAATCTACGCCACAGCGACAGTGACGGTGTGCCATTCAGGTTGGTTGGCACAACAGTTGGTACCCCGGGGGGGCACGCTAAACTGTGGCGATGACTGGAAGGCGCGGCGACAAGCAAAAAACCTTAAGCGCATTTTTTGAGGTCAAAAAATCATTCTAACGGCTTTATAAGCATCAAAAAACGATGTTATTATTTTAATTATAAGCTAATGCGTAGCTACGTCCCCAATGTAACAATAAACGCATGATGGCAGAAGGTTATACTGACTCAGCGTATTTCATGGGAAGTGAGACATCTAATTGCCATGGGTGGGCAAATTGTAGGTCGCATTGACATATAAAGTATATATTTATATGAGAAAAATAATAAGAGTAATTTTTATTTTTTTGGTATCAGTTGCGTGTGCTATCTACGTTTTTTTATCCATCGCTCTATGCCGAGGCTCATATACCGAATGGGAGAAAGGAAATATTCATGCTCGTGGTATGGTCGGTTTTGCCGGATTTGGAATAAAATTTTTTCGCCTTGATATTGGTGACAAAACAAATCATCTCACTAAATATGATAATTTTTCTATTGAATTAAAAGATGGACGTCGTATTGCTTTAGCTGACATGACAATAGATAGAATCTCAAAAATTAAACCAAATAGAATTATAGAAGAAAATGGCTCAAGTATGGTTTTTTTAATTGAAGAATGTGCTTAGCCTTGGGGACGTACGTAAGCAACAAACTGCGCCACAAATAATAACAATTAAAACAACCCGTTAAAACCGCCTTAGCCGCGAAAAATGCCGGCCTAATTTGCGTTTAAGCATTTCATGATGGCAGCTGGGATTGGGCGTGGAGGTTGGAAACGGGATGCCCGGCAAGGGGCCTACGATTGAGTGCCTATGGGTGGTCCCAGCCTTGCCTGGCAAGCCTCCATGGAGTGCCGGCGGCTTCGACGCCGCCCTGGTATGCATGACCGCTTACAGACGTGCGCGGCGCGGATGACGGGGTTTTGGGGAGCGGCCGTCGCAGCCGGCCGATAGGAGGGCGGCGTGAGGACCCGCCGCACTCCACGGCGCCTGCCGGCGCAAGAACCCAACGGCACCACAAGGTTCCGTCCACAATGCTACCGGCAAAGGCGGTTGGTTTTGACCCGTCACGTTGTTCCGGGCTCGGTCAATCCCCAGCCCCCCCTGCAGCCCCCATTCCTCACGTGTCACGATTCACGTTATAGTACGGTCTTTCCTGCCCAACCGGAACGTGTTCCCAATATCCCTTGAAACGCCCCCATCATGTTTGACCGCCTCAGCGATCGTTTGCAAACGGTGTTCCGCAACCTCACCGGGCGCGGCAGCCTGACCGAAAGCAATATCGAGGAGGCGATGCGCGACGTGCGCCGCGCCCTGCTCGAGGCCGACGTCCACTACACCGTGGCGAAGGATTTCGTGGAGCAGGTCCGCGGCGAATGCCTCGGCGAGAAGGTGCTGAAGAACATCGCCCCCGGCCAGATGGCGGTCAAGATCGTCCATGACCACCTGGTCAAGCTGCTGGGGGAGGCGGACGCACCGCTCAACCTGGAGAGCAAGCCGGCGGTGATCATGCTGATCGGCCTGCACGGCAGCGGCAAAACCACCACCGCCGCCAAGCTCGCCCATTTCCTGCGCGGCAAACTGCACAAGAAGGTGCTGCTGGCCGCCTGCGACCTGAAACGGCCGGCCGCCATCGACCAGCTGGAGGCGCTGGGGCGCGAACTGGGCATTCCGGTGTTCGCCCGGCGCGACACCCAGGACGTGGTGGCGGTCGCCGAAACCGCCCGCAACCAGGCGCTCGGGCAGGGCTATGACGTGCTGGTGCTCGACACCGCCGGCCGCCTGCAGATCGACGGCGACCTGGTGCAGGAACTGGCCTCCGTCCGCGACCGCGTGCAGCCGGCCGAAATCCTGCTGGTGGCCGATGCCGCACTCGGCCAGCAGGCCGTGTCGGTGGCCGAACATTTCAACCAGGCCCTGGCCATCACCGGCATCATCCTCACCAAGCTCGACGGCGACGCCCGCGGCGGCGCCGCGCTGTCGATCCGCCACGTCACCGGCCGCCCGATCAAGTTTGCCGGCGTCGGCGAGCGCATTCCCGACCTGGAGGCGTTCCACCCCGACCGCCTGGCCTCGCGCATCCTCGGCATGGGCGACATTGTCAGCCTGGTGGAGAAGGCCTCCGAACAGTTCGAGGAGGCGGAGGCGAAGAAGCTTGAGGAAAAGATGCTGGCCAACACCTTCGACTTCGAAGATTTCCAATCCCAGCTCAACAAGATCCGCAAGATGGGCGGCGTGCTGTCGCTGCTGGACATGTTCCCCGGCGCCCGCGAGATCAAAGAACAGGTATCGCTGGACGAGGGGCAGTTCCACCGCATTGAAGGGATCATCAACAGCATGACCGTGGCGGAACGGCGCAAGCCGGAACTGCTCAACGCCTCACGGCGCCGCCGCGTCGCCGCCGGCTCCGGCGTGCAACTGGTCGAGGTCAACCAACTGGTCAAGCGCTTCGAAATGATGCGCGACATGATGGCCGCCATGGGCAAGATGTCCGGCGGCAAGCCGCCGCCCGGCGGTTTTGGCCCGCCGCCCGGCCAGGGGGCGCCCCGCATGGGCCGCCATCCCAATCCGATCATGATGAAGATCCGCGCCCGCGGCCGCTGAGCCGGCGCCGGTTCTCGCGCCGAAGACAGCCCCAAGGGGTGTATGACAGTTTTGTTGGCTGATGTTGGGGCCACCCTTTTGAAAAAGGGTGCTCCCCCCGCGCTTCGCGCTCAGCAGCCCCGGCTCTGCCGGGTCGCTCACATGTTCGCTCTGCATCCCCCTTCCCAAAACTTTTGTTTCGTTTTGCGGATTCCGCAGGCCGCTCTGCGCAACAAACCGCGATTGAGATAACGGGGCGGCCTGCGGAATCCGCAAAAGGCACAAACAGGTTTGACGGAGGGTTTGGGAACCGCCTTTCCTCAAAAAGGGGTTCCCAACCAACAACATTGTCAAGCCCCCGGCCATCAGGGCCGCCAGTGCAGGGACAGGTCGGCCATGGTCAGCAGCCCGGCCGGCGCCCGGCGGATGGCGGGAATGGCGTTGAGGATGACCGCCGCGGTGGCGATGTCGCCATGGACGCCGCCGGGGAACAGCACTTCGAGGTCGGGCACACCCTTGATCCGCACCCGGTCGAACGGCTTTGCCTGGCCGATGGCGGCCTGGAACTCCAGGCGCACCCGCTCCACACCGGTTTCGTCGGCCCCCACCGCCACCTGGCGGATGCCGGCCACCGCACCGGCCTTGACGGCAACCTCGGGGCTGCGCACCGCCGTGGTGGCGATCACCGGACTGACCGTTTCTTCGATGCCGGCCAGGGTGAAACCCAGGGCGGCCGCCAGCATGCCCATCGATTCCCGCAGCCCGACATGCCCGAAACTGCCCGCCGCCAGCTTGCGCTCAAACTCGGCGGGGGAGAGCCCCGCGCCAATCCGCCGCTGGAACGGCAGCCGCCGCGTCGAAGCGTCCTGGATGCGCTCCACCGTCACGCTGTCCACCGACTGGCACAGGGCGGACACGGTCAGCGGGAAAAAGTCCATCATGAAGCCCGGATTGACCCCGGTGGCCAGCACCGACACGCCGCTGGCGCGGGCGGCGGCGTCCAGCTTGTGGGCGGCCTCCGGCGCGGTCTTCCACGGAAACACCAGCTCCTCGCAGGTGGTGACCACGTTGAGCCCGGCCGAAATGACCTCATGCAACGCCGGATAGATGTCGGCGACCCGCGAGGCGGTACACATCACCGCCACGTCCGCCGGCACCCGGAGCAGGACCTGCTCGGGATTGTCGACCACCGCCACGCCCAAGGCCCGGTCCAGGCCGGCCAGCCGCCCGGCATCCTGCCCGGCCAGCACCGGCTGCGGATCCACGGCCGCCACCAGCTGAAAGCCGCGGCGTTCCGCCAGGCCGCGGATCACCCGGCAGCCGATCGGGCCCAGTCCAAACGACATCACGCGAACGGGCGTGTCTGACATAACCTGCAAACTCCCAAACTCCGGAAATCACCGGATGCCGCGGAAAACCATGCTAAAAGGACATACTATACAACCGCGGACCGGCAACGTGCGGCGGGCATTCCGGCGCGGAGGTAACCGGTCACTGGTTGGGGGGGCTGGGGATTGACCGAGCCCGGAACAACGTGACGGGTCAAAAAAACCGCCTTTGACCGGTCACTCACGCTCCCTGCGGTCGCTACGTTCCCGGCTCGGAAAAACCGGGGCCCGGTTACCCCCTCAGTAACCCCATTACGGCGCGGGCGCAGGTCCGTCCCGTGGAGTTAGGAGGGCGGCGTGAGGCCCCGCCGCACTCCACGGCGCCTTCCGGCGCCAAAACCAAACGGCGGGAGCTGCCAGCAGACGACGGAATGAAACAGCCCCCCCCAAGGTGAGACAGGCAATCTTGCCTGTCCTGGCCTTCCGCAGGGTTGCGGCGTGACGGACGCCCCCGGTCCCGAGGACATTTCATCCCCGTCTGCCACGGCAGCCCCCGCCACGGGCGACACGCCCGTGCCTACAGGAAACCCGGTCCGTCCTGTAGGCACGGGGTTGCCCCCCATAGCCATCAGGTTAAGGTTTTTCAAGCGTGCGTTGACCGGTGTTTAGGCAGGGCCAAAGGCCCGATTTTATAATAGCCTGGGGCAACGCCCCAGGTTTGCGAGGAATGAAGAA
>JBAZJM010000303.1:0-5535 GCA_041651315.1 Lentisphaeria bacterium | reverse complement strand
CGTGGCCGCGTTGCCCGGACTGCGCGACCTGGATGACAGCCGCCTGGTGCTGCTCTCCAGCGGCCGCTGGGACAATCATCCCGAAATCGGCTCGCTCAGCAATCCCGGCCACCGGCAGTGGGACTATGAATGGGGGATTGAAGGCCCGGATGCCGTCGGCGCCGCCAACGCCACCGACGCCAATCACGGTGGCTATTTCGACCGTTCCGGCGACGCTCATGTCTATCCCGTCACCCCCCATCCGCCGGCCACCTTCGCCTTCATTCGCAACCTCGGCCGGGATTCCAAGCCGGTGTTCTTGTCCGAGTACGGCACGGGCAGTCTGTTGAATGTCATCCGCGGCACCCGCCATTTCGAGCAGCGCCAAATCCGTCCGGACTTGCAGGACGCCACCTTGTTCCGAGAAATGGCCGCCAAACTGGAGACGGACTGGCGGAACTGGGGCTTTGACGGCGTCTACCCTTTCCCCGAGGACATGCTGGTGGACAGTGAGCGGCTGCACAGCCGCCAGCGGCAGCTCGGTTTCGACCTGGTGCGCGCCAATCCCCAGCTCTGTGGGTTCAACCTCACCGGCATGCTCGACCACGGCATCACCGGCGAGGGCGCCTGGACCTTCTGGCGCGAGTGGAAGCCCGGCGTCGCCGAGGCGCTGGCGGACGGCTGGGCGCCGCTGCGCTGGTGTCTGTTCGCCGCACCGTCGCACGTCTACGCGGGGCGGCCCTGTCACCTGGAGGCGGTGCTGGCCACCGAGGACGTGTTGCCGCCCGGCGAGTACCCGGCCACCCTCCGCGTCCACGGCCCCGGCGGCGTGATCTGGGAAGAAAAACGGACCGTCGTTGTGCCGCCACCCCCGCCCGGCGGCGACGGGCCGCTGGCGATCCCGGTCTTTGACGGCGAGGTGGTGCTGGACGCGCCGCCCGGCGCCTATACGTTTGCCGCCAGCCTGGACCGCGGCGGCGCCCCGGCCGGCGGCCGGCTGCGTTTCTATCTGGCGGCACCGCCCGCCGCGATGACGCTGGACGCGCCGGTGGCCTTGTGGGGCGTGGCGCCGGAAGTGGCCGGCTGGCTGGCGCAACACGGCATCACCGGCACGGCTTATGCGGCTGCCGCCGGCCCGGACCGGCGGCAGGTCATCCTGGTCGGCGCCGATTCGGCGGTCAACCAGGATGCGGCGGGCTGGCAGGCCCTGTTCCGGCGCCTCGTCCGCGGTGATACGGTCCTCTTCCTGTCGCCCAAGGTGTTCACCGCCCCGACCGCGGTGGTGAACGCGGGGCGCTTGGAGCGGATCGGCCCGGCCACGAATGACGGCAACTGCCAGACCTCCGTCCGTCATTTTGAGGTTGCCAATGCGCCGCGCGAGGAGTGGGAGGTGTTTTCCCACGAGTTTTGGGGGCAGATCCAATATGTCTTGACCGAACTGTCGGCGGCCGAGTACACCCTGGAACTGGGGTTTTGCGAAGGCTATTTCAACGGGCCGGAGCAGCGGGTGTTCGATGTGGTGGTCAACGGCGAAACGGTGTTGCCGGCGTTCGACATTGTCCGCGAGGCCGGCGGCCCGCGCCGGGCGGTGGTCCGCACCTTTGCCGTGCGGCCCGAACAGGGGCGGATCACGGTGGATTTCCAGGGGCGCGTCAACGGGCCGAGCCTCAGCCGGTTGCGGCTGTACGACCGCGGCGGCCAGCTGATCCAGGAGGACACCGTCCTGGCCGCCATGCGGAGTTCGCAGCGCTGGTTGCCGTTGCCCGCCAAGGGGAACTGGCGTCGATTGGGCGACTGGCTCTACCACAAGGAATGCGTCGCCAAGGCGCATTCCGTGTTCGCCGGACTGCAGGCCGGGGGCGTCATGGACTGGGAGTATTACGGCCCGGTCATTTCCCATCCGTTCCTGGAAGGGGCGACCCCGCCGGACACGGCTTTGGCGGCCGCCTTTGCCACCGGCTATTGCACCCCGGGCGGTTACGTTTCCGGCATCATGCTCGGCGAATATCGGCTGGGCGCCGGCCGCTTCATCCTCAACACCTTTAACCTGTTGGATCAGGTCGGAACGCACCCGGCGGCGGACCGCCTGTTGCTCAACCTGCTCCAGCATGCCGCCGCGGGCTGCCGGGAACCGCTCGGTCCTGTGCCCGCCAGTTTCGACGACGAACACCCGGTGTAGTTTGGGATGACTGGGGTTTGGGGTTAACTGACGCCATTCGACAGGCGATGATCGAGCGCGAATGGTTTCGGGTGAATTGGCGAAGGGAGCCGCCCGGCCTCGGGCGGACCGGGGGCGTCCGTCGCGCCACAACCCTGCGGAAAGCCAGGACAGGCAAGATTGCTTGTCTCACCTTGGGTGGCGAGCGTCATTCCGTCGTCCGCTGGCAGTTCCCGCCGCCAGTGTTGACATTCTGCGCTCAGCGCGCCGCAAGAGAACCCCCGACGGAACTGACAGGCGCCCCTGTTGGGGTTGTTTTTGGGCTTTTTATAGTGTACACTATGAAGTGAACACTAGGAGGCATGACATGAATGCAACCGTGCTGGACCTGAGACGGAATATGAAGGGCGTGCTGGCGGCGCTGAACCGCCGCGAGCGGGTGACCCTGACCTACCGGGGCCGGAAGACGGCGGTCATCATCCCCTGTGAGCAGACGTCCGTTCAGCACTCGGTTCGCGAACATCCCGCCTTCGGCATGTGGGCGGATCGCGCGGACCTGGCCGATGTCAACGCCTATGTGCGGGGGCTGCGAAAGGGGCGCTTCTGATGCTGGTTGACACGGATGTGCTCATTTGGGTGCTGCGCGGCAATCTCAAGGCGGCGGCGGCGCTCAAATCACCGGGCGACTTGTCGCTCTCGGCGGTTTCCTACATGGAACTGCTCAGGGGGGCGCGTGACAAGCGCGAGTTGTCGGCCATCCGGAATTTTCTTCACGACCTGGAATTTACGTTTTTGCCCGTGACCGAAAGCATTTCCCGGCGGGCGACGCTCTACATGGAAGAATACGTGCTCACCTTCGGCTTGGATCTGGCCGATGCCCTCATCGCCGCCACCGCGGCCGAACATTCAACCGCCATTTTCACCGGCAATGACAAGCATTACCGTTGCATCCCCGGTCTTGAAGTGTCTGTCTTTCGGCCCTAGTACCTGTAACGCTTGAAATTATCTGTCCAATTCGTCCCGGAGGGACTGACTGAAAATAGGCAGGGGCTTCAGCCCCTGTTCTATGGCACACAAAATATGGCGTGCCGTAGGTACGCCGCGATTCGCCGCGTACCTAACTCCAGGCGCGGGCAGGAATGTCCGCGACACGTTTCTGGCAGGCAGGAATGCCTGCCCCGTGTTCTTGACAGTCGTCCTGAATAATTCAGGTGGCTTGAATTCTTCATCCCTATTCGGCGGCCGTCCGCCGGCGCCAGGCGGCCGGGGATTCGCCGGCGGCTTCGCGGAAGCAGCGGATGAAATGGCTGGGGCTGTCAAACCCGCAGCTTTTGGCGATGACGGCGAGTTTGTAGCGCGTGGTCCGCAGCAGCGTCATGGCCCGTTCGATTTTCAGGCGCCGCAGCAATTGCACGGCCGAAACGCCGCCCTCGCGCCGGCAGGCGGCCAGCAGGGTGTTTTGGCACACCCCCAGGCGCGCCGCCAGCTCCGGAATGGTCGGGAATCGCATCGGTTCCGTCTGGCACAGCCGGATCGCCCGCGCCATCAGGGACACCGGCGCTTCGCCGATCGTCTCACCGCCGCCTTGATGGCAGATTTCGGCCAGGCGGAAAAACCGGCTCAGGAAATGGGCCGCCGCTATCGGCCGGGCATCTTGGGAGGCCGCCACGATTTCCTCAAACAAGGCAAGCACTCCCTGGTGATCGGCCGGCGTGCAGAGGATCTGGTCGGGCGCCAGTCCGAACAGCGGCGGTAGCTTGGCAATGTCGGGGCCTTCCAGATTGATCCAAATGGTGGTCAGGGGCACGCCCCGGTGCTCGGTCAGCCGGTGCCACATGCCGGGGCGGAAGCAGACCACTTCGCCGGGGGCCACCAGGAAATTCTGCTTCTCGGTCCGCTCATGGGCGGTCCCCGCCACGACGCAACTGAGGATCAACTGCGACGGAATCAGGTGCCAGTCGACGGCGGTGCCCCGGCCGACGAACCGGCCGATGGCCGTCGGCTGGAACCCCAACCCGCCCTGGGTGAATTCGGCCAGGGAATACATGGTGTGAAAAATCGCCTAAAATTGTGAAAAGTGGATACCGGCACATGGTGGTGGTTGCGGAATAACATATTACCTTGGAACTGAATTGATCACTGTCCGGTAAAAATGGGCGTGTGAAATAAAGAACCCGTCGCCCAGTGTTGGGAACCCCCTTTTAAGGAAAGGCGGTTCCCAAACCCTCCGTCAAACCTGTTTGTGCCTTTTGCGGATTCCGCAGGCAGCCCTCGCACGACAGCCTGCGCCGGGGACCGATGGGACTGCCTGCGGAATCCGCAAAAACGTACAAAAGTTTTAGGAAGGGGGATGCAGAGCGAACATGTGAGCGACCCGGCGGAGCCGGGGCTGCGGAGTGCGAAGCACGGGGGGATCACCCTTTTTCAAAAGGGTGGCCCCAACATAAACTGAGAGGCACTTATGAATAATGCGTATGCGATTCCGGCACATCTTCCCTCACGCTTGACGATTTCGTTCTGGCTGTGGGGCTATTTCCTGGGCGCCGGAGAAGGGGAGGTGTATCATGATTTGGAGGCGCGCTTTGTCGAGTTGAAGGAGCGCGGCTTCAATACCATCCGCATCGATGCGGGGACGGGGCTCTGCCACACCGCCGACGGCCGGCCGCGCGGCTTGATCGCGCTCCGGGAACCGTTCCCGGGGCACAGCCATTTGATCCGGCAGATGAACTTCAAGGGCGGCCGCTGCGACGTCCTCAAGCGCCTGGTCGAACTCTTCGAGCTGGCCAAACGTTATGATGTCCAGGTGATCCTGTCGAGCTGGTTCTACCTGCACACGTTTTGGATCGTTGATGACGCGCTCAAGGCGGAACTCTTCGCGGTACCGCCGGAGACGCGGCTGCGCTATTTCGCCGAAGCAATGGACCGGCTGCTGGTTCTGCTCAAGGACAAGGGGCTGCACACTCAGATCGCCTTTGTCGAGATTCTCAACGAGGCGGACGGACTGCCGTTCATGACGGAGGCGATCAAGGCCGGCGGGCCCGACGCCGTGCCGGCGCGGACCCACGCCTTCCGCACCCTGCATGAGGAGGCCCTGGCGTTCCTGCGGGCCCGGCACCCCGACCTCCTGATGGCGCTGGACACCTACACCGCGGACACGAATTTGGAACTCATCCCGCGGAATATGCAGGTCTGGAACCATCACGTCTACTATCTGTGGTCGGTGTATTTCAAGACGCTGGATGTGGGTATGTTCGACGACCATGCCCCGTTCCCGAGCCCCGAACAGGCGGCCATCCTCCGCCCCTTCCTGCATTGTCCGCCAGTTTCCCTGGACGCTGTCAAGGCCAGCCGGAACCACGATCCCGATGTCCTGGAAAACTGGTACCGGCGCATCTGGC
>JBAZJM010000302.1:0-5537 GCA_041651315.1 Lentisphaeria bacterium | reverse complement strand
GACCCGTGATGCGTGACCCGTGACGCGTGACTCGTGAAATCCCTGCGTGACTGGCACAGCCGCGGCTACAGCAGAACACCCCATCCTCTGTAGCGGCGCCTGTGGCAGGCGCCTTCCGTAAAAACCCGAGGCGGCAGCCTCTCTGGAGTGTCGGCGGCTTCGACGCCGCCCTCGTATTTTCTGCTCTCTCTCATCCCACCCCGAGCAGCCGTCGCAGCCGGCCGGTAGGAGGGCGGCGTGAGCACCCGCCGTCACTCCAGGGCGCCGTCTGGCGCAGGAAATAAATTATCCGTCAGGAACCGGTAATCAGTGATCGGTCTTGCCAATTCCACCGGGTGAGGATAGGGTAGCAAATAGTCGCAAAGGCGACTGGCGCCCCCAGAAATTAGCGGGCCATTTGCAAAGGCGGACAACATGGACAGCGACATCCGATGGCAGCAGCGTTTTGAAAACTTTGCAAAAGCAGCGGGGCAATTGGAGGAATTCGTTGCCAAACCCGAATTGAACAAATTCGAGAAGCAGGGTCTCATCCAATGTTTCGAGTACACCTTCGAACTGGCATGGAAGACCATGAAGGATTATCTCGAAAATCAGGGGTTCACCGTCAAATCCCCACGGGATGCCATCCAGACGGCGTTCCAAAGCCAACTCATCACCGACGGTCATGCCTGGATTGACGCCCTGGCCAAACGCAACCTGATGGCCCACACCTATGACGAGGGGCGGGCCACGGAGGCGGAAAACCTCATTCGCACCCAGTACCAGCCGATGGTTGCCGAGCTGCGCCGGCGCCTTGGGACGACCGCATGAGATTCGGACTTTCAGCGGGGGATGAGGCTTACATCGTCGCCGCCCTGACGGCGTTCCCGGAAATCCGGCGCGCCGCCATCTTCGGCTCGCGCGCCAAAGGAACCGCCAAACCAGGCTCCGATGTCGACCTCGCCATTTGGGGTGAGGCGGTCACGTTCGACACCGTGGCCGGGTTGCACGCCCGCCTTGAAGACGAAAGCCCCATGCCCTACCGTTTTGATGTGGTGGACTGCACCCACCTCGCCCAGGCGAACCTCAAAGAGCATATTGACCGCGTTGCGGTAAGCATCTTTGAGCGGGGACCGGAGTCGTAGCCGATCGACAAAAGGGGCGGTGGTGGCGGCCCCGGTGCTGCGGAACGCCGGCACAGGCACGATTGCCTGTGTCACGTTACACCAGGCTTTGGCGGCCGACTTCGCGGCGGTGGAACAGGCCGGCGGCCAGCAGGCCGAAAACGGCGACGAACTGGGCGGTATAGCCGGCGGCCCAGCCCACATAATTCCACGGGATGTGCTTGTGGGCGGCCAGGGCGTCGGCCATCCAGTACAGCTGCCAGTTGGGAATCAGGGCGTAGAGGACGGCGGCGGGCAGACTGCTGGCGGCATACCGTCCAAAGAGGTAGTCGGACATCAGGCCGAGCAGGAAGATGGCGGAACAGACGATCACGTTGGGCACCAAGTCGAGGCGGGTCGACAGCGCCGTGGCCAGGGCGCCCATGGCCAGGGCGGCCAGGGCGATCAGCAGCAGCGCCGGCAGCAACTCCCATTCGAAGCCGGGCTGAAGGTCATAGCCGGCGGCCACCGGCAACTGGCTGAGCCCGAAGGCGGCCAGCGGCAGCAGCAGCAGCCAGCCCAGCACCGCCGCCATGGGAAAGGAGGAGCGGCGGGTGAAGTTGACCACGCCCCCGGCGGCGCAGCCCAGCGCCAGGGCGGCGAAATAGATGGCCAGGGCGCGGTTGTCGAGCTGGAACTGGTCCCGGGCCACCCGGACGGCAATCAGGGTCGCCAAGGCGTTCAGGAACATGAAGAGCAGCAGCGCCGCCAGGACGCCGGCCATCTTGGCGGCCAGGAAGACGCCCCGTTGCACCGGTTTGGACAGCACCAGCAGCGCCGTCCCGGTGTGGATCTCGCGGGAGATGGCATGGCTGGCGGCCAGGGCGGCGGCGCCCCAGCCGAACAGCAGCGAGGTCGCCAGGGCGCTGTCCACCACCAGCTTCACCTGCTCCCGAAAGACAAACATGGTGAAGATCGGGAAGATGCCGATCAGCGCCAGCGCCGTGCCCAGCACCAGAAAGTAGATGGGCTGGCGCAACGTCTCACGGAAGGTGTTGCGGGCGATGTGAAAGAAGGCGGACAACGGGGGGCTCCGGGATGGAAGACACACGGAAGACAACGGAAAGACGGAAGTGAAGCCAGTGGAGTGCGAAGACGAAGTAATCAGTGACCCGTCACGTTGTTCCGGGCTCGGATAACCGCCGGGAAAACACCCCCTCCAGCCCAATCACCACCGGGCGTCTTTCCGAGCCGGGAACAAAGCGACCACAGGGAGCGAGCGTGACCGGTCACATGCAAACCGACCATTGATACCGTTTACTTCTTCGCGGGGGGGGCGAGGCGCGGCGGGGCGACCGGTTCGGCGGGCACGATTTCCGCCTCGCCGGCGGCGGCGGGGACGGCCGGCTTGGCGCCCTGGACGGTAACCGTCTTCACGGCGGGGGTGCCGTCCGGGGCCATTTCCGGTTCGGCAAGATGTTCGGCGACAGGCGGTTCGACAACCGGCGGCTCAGCCGCCGCGGCCGTAGCGGCCGCCGCGGAGGCCGCGGCGGCATCCACGGCGGGCGCCACCGGGGTCAGGCCGGGGCGGGAATTGAGGGCGGCGTCCATCGCGGTCGTCAACTCCTGGTAGCGGCCGGGCAGGGAGCGGAGATGGAACAGGGTGCCCGCCGCCTCGGCGTTTTTCTGCCAGTCATCGCCGGAGATGACCACCACCGGATACAGGTTGCGCGCCTTCTCGACATAATCCGCCGGCAGGTAGTCGCTGTCGCCTAGGAACACGATCTTCTTGGGTTTGAGGAAGGTCAGCAGGTCGTTGTACTTGGCCTGCTGTTCCACCAGCGCCTCGCCGGAAGCCGGCAGCAGGAACAGTTCCTCGCCGCCGACAATCGGCGAGACCAGCAGGATGGAATGGCCCGTCTTGCGCTGGATCAGCTCGGCCAGCAAGCGGGGGCGGCCATAGTTGCCGGTGACCACCAGGACATCGGCACCGTCCGTGCGGAACCAGCTCATGGGATTCCAGAACTCACCGGCACACAACAGGTTGCAGGAGGCCAGCAACAGGGCGCCCAGCCCCAGGTGAAGGCGTTTCATGTTCATGATGTCCAGATCTCCCCTAGCGCATTGGCAATGCATCCGTGCGCCGACACGGCGGCACACGGGTTATGGAACTGAGAGAAAGCTTATCACCAACCCCGCGGTTTTACAAGCGCAAAAAAGGCGGGCCCGAGGCCCGCCTTTTTCACTGGAACCCAACCAAGCGCCGCCAACCGAGTCCGACTCCGGTGACCCGCCCTGCCAATCCCCCGGCCGGCCGCCCCGGTGAAGGGACGGCCGCAGGGAACGGCCGGAGCGTCACTTCTTGCCGGAGACGTTGCCGTGGCCGCGGAAAATGCGGGTGAGCGAGAATTCGCCCAACCGGTGGCCGACCATGTTTTCGGTGACGAAAACATTTTGGAAGATCTTGCCGTTGTGAACGGCAATGGTCTGGCCAACGAACTCGGGCAGGATCATGGACCGGCGCGACCAGGTCTTGATGACCTGCTTGCTGCCGCTCTTGATCTGCTTGTCCACCTTCGTCTGAAGGTGCGCGTCCACAAAGGGACCTTTTTTGACAGACCGGCTCACTTATTTCTTCCTCCGTTCCAGAATGAAGCGGGTGCTGGACTTCTTGGGCTTGCGGGTCTTGAAACCCTTGGCAAGCTGGCCCCACGGCGACCGCGGGTGACCACCGCCGCTGGTGCGGCCTTCGCCACCGCCCATGGGATGGTCGATGGGGTTCATGACCACGCCACGGACATGGGGGCGGAAACCCTTGTAGCGTTTCTTGCCGGCCTTGCCGAGGGACACGGTCGAGGCTTCGAGATTGCCGACCTGGCCAATGGTGGCGCGGCATTCCAGGCTGACCAGGCGGATTTCGCCGCTGGGCATCTTGACCTGGGCATAGGCGCCTTCCTTGGCGCGGATTTCCGCGACCTGGCCGGCGGCGCGGGCCACCGCGGCGCCCTTGCCGGCGAGCAGCTCGATGGCATGGATCTGCACGCCCGGCGGGATGTCGGCCAGTTTCATGGAGTTGCCGGGCTTGAAGTCCGCCTGCGGGCCGCTCATGAGGGTGTCACCGACCTTGACGCCGACGGGGCAGAGGATGTAGCGCTTCTCGCCGTCCGCGTAGTGCAGGAGGGCCAGGCGGGCGTTGCGGTTGGGGTCGTACTCAATGTGGGCGACCTTGGCCGGCACGCCGTCCTTTTCCCGGCGGAAATCGACAAGGCGCAGGGCGCGCTTGACGCCGCCGCCGCGGAAGCGGGTGGTGATGCGCCCCTGGTTGTTGCGGCCGCCGGTGGCACGTTTGCCGACCGTCAGCGATTTTTCCGGGCGCGTGCGGGTGAGTTCGGAAAATTCACTCACCGTCATCTGGCGCGTGCCTGGCGTCTTGGGTTTGAACATCTTCAACGGCATGGAGGGAACCCTCGTTTCGGCTTACAGGATGTCGATCTTGCCTTCTTTGAGCGTCACCACCGCCTTGCGCCAGTCGGCGCGGCGGCCGGCCTTGGCCGAGCGCATGCGCTTGGCCTTGCCGAGGCGGTTCATGACGTTCACGGCGGCAACCTTGACACTGAACAGCGCCTCGACGGCGCGGCGGATTTCGATCTTGTTGGCGTCGGTGGCGACGCGGAAAACGTACTGGTCGCAGCTGGCGGACAGGGCGGTGCCCTTTTCCGTGACCAGCAGCGACTGGACGATCTGGTAGGGTTCCTTCTTCATGCCGTCACCTCTTCGGTCGTGGCCAAGCGCTTGAGGAACTGTTCCAGGGCGGGCTTGGAGAAAACAACCTTATGGAACAGGAGGAGCCAGTAGGGGTTGACCGCGGCGGCCTTGAGCACCAGCACGTTGGGCATGTTGGCCCCGGCGCGGAAGGCGGGGCTGGCGCTGTCGGAGACCACCATCAGGGCGTCGCGCCCGGCGGCCACGGTGTCGAGGAGCTGCGCCAGCTGCTTGGTCTTGGGATCGGTCAGGCCGAAGGTGTCATCCGCCAGCACCACCACCGCCCCCTCCTTGACGCGCTCCGTGAAGGTGCGCTTGAGGGCCAGGCGGCGGACGCTGCGGTTGACGTTCTTGGCGTAGCCGCGGGGGAGCGGGCCAAAGGTGATACCGCCGCCACGCCAGACGGGGCTGCGGATGCTGCCGGCGCGGGCGCGGCCGGAGCCTTTCTGCTTCCACGGCTTCTTGCCGCCGCCGCTGACTTCGCCGCGGCGCTTGGTGCTGGCGGTGCCGGAGCGCAGGGAAGCGCGGAAGGCGACGACGGCGTCATGGACGGCCTGGTCACCCTTTTCTTCCTCGATCCAGCACGGCTTCAAGTCGAAGACGCCCGCCTGGCCGCCGGCCGGCGTCACGATGGACAACGTCGTCTGCATGATATTCGCGTCCTCTCGGAATCAGTTACTTCTTGGTGGCGGG
>JBAZJM010000301.1:0-5551 GCA_041651315.1 Lentisphaeria bacterium | reverse complement strand
GTTGGTATTAAATTAATCTAAAAAACTTTTTATTGGTATTAAAAGTTGGCGTAAAGATGGTTTTTAGGTTTTTTGTTGGGATTTTTGTGGCGAATGAAATTATTGATACCAAGTGGTTTTAAATCAGGGTGTGCCGGAGGATAACGCGGCGCCGGAATTCTTGCCTGCGATTAGCGGATTTCGTCCCGTAGGGACTGAATGAAAATAGGCAGGGGCTTCAGCCCCTGTTCCGAAAAATGAAACGATGGCGTGCCGTAGGCACGCCGCGATTCGCCGCGTACCTGACGGCACGCGAAACGGGGGGGGGCGGGCAAAACAGGGGCTGAAGCCCCTGCCTATTCTCGCCCCGTCCCGCTGGGACGGGAAAACCGCAAGCGTGGAGTTCTGCCAGCCTTCCAGGCGTGGGGGTGCACTCCGCGAAGGCTGGCGGCCGGCCTGGCAGCTCCGGTTGCTTACCCAGTTTCGCCCACGATCATCTCGCCGGCAACGACGTAATGGATGCCGTGGCGGGCGGCCGGGTTGGCCAGGCGCTGGCGCAGGACGTTGCCGGCGATGCAGCCCGAGGCTTCGCGGTTGTCGTCCATGGTGGTCAGCCGCAGGGGGGTGGCGCCTTCGACATGGCAGCGGATCATGGAGACGACCTGCATCTCCTCCGGCACGCGGATGCCGGCGGCGAGGAGGGCGCGCAGGACGCCGACGGCCGGGTAGTCGTGGTCGACCAGCAGGGTGGCGCAGCGGAAGCCGTCCGCCAGCAGGCGGGCCATGAATTCCTGGGCGTCGCTATAGGGGTCGGGGGGCTGGGCCCAGCCGCGGGGGGTCTCCACATAGAACACCCGTTCCTCCGGCAGGGCGATGCCGGCCGGCTGCAGGGCGTTGCGCAGGTCGCGCAGCACGGCCGGCCGGCGTTCCTGGTCGAGGGATGTGATGAAGGCCAGGTCACGGTAATTTTTCCTGGTCAGATACTGGGCGATCACCCGGGCGCCGTTGAATGGCGCGTCGCGCACCTGGTCGCAAACCAGGCCCGCCGGGATGGTTTCGCCGATGACGACCACGGGGATGCCGGCGGCCATCAGGGGGGCGGCGTGAAAGGCGTCGCGGCCGGAGGCAATGTCGCCCTGGAGGATCATGCCGGCCGGGCGCGTGGCCGCCACCCTGGCCACGAGCTGGCCGTAACGGGCAATGTCGGCGTGGGCACAGTAGGTGGCGAGGGTGAAATCGGGGTCCAGGGCGGCATGCAGGCCGCGGGTGAACTCATTGGCGTCCTCGGACAGGGAGAGGGTGATCCAGGCGACCTGGGTGCTGTCCGCGGAGGCGCCGGCCGGCCGGGCGGGCACCTTGACGCCGCGCCGGGGTTCCCGCACCAGGTGTTGGTCGGCGACCAGCAGTTCCAGGGTGTGGCGGATGGTGGAACGGGAGACGCCGTAGAGCGGGGCCAGTTCCCGTTCCGCCGGCAGCCGTTCGCCGGGCAGGAACCGTCCCCGGCGGAGATCCGCCAGTATCCGCTGGACGAGGCGGACCGCGCGGCTGTTGTAAACGGGTGCTTGGCGCTCGGGCATGATGCGGGTTTACCTTTGAAGACAATGTGTTGCACACCATAGGCAAAAATGACGGAAAGGCAACTCAATGTGGGGGCGCCGCCCCCAAGCCCCTGCCAAAGGGACCAGTCCCTTTGGAATCCCCGAGACATTCCATTTCAAGAGGGCCGATACTGGGTGCCGCTGTAGGCCGCAACATTGACAGGGACACGGCATACGGCACACAGCATCGGCCCTCTTGAAATCAGGATATCGGGATTCTCAAGGGACGGAGTTCCTTGAGCAGGGCTTGGGGCAGCGCCCCACATAACCGTATGCCAGCAGAGTTGGTTTCATTCCCGGCGGAGGATGGCGTAGCCGTACGCGGGCAGTTTCAGGGTGAAGGCACCTTGGGCGACGATGGTCTGGCCCTTGGACACCAGGTCGGTGAGGCGGCCGGTGTAGCCGTCCGGCAGCCGGCACTGCCAGGCGGCGGCGTTGGGGCCGGCATTGGCGAACCAGTAGTAGACCGTGCCGTCTTCGCCAACCGTGCGGGCCGTCAGCGCTTCGGGCGTTTCGTCGCCGCCGCGGGTGACGGAGAGTTCCGGGTGCAGGTTGAACTGGGTGGCCAGCAGGCCGGCGACGAGGCGGCTCAAGCCGTCGCTGTAGAGCGAATCGAAGGCACAGTAGACCACCGCGCCGTCGGCGGTGACCAGCACGGACGGATAGGCGTCCTGGTTGGCGACCAGCGGCCCGGCGCCGACCTGGACCTTGACGGTTTCGCCGGGGAGCAGCGGCCGGGTGTCGGAGGGCGCCGGGTTGACGATCTCCGGTTTCTGCACCGTGAGTTCGCCACGGAACCAGGGCGCCAGTTCCGACGGCGCCTCCACCAGGCGCATCATGCCGCGGTTCCACGGCGCCGGGGCGCGGGATTTGAGGCCGAGGACGGCCGGCGGCGGGATGGGGGCGAAGCGTTCGTCACGGGCCAGGGCGTCGCCGAAGGCCAGCAACTTGCCGCCGTGCTTTTGGAAGCGCTCCACCGCGGCCAGGCCGGCGGGATCGAGGATGGACAGACTGGGGAGCACCAGCAGGCGGTAGCCGGCCAGGCGCGAGTCGAGCTGGGAATCGGCGATGAAATCGACGGCAAAGTGCTGGTTGCGCAGAAGATCATAGGTCTGGGCCAGGCGGCGGGTGTATTCATCGCGCGCCGCCGGGTCCGGCCCGGTGCCGTAATGAATGGTGGCCGGATTGGAGACCAGCACGGCGATCTCGGCCGGCGGCCGGGCCGAGGCGAAGGCGCCCTGATGTGAGTTGACCAGTTGAAACAGCCGGGTCAGTTCCGCCCGCACCGGCGGCGGCGTGGCGGTGTCGTTGTTGAAGCCGAACTCGGGGTTGCTGGCGTCCCAGTCGAAGTAAAAGATGCCCCGGCAGCCGCCGATGATCTGGGCCATCAATTGGAGGGAGGCCAGGCCGGGATGGAGCGGTTTCAGGCCGGCCTGGGGATGGGTTTCATAGGAGATGACCGGGCCGCCGCCGGACAGGCTGCGGGCCGCCTCCATGCTGTCGCGGAAATGGGTGATGGAGCCGTTGTACAGGTCGCAGCCGTAAAGATCCTGGGTGGCGGCCTGAAGGGGAACGTCATTGCAATAGAGGGCGTCGCCGGTGAGAACGGTGACCGGATGCTTGCCGGACAGGCGGGCCTCGGGCGCGAAGGTTTTGAAGAAGCGCCGTTCGGCGCCGAAGAAGTCGGCGAAACTCTGCTGGTGGAAACGGACCCACGGGTACCAATAGGCCCGGTTTTCGTCCGGCGTCCGGGGCGGTTGGATGGCGTCCCAGGCGGTGAAGCGGGTGCCCATGGCCTGGTTGAAGGCGTCCAGAGTGCCGTAGTCGCGCCGCATGGCCGCGCGGAAGGCCCGCAGGGCGGCGGGGGTGGCGTCCAGGCCGTAACCGGGCTCGTTCCAGGAGACGAAGGCATAGGCATTGGGATCGCTGCCGAATTCGGTGGCGATCAGTTGCCAGTAGCGGTGCAGCAGATCCAGATAAACGGGGTCGTGCAGACTGAGCGGGAACCAGAGGCCAACCGGCTTGCCGTTCCCATCCTTGGGCGGACCGCCGGCGGCCTGGTACAGCCAGTTGGGCAGGTAATGTCCGGTTAGCAGCGGGAAAAAGGTCAGGCCGTTGGCGGCAATGACGCGGTGGCGTTCCCGGAGCTTGGCCAACTCCGCCGGGTTGACCGCGTCCGGGCTGGCGGGGAACAGCTCGGCCGGCGAATAATCGATATGAACGCTGTTCATGCCGAGGTCGCGGGCGGCCTTCAGGCTGGCGGCGTCGGCACCGAAGACGAAGCCCAGCGGGAAGAATGGCTTGCCGTCCCGGCGCAGGACGGTTTCTTGGGGCGCAATGGGTTGCGGCACCACGCGCACCAGCGTCTGCCCGGGCGCCAGTGCCACGCGGGCGGGATAAGGATCCAGGCACAGGCCGCGGGTGACGGTCTGTCCGGCCGCCGTGCGCAGGGTCGCCACCGCCCACGCCTCCTGCGTTAGGGGCGCGTTGGCCTGCCGTTCCTGGAGCCATTGGAAGGACGGCCGCGGTGTCCGCCCGTCGGCGCGCAGCAGGCCGAAACCGAAGTCGTCCTGGGTCCGGCCGGGGCCGAAGTCGAGCTTGCCGACGACGTCCCGACCGCCCTCGTTGCCGGCGGCGAGCTGGTAGGGGAACATCGCCTGGTACAGGCCGGTGCGCAGGTTGAACTCAATGCAGTCCGCCAGCATCGCTTTCTGCATCCGGTCGAAAAAGTCGCCGGGCTTGCCCTCTGTGGGAGCGCCCCAGGCCGCCGTCAGGGAGCCGGCATCGAGGCCGAACTCGGTGTTCCACAACGGCTTGTCGCGGTCGCCGTTGGCATTCATGACGGCGCGCAGGGCGGCGCCGCGCAGGACGAACCCCCAGGGCAGGGGAATGCCGTAGGAGTGCACGTTCATGATGTCGAACCACTCGCGGCCGCCACCGGCGTAGATGCCGCGCGGGAACTCGTCCCAGTCGGTCATGCCGCCGATCACCACCAGGGCGTCGGGATTGGCCTTTTTGATCGCCGGGGTGACGCGCTTGAGCATCTCCGCGTACATGACGCCCCGCTGGCGCAGCGGCACGTCCGGCTTGGCATTGGCCCCGAACAGGTCGGTGAAGGCGCCGTCCATTTCATTGAACAGTTCCCAGTAGCGCACCTCCGGCCAGCGGGCGGCGGCGAAGGCCATGAAGGTGGCGAAGCGGTCATAGGCGGCCAGGCGGTTGGCGTAAGAGGTGCCCGGCGGATTGGCATGCACCACGATCAGCGGCTGGAAGCCGTTGCGCAGCAGCAGGGCGATCTCCGCATCCATGGCCGCCAGGGCCTTGGGATCGTGGACGCCGGGGATGGTGGTGTTCTCGATCTGGTTCCAGTACAGGGTCTTGCGCACCAGGCGCAGGCCGGCGGAGCGCATCAGGTCCGCCTGCTCCTGGGTGAGTGTATGCACCCCGATCCCCAGGGCGGGGCGCGGATCTGCCACCCAGGTCGCGCCGGCGGCGGTCCATTGGTAGGGCGCCGTCCGCGGCCCGGCCTTTTCCAGGGCCACCCGGGTGGTTTGGTAGTCCTTCTCCATTTGCGCCCAGTCCGTGGCGTGGCCGGCGCCGGGCCAGGCGAGCAGGAGGGCAACGGTCAGCAGGGCGGTGGCAAGCAGGTGTGACATGATGAGGTGTTACCGGGTGGAAATGATGCGGTGTGGTGCGGGGCTTGTCTGACCGAATCGGGCTTTTTAGACAGATCAGACAGGTCGGACATGCCCGATCTGTCTGATGCGTTGGACAGCACGCTGCGGGCCGTCCCTCAGAAGCCGTCAAGCAGGCTCATGTCCGAATGTTGGATGGCTTGGCCGCTGAGGTCCAGCCCGGGGGCGGCGACATGGCCGTCGGCATACATCACATTGCCGCCCTTGGGGTGGGGGGCCGGCACCGCGCCCGGATGATACCAGCAGGCCAGTTGGGCGCGCTTGGAAGTCATTTGCGAT
>JBAZJM010000300.1:0-5614 GCA_041651315.1 Lentisphaeria bacterium | reverse complement strand
GCCCCCCCCCTAAGAAAAGGCTCTCACGATGATGCCCCTTCTCAGCCGTTCACCCCGGACCATCGCCGCCCGCCGGGCACCCTTCACCTTGATCGAACTCCTGGTGGTCATGGCGGTCATCGCCATCCTGGCCGGCATGGTCATCGGCGGCGTCGGCATTGCCAACCGCAAAGCGGCCGAAGCCAAGACCCGCGCCCTCCTCACCCAGTTCGAAATCGCCTTCGACCAGTACAAGCAGCAGTATGGTTATTATCCGCAATGGAGCGCTACCACTACGGATGCGGTCTGGGCCCCCATTAACCAACGTTTTGTACGGGGTAACGCCACTGATATGGGGCTGGAAGACGCATCACCAGCACCTCGTGGCAAGTATCTTTTAGATGTGACCACTCTTACTTTTACAGGTACAGACACTGCTCACGAAAAATTTCAACGAACCGCGACCGCGTCAGATGGTTATATCGAATATGACGGCCCAACAAACCCGTTGATGGATTCGTTTGGCAACGCGATCTACTACCGTTGTCCGGGATTTCAAAATAAAGAATCTTACGACTTGTGGTCAGCCGGAGCCGATGGAAAATACGGTGCGGCTTCTACTACGCCACGCACGGGGAGTTCTGGAGCAACGGACGCCACCGATGCGATCAACAGTGACGACCTCAATAACTGGAAGAAAAATTGACGTCGGGGGCATGGAATGATAGGTTGCGCCCGTAACCCGTTTTCCCCAACGATTCACAACAGACTCATACCCAAGCAACCGCCATCAGAGCCGGGAACGAAGCGCCCTTCCGGGGCGCGGGAGTGACCGGTCAAATCGGCAACTTTCAATGGTTCAACATTTGACCCGTCACTGACGTTCCGGGCTCGGATTGGCAACACGTTTTGCAAAAACATCTGACACAACAGGAAAGCACCCCAATGAACATCTCCAACCGCGCCCCCACGACATCCCGCCGCTGCCCGCGCCGCTTCACCCTGATTGAGTTGCTGGTGGTGATCGCCATCATCGCCATCCTCGCCGGCATGTTGCTGCCCGCCATCGGCAAGGCCAAGGAAAAAGCCAAGGTCGCCAAGACCAAGGCGGAAATCAAGGGGCTGGAGATCGCCATCAAGCAGTACGAGAGCACCTATGGCTATCTGCCGGTGGCGGCAGGAAGCAGTGACGTCAAGTACAGCAGCTCTTCCGACTATGCCCCCTTGATCCGGCGCCTGTCCTGCTCCGGCACCCCCACGTCCGATTATAACCTGCGCGGAATCAAGTTCATTGAGGTCAATGCTGCCAGCGAATACAAAGATCCATGGGAGAAAGACCTTATCATAGTGTTTGACGCCAATTACGACGGGAAGGTTGACAAGGCAATATCAGGTACTGCCGACGACGTGATGAAAAGCGCCGCCATCTGGTCCCGCGGCCCCAACGGAACCGATAACAGCGGTGCCAGCGACGACGTCACCAACTGGAAATAACCCGCCCGCCGGTTACTCCAGCCCCCCCCCGCCGACGGTTGGCAACAACTCCCAACGTTGCGATCGTTGCGGTATCGACGACCGTCGCCCGGCCGCCGGCCATGAGTAAACGCCCCCATGTATCCCATTTGTGCTATATTAATCCCCGAAACGGGAGATAAATCATGAGCAAAAGTGCGATGTTGCGGGCGCGCATGGAGCCGAAACTAAAGCATGACGCGGAAGCGATTTTTACTCGTCTCGGGTTGAATTCGACACAGGCGATCACCATCTTTTACCGGCAAGTCGAACTCCACCAGGGACTTCCCTTTAACGTCACGGTTCCGACCGCCACCACCCAGCAAACGTTTGACGCCACCGACGAAGGTCGCGACCTGGTCGTCTGCAAGGATGCCGCCGAGATGTTTGACAAGCTGGGGATCTGATGTATACCCCGGTTTACACCAAACAGTTTGAGAAGGATCTCAAGCTCTGTAAACGGCGTGGAAAAAATCTGGAGAAATTTAAAATCCTGGCGTGTACGTTGATTGCCGGACAGACGCCAGATCCCATTCATCGAGACCATAAACTGGTTGGAAGCTATCACGGTCGCCGGGACTGCCATCTCGAATCCGACTGGCTGCTGATCTATAAGATCGAAAAAAACAGCATCATTTTTGAACGAATCGGCACTCACTCGGACTTATTCAAATAAAAACTCATCATGCCTTTCGCCGAAACCTACAGACGAGACATCCTGCGGGATGCCTGTGATGGTATTTCCTTCAGCCTAACGCCCCCGTAAGAGTTTATCTTGGAAACCAATACCGACCCGTCGCCTTCCCGGCCACCGCCCTTGTTGGTGGTGGACAACTTTTTGGCCGGCTCCGGGACGACCACCCGGACGGTCAATGAAGACCTGGCGGACCGGCTGGAAGGGCGCGGCTGGCGGGTGACCCGAACCTCACGCCGGCAAAACCGCCTGCTGCGGCTGGCCGACATGCTCGCCACCACCTGGCGCCGCCGCCAGGATTACGAGGTGGCACTGGTCGGCGTCTACAGCGGCGCCGCCTTCTTTTGGGCCGAGGCCGTCACCACCCTGCTCAAGCGTTTGGGAAAACCGGTCGTGCTGGTGCTGCACGGCGGCAATCTGCCCGTCTTCTGCCGCCGCTGGCCGCGCCGGGCCTGGCGCCTGTGGACGCTGGCCGACCAGGTGGTTGCCCCCTCCCCCTTCCTGCCGGCCCGCATCAGTCTGCCGCCCGGCAAGGGACGCCTCATTCCCAATCCGCTGGACCTCAGCGCCTATCCGTTCCGGCTCCGCGAGCGGGTCGCGCCGCGCCTGGTCTGGCTGCGGGCCTATCACGACCTTTACCAGCCGGAAGTCGCCCTGGCAACCCTGGCCGTGCTCGCCAAAAGCGTCCCCGACCTCCGGCTGGCCATGGCCGGCCCGGAAAAGACACCGGGCGCCGCCGCCGCCCTGCGCAGCCTGGCCGCCCGCCTGGGCGTGGCCGGCCGCATCGACTGGGGCGGCAAGCAGCCCAAGGCCGACGTGCCGGCCTGGCTGAACCGTGGCGACATCCTGCTCAACACCTCCAAGGTGGACAACACGCCGGTCACCCTGCTCGAGGCCATGGCGCTCGGCCTGTGCGTGGTCAGCACGGACGCCGGCGGCATTCCCTTCCTGGTGAAGGACGGCGAGGACGGCCTGCTGGCCCCCGTCGGTGACACGGTGGCGCTGGCGGAACGCGTCCGCCGCCTCCTCGACCATCCGGAACTCGCCGCCCGCCTCTCCGCCGCCGGCCGCCGCAAGGCCGAAGGCTGCGACTGGAGCACCGTGCTGCCCCAGTACGAAGACGTCCTGCAAACCACCGCCGCCCCACCCCCGCCAACACTCCGCGAGTGATGGGGGGATAACGGTTGTTGGGAACCCCCTTTTGAGGAAAGGCGGTTCCCAAACCCTCTGTCAAACCTTTTTGTTGCCTTAAACACGGAGGGCGCATTTACCACAAGCCCATACGCATAAATGCCATGGTTTGCCAGCATAGCTTGTGGTAAATGCGCCCTCCGGTATTTAAGAAACAAAAGTTTTGGGAAGGGGTTTGGGGATCACCCTTTTCCAAAAGGGTGGCCCCAACAATCGTTTCTCAAAGGCTGCCTTCCAGCTGCACGCGATAGCCGGCGGGGGCGGAGAAATGCGGGGTGGGCGTTCCCCCGGCCTTGTCCCAGTCCAGGGTCAGCCACTGGCCGGCGAGCGGCAGGGTGGCCCGGCACCACTGGGGGGGCGTATCCGGCAGCCGCAGGGTGATCGTCCGGTTCACCTGGTCGATCCGGCGGATGCCCAAGACATCCCGGGTGATCCAGCGGATGACGTGCGAGGCAAAGCCGTGGTTGCAGCTGGCACGCGGATCGACGTGCTCCCACAGCGTCCCCGTGGCCTCGGCCATTTCCAGGAAGAAGCCGTGCATCTCTTCGGCCACCTGCCGCGTCAGCCCGTAGCGCGACAGCAGTTCCAGGCGCAGGTAATTGCCCACGATGGCATTGGCGAAGTGGATTTCCGGGTGCGGATTCACCTGCCGCCGCCGGGGGCCGAACTCGCCGGCCAGCCGCTGCCACAATTGCGCATGGGTCTGCGGGGTGGCCTGGCCGAAGAAGAAGGCGTAATACTGGCAGACCTCGGAGCGGTTGCGCGTGGGGCGCAGGACGCCCGCGGCGTCATACACCGCGTTGTCGACAAAAAACTCGCCGTCCCAGGACTGCGCCGCAATGGCCTGGCGGATCGCCTGGGCCTTGGCGGCCAACTCCGGCCGGGCATACAGGCGCGCCACCACTTCCAGCGCCGCGGCCCACAGCATGTTGGTGGGATAGTTGACGTCCTTGATGAAGTCGTTGGCCGCCGACCATTCGATGAAGTTCCAGGACGGCAGTTTTTCCAACAGGCCGTCGCGGTTGTGGAACGGCTCGAAATAGGCCAGCAGGGCCTCCACCTTGGGGCGGAAGGCGTCGATCATGGCGCGGTCGCCGCTGCGCGCGAGATATTCCTCCAGTTCCAGCAACAGCCACATGGACCACTGGGGGATGAACACGCCGTCGTTGTGGTCCGACGGATAGCACATGGGGAACATCGCCTCGGGAATGTCCTTGATCTTGCCCGCCATCCGGAAATTTTCCAGGAACGCGGTTTCCTGGGTGGTGTCGCCGAACAGGTCGAATGCCGCGCGCGACGAGAAGAACGAGTCACACAGCCACCCCGCCCGTTCGCGCGAGGGACAGTCGGTGAGCAGGTCCACCGCGTTCTGCCGCAGGGTCTCGGCAGCGGCCGCAAAAATCCGGTTCAGGCCGTTGTCGGAACAGGCAAACGTCGCCTGCGGCTGCGAGTTGGAGTATTCGCGGATCGCCACCGCCGCGACCTCGCAGCGCCCCTCCATGGCCATGAACTTGAGGTAGCGCAGCGAGTACGCCTCGAAGGTCTCCAGGTCATACGTACCCGGCTCCAGGTCGTACGCCACCAAATTGACCGGGTCGATGCGGTTGGAACGCACCTCGCCAGCCGTCAAGATCTCATCAAACACCACCCACAGGCGGGTCCGTTCGGCCACCGTCACCCGGGCCCGGATGAACCCGGAGTATTCCTGGCCGAAATCGAGTGAGGCAAAGGTCCGCGCCGACAGCCGGACCGGCTGGTCAGACAGATACAGAGCGTTGTCCGGCTCAAGACGGCAGCACGTGTGCTGAATCTCCACCGACGGCACCGTTTCCAGTTCCTCCTCGCGGTAGCCCTTGAACACCGGCGAAATGCCAGTCATCGACCGGTCCTTGACCGGTTTTTCACAGGGAACCTCCACCTCCACCGTGCCATGCGCCAGATGCCGCTGTGGCTGGTGCAGCCGGTAGGCGGGATAGCCCACCCGGCGGGGCAGCAGCCGGCCGGTTTCGCCGACGTCGCACGGCAGCGCTTTCACCCGCAGGCTCCGGTCGGTGCGCCAGCGCAGGGACTGGGCGGTCATCCGGTACACTTCCGAGGACGGCCGCTGGAAACTGTAGCGGGTCACCTTCCGTACGCGATACGAAAGATCGAGTGCCGCAAACGCCTTTTTCGCCGCCCCGGTGGCGGCCAGGACCTTGCCGTCGGCGACCACTTCCGCCTGCAAGAACGACGGCTGGT
>JBAZJM010000299.1:0-5621 GCA_041651315.1 Lentisphaeria bacterium | reverse complement strand
CGGCCGCGGCTGTGGTTGCGGTCACGGCGGCGCCTGCCGCCGAGCCGCCGCCCCCTCCTGTCCCGGTGACTCCGGCGGTCCCCGCCGAGGTTGCCCCGGTTCAGGCCGCGGCGGCTCCTCAGCCCGTTGCGGTGCCCGCGGCGGCGGCCAAGCCCGCGCCCAAGACCGCGGCGCCGGGCGTGGGGGGCGGGCCGTTGACGCCCAAGGTGTCGCCCATTCGCAAGCCACTGCCCCTGGTGGGCAAGCCGGCCGCAGCCGGCGCACCGGCGGAGCCGGCCGCCCCGGGGCCGGTGCCCGTCCGGGTCACCTTTGCCGGCGGGCGCGTCCTCCGCGAGCATCGGGAAAAGGCGGGGCTGGACATTCCCGGGCTCAGCCAGAAGACCAAGGTGCCCAAAGAATTTATCGAAAACCTGGAGGCCAACCGGCTGGAGGCCTTGCCGCCGCCGGTGTACGCCAAATCCTATTTGCGGCTGCTGTGCCGTGAATTCGGCCTGGATCCGGCCGCCTGCCTGGAAGAATACAACCGGGTTCAAGCCGACCGCCAAAATGCGGCCGCCGTGGCGGCACCGTTCGCCCTGACCAGCGAGGACCGTGAGACCGGTGCCAAAGTGGGCTATGCGCCGCGTCCGACCCAACCCAAACCGGAGAAGAAATCCGTCATGTTGAAGAAACCCAATCCCGCCTTGATTGCCGCCGGTGTGGTGGTCGTCGGCCTGGTCCTGGTCGGTCTGATCGCGTTCGCCGTCAGCCGCGGCAGCAGCGCCCGCAAGGGTGCCGCCGCTCCGGGCGCCACGGCCGCCGCCGGTGTGGAACTGGAAAAATTCATCACCCCGCAGCAGTTGCCGATGAAGGAACTGCCGGTTCCGGGACGCTGACCGCGCAGGCTGAAGCGTATTAGGCTGTAGGCTGTAGCCATTGCGCAGGGGAACAGGCCACGGCACACGCGGTAGCGTGTCCCCCCGCGGCCTGTTCCCCCGTTGTTTTACCCACAGCCTAACTCCCTACAGTCTACAGCCTAATTCATAAGGGCAACATCCATGGCGATGACCATTACCGAAAAGATCCTGGCCAAGGCGGCCGGAAAGAAGAGCGTCAGTGCCGGCGACAACGTCTGGGTCCAGGCCGACATTTTGATGACCCATGACGTCTGCGGCCCGGGCACGATCGGCATCTTCCACCGCGAGTTCGGGCGCGACGCCAAGGTCTGCGATCCCGAGCGGATCGTCCTGACCCCGGACCATTACATTTTCACCCAGGACGCGAAGTGCCTGCGCAACATCGACGTCTGCCGGGAGTTTGCCCGCGAGCAGAAGCTGCCCTATTTCTACGATCCCGGCACGGCCAGCTACTCGGGGGTCTGCCATCTCACCCTGCCGCAGAAGGGGCACTGCCGCCCCGGCGAGGTGATGTTCGGCACCGACTCGCACACCTGCACCCACGGCGCCTTTGGCGAGTTCGCCACCGGCATCGGCAACACCGACGCCGCCTTTGTGATGGGCACTGGCAAGCTGCTGATCAAGGTGCCGGCCAGCCAGAAGTTCGTCATTGACGGCGAGCTGCCGCGCGGGGTCATGGCCAAGGACATCATCCTGCGCATCATCGGCGACCTCGGGGTCGAGGGCGCCACCTACCAGGCCATGGAATTCTGCGGCACCACCATTCAGGCCCTGTCCATGGAAGAGCGGATGACCATCTGCAACATGGCCATCGAGGCCGGCGCCAAGAACGGCATCATCGCCGCCGACGCCCAGACCATTGCCTATGTGCGCCAGCGCAGCAACCGGCCGTTCACCTGCTTCGAGAGCGATCCGGACGCGGAGTACGTGGCGGTCCGCCATTACCAGGCGGAAACGCTGGAGCCGGTGGTCGCCCTGCCGCATTCGCCCGACAACATGGCCCGCGCCGCCGCCTGCGGCGACCGCAAGATCGACCGCGCCTACATCGGCTCCTGCACCGGCGGCAAGACCGAGGACTTTCTCGCCGCCGCCCGGATTCTTGATGGACGCCGGGTTGCGGTGGACACCTTCCTGGTGCCGGCCACCACCGAGGTGGCCGCCGATCTGGACCGGCTGACGGTCAACGGCCGCACGCTCAACGTCATCTTCCAGGAGGCCGGCTGTTTGCCGCCGGCGCCGCCGAGCTGCGCCGCCTGCCTGGGGGGGCCGGTGGACACCTTTGGCCGCTGCAACCAGAGCGAGGTGTGCATCAGCACCACCAACCGCAACTTCATCGGCCGCATGGGCTCCAAAACCGCCGGGGTGATCCTGGCGTCGCCGATGACCGTGGCGGCGTCCGCGCTCACCGGGCGGATCACCGACCCGCGCGAGTATCTGAAGTAACCGCCCTCGGACCCGGCCACCCGCGCCTTTCAGAGCCGCGAACGAAGCGCCACTCTTGGGCGCGGGAGTGACCGGTCAAATCGGCAACTTCCAGCGGTTGAGCAGTTGACCCGTCACTGACGTTCCGGGCTCGGACGAACCCTGGCTCGGAGGGGGGGCCGTTTCCCGGCCTGAACACCGAACCCGCGGCCGCCCCCAACGGAACGGACATGCACCCCCGCCAAGGCTTTACCCTCACCTCATCGGGTCAGGCGTTCCTGGGCGGGGCCGGCGACGGGATGGTTGGGGTAGTCCTTGACGATGTGCTCGAAGACGGCGCGGGCCTGCGCCTTTTCCTTGAGGTCGAGCAGGATCAGCCCCCGTTCATAATCCACCTCCGGCAGGCACGGCAGCAGCGGGTTGAGGCGGATCGCATCGTCGAGGATGGCCAGGGCGCCGGCATTCCAGCCCTGGCGGCGGTAGAGCCGCGCCCGGGCCAGGCTCCAGGCGCCGTCGCGCCGGTCCTCGGGGGCGAGCCGCTCCCATTCCAGCAGGCGGGCCAGGTACTCGTCGCGGAAGGCATGGGTGAGCAGGTCGGGCAGCCGTTCGCGGATGGCGCTGACCCGGACAGCGGCGGCCCGGGGGTCGCCGCCGCCGCGCCGGGCGCGGGCGATCATCGCATCCAGCCCCTGGCGGGCGGCGGGGAGGTCGTTTTGGCGCAGCGCCAGGTCGAGCCGGGCGGAGGCGAGGTCGGGATCGGCGCCGGCCGTGCCGAGGAGGGCGGCGGCGGCAGCGGTGTCGAGCTTGCGGTAAAGCAGAAACTCGGCGAATTCGCGCATCAGCTCATGGCGGCTGGCCGGGACGGTTTCGATCTGGGCCAAGGCGGCGGCGTACGTCTGCTCCGCCAACTCCCCGGCGGCGCAGCGGCCGAGCTGGAGCTGGAAGGGGAGGCGCTGGGCCGGATCCTTGGCGGATCGGATCAGGGCCTGAAGGATCGGCACCTGGTCCGGGCACCAGTCGTTGAAGTCGAGGAACTGCCGGTACGCCGCCAGGGTGGTCGGGGCCAGCCGGCCCGGCGGTTCCTGGAGCATTAGCTTGAGGTAGCGGCGGTAGTCGGCATGGCGGCCGATGCTGAGGGCCGGCGGGGCGTTCTCCGGAAAGCGGATGAGCCCCGTCGCCGTGACGCCGCTGCGGGCGGCGCTGACCTCCAGGTCGCCCAGGCCGACGCCGATTTTGCGGACCACGCCGCCGGCCAGGTGGGAACCGTCGCCGAAACGCCATTCGGCGGGCTGGCCGTCCACGGTGGCGCATTCGACTTCGGTGTACTGGATGTCCCGGTAGCCGATGTAGGAGACGGGGCGGCAGCGGAAGGCGGGGCAGGGCCGGCCGGCGTCCCGGCCGGCCACCGCCAGCAGGCTGGCGGCGCCGGACTGCTGGAAGGCGTCGGGCGGCAGGGTTTTCTTGTCCCAGCCATTTTTATCCCAGCTGGCCAGCACCGCCAGGGCGCCGCCGCCGGGGTTGGCGGTCACGATGCGGAACGACCGCGGCTGGCCCGCGGTGAAGTCGAGGGCGGTGCGGTATTCGCCGCGGACGGCATCCGCCGCGGGGTGCCGGCCGTTGCGGCTGATGACCCGCTGGCCGTCCACGAACAGGTAGCCGGCATCGCGGGTGACCAGCATCAGGGTGGTGCGCTCCGGCAGCCGCAGCCACCCCTCAAACACCATGAGCACGGCCTCGCGGCTGTTGACCGGGTTGCCGGCCAGGGCGACCTGGTCCACGCGCAGGCGGGCCAGGCGGCGGGATTTGTCGAGCAGGGTGCGGACAGAGTCCCAGCTGGCCAGGGAGCCGCCGGGGCAGCTGCGGACGTCCACGGTGAGGCCGGGCTTGAAGAAGGTCCGGTTGTGGGGCGACTTGATGCCGGAGCCGAAATAGAGGAAAAAACGGTCGCCGGCGGCCGGGGCGCGGACCACCGCCAGGGCGGTGTTGTCCAGGCTCTCGCCCAGCGGCAGCAGGGCCAGCGGCTGGCCGGCGGCGTCGAAGGCGAACAGGTCGGAGCCGTCGGCGGCGCCCAGGCCGCAGACCGGCACGTTGACCATGATGCCGGCCTCGGGCAGGCCGGGGCTGGCCGAAACGGCGAACTCCGCGCGGAACGGGGAGCTGCCCTGGTGCCAGGGCGCCGCCGCCGAGGCCAGGGCCGTGCCCAGCACGAGCCAGCACGCCAGTGTTGTAGTTTTTACGTACTTATACATTTAGCCTGGATTATTCATGAATTTTTGTCGCCAACGGCGACACACGTGTCCAGCCCAGGGTTCTGACAACCCTGGGTTATGAAAAAATCACCAACCCGATTCGCACCCTGTAGGGGTGCTACATGAAGAGTTTTCTCTCTCATTCGAACATCTCTCATCGATACGTGAATGTGTGCGTCCCCTTCAGGGACGAATTCGGTTGATGGTGACTTCCCCAGGGTCGTTCGACTCTGGGCTGGACATCTTCAGTCCCCGTTGGGGACAAAGCAGGCAGAAACCACCACCTTTCATGAATCATGCAGGTTAGATGACTTCTCACGAAGATCCGGATGCGAACCCAAGCCGGTTACTCCAGGCGGCTCCCGGTGGTGATCCGCAATCGTTTTCAGCCGCCGGTTTTTTTCAACCGTGGGCCGGCGGCGGTGTCCTCAACGGTCCAGCCGCGGGCGGTGAGTTCTTTGCGGAGGGCGTCGGCGCGGGCGAAATCCTTGGCCTTGCGGGCGGCCAGCCGGGCGTCGGCGAGCTGGCGGATGTCGGCGGGGGCCTCGTCGCCGGCGCGGTCCACGTCGAGCACGGCGAGCACGCGGTCGAGCCGACGCAGGGTGGCGAGGGCGGCGCCGGCGTCGGCGCCGGTGAACGCCGTGCCGTCGAGCGCCTTGTTGAGGTCGCGGACGAGGTTGAACAGGCCGGCCAGGGTGGCCGAGACGTTGAGGTCATCCTCCAGGCCGGCCTGGAACTCGGCCACGGCCTGCTCCAGACGGGCGGCGGTTTCGGGGGTGACACCGGCGCCGGGGCGGGCCTGGGCTTCGCGCAGGCGGCCGAGGAAATCGTCGAGCCGCGCCAGCGTCGTGCGGGCGTCGGCCAGCCCCTGGAAGGTGAAGTTCAGGCTCTGCCGGTAATGGCAGCCGAGCAGCACCCAGCGGAGTTCGCGGCCGTTCCAGCCCTTGCCCAGCAGGTCGCGCAGGGTGAAGAAGTTGCCCAGGGACTTGGACATTTTCTCGCCGTTGACCATCAGGTGGGCGCAGTGCAGCCAGCAGCGGACGAACTGGACGCC
>JBAZJM010000298.1:0-5626 GCA_041651315.1 Lentisphaeria bacterium | reverse complement strand
AACCCCAACGTGGTGCGGGCCAGCACCGGGGTGCTCTTCTCGCTGCCCGTGTTCGAGGCGGACTCCGCCACCGCCCGCGCCTGGCTGCGGGCCCGCGGCATCCGCGCCCTGGCCGCCACCCCGCACACCGACCAGGTCTACACCGAGGTGGACCTGGCCGGCCCCACCGCCATCGTGGTCGGCTGTGAAATGATCGGGCTCGACGACGCCTGGCTCGGCGGTGCCGACCTGCAGGTGCGCATCCCGATGCTGGGCCAGGCCGACTCGCTCAACGTCGCCACCGCCACCACCCTCCTGCTTTACGAAGCCGCCCGCCAGCGCGCCTGGCGCCCCGCCCGGTGAATCCCATGACCGACCCCTTTGCCTCCGGCCCGGCCCCCGACTGGTTCCCCCCCGCTGATCCTGAGGACCTGCGCCGGGAACGCAACAAGGCGCGCGAACTCCGCGCCTCCCAGTGGTGGAAAAACCAGCTCGGGCGCGGCCGCTGCCACTACTGCGGCAAAAACGTCCCGCCGCGCGAGCTGACCATGGACCACGTGGTGCCGGTGTCCCGCGGCGGCCGCTCCACCCGCGGCAACGTGGTGCCCTGTTGCAAGGCGTGCAACTCCGCCAAGCAAAGCCAGCTGCCGGTGGAGCGCGGTGAGGCCGGGGCGCTGCTGCGCCGCCCGCACCCGGAAGGCGAACGGCAACCGGAACCGCCGAGTGACGATTAGCGAACGGGGGGATGACCGTTCTGTTGGCTGATGTTGGGGCCACCCTTTTGGAAAAGGGTGCTCCCTACCCACACTAAAGGTCATGCACCCGTGCCTGGCCTGGGATTGGCGTTGGCCTCGGCACGGTTATATTGCCGCATGGCATCCTGATGGTTGTGGCATTCCAGCTTGTGAGGCGCCGCATGGTCATGTTGTTGCGTTGGAAACCGGCGGTCAGGACCGGCCGTTCCTTGGGGCTGTTGCTGGGGGCGTGCCTGGCGCTGGCCGCCGCCGGTTGCCTGTCGCCGGCCGGCACCGCCCAGTTTGCCGCCGCCGGCCATGACTATGCCGGGGCGGTCGACAGCCTGCTGCTGGCGGCGGGACGCACCGCCGTGGACGCCTCCTCCGAGCGGCTGTTGCAGGACGACGCGCTGGCCAACCAGACCCTTGAGCAGTATCAGCGGATTGCCGCGGCCGACACCCGCCGGCTGGAGATCATCGGGCGGCTGCGCGACCATAACCGGCTGCTGGAGCGGTATTTCGACCTGCTTGGCGACCTTGCCGGGTCGCCGGACGCCGAGGCCATCCGCGACCGCCTCCAAGGCATTGCCCGCACCCTGCGCGAGAGCGGCGACGAACTGGGCGCGCTGCCCGAATTCCCCAAGACGGACGCGGCGGCCGTCGCCAACGCCGCCCAGGCCGTGCTGGGCGCCCGGCTGGGGGGCGAACTCCGCGCCGACGCGCCGACGCTGCGGGCGGCCTTCCGCGTCCAGGAGGCGCTGCTGCGCACCCTGACCGCCGCCATCCGTCACGACTTCGAGATCATCCGCGAGGCCCAGGAACAGCGGCTGGTCATTGAGCCGCTGCTGGCCCCGGACGCGGTGAAGAACCCCAACCAGTGGGCGCTTGCCCGGCGCGAACTGCTGCTGCTGGCCGTCTCCATCCGCGAACTGGAAAAGGCCGTCGACCTGGCCGGCCGGCTGACGGCGGACTTTGACGCGCTGCTGGAAAACCGGCTCAATCCCGGTGAGATCAACCGGCTCAAGGAAGACGCCGCCCGGCTGGCCGCTGCCTGCAAGACGCTGTCCAAGTGATGCCGGCCGTATTCAAGCGGCACCCGGCTGAAGCGATTTAGGCTGTTCGGTAAATAAAACTCATCTTCGTAATGCCGTAAGGGGTGGCCATGGACGGGAAAAAGACTTCCGCGGCGGCGGTTTCCGCCACCGACCTGCTGTCGGCGCTGCGCGGCGTCGAACAGCGGCTGCGTTCGGCCGCCGTCCAGCAGCATGTCAAGGCTCAGGCCGATGCGGAGGCGGGCCGGAAGTTTGCCGCCGCGCGCCAGGAACTGTCGGCGCTGGTGGGACGGCTCACCGATGCGGAGTTGGACGCGCTGGCCGGGCCGGCGGCGGGGCTGGCCGGGGAGCTGGCGGCGGCGACCGCCCGGCTGGACCGGCAGCTGACCTGCCTGCGCCGGGTGGCCGGCATCCTGCAGGGGCTCGATGCCGTGCTCGGGCTGGCGGCGCGCCTGGCGGTGGTGGCCGCGGCCTGACGTTTCGCCCCGGACCGCCGGCCGGTGCCGGACCGGGGGCAAGGTGCAAGATGTGGAGAGCGGGGGTGGCATGAAACGGTTTCTGATCTGCGGGGGAGTGCTGCTGGCGGTGCTGCTGGTGCTGGCCGGCGGCCTGCTGGCGGCGGTGTCCCGCCCCTGGTTCGTGCAGCGCCACCTGCTGCCCCTGGTCAGCCGGGCGGTGGGGATGCCGGTGACCGCGGAAACGGTGCGTTTCTCGCCGCTGTGGCGGCTGGACTTGAAAAACGTCCGGGCCGGCCTGGCCGGGCAGCCGGATGCCTTTGCCTGCAAGGAATTGCGTTTGCGCTACCGGGCCCGGGCGCTGGTCTACGGGGTGTTCGACATCCAGGAACTGCGGGTGGACGCCCCCAGCATCCGGCTGACCCGCCGGCCCGACGGCCGTTGGGTGGTCCCGGGCGCGCCGCCGCCACCCGCCGGCGCCCGGGAGGCGGCGGCCGCCGGTCCCGCCGCGCCGGGCGGTGCCGGGACGCTTCCGCTCCAGTTTCGGCTGGGCCGGTTTGAGCTGCGCGGCGCCACGGTGGTGCTGGACCTGCCGGCGGCCTCGGCCGGTGCGGCGCCCGGCCGGATTGAACTCCGGGAGGTCCGGGTGACCGGCAGCGGCTGGCGCCCCGGCACGCCGCTGGAGCTGGGGTTCCAGGGCCGCCTGCATTGCCAGCAGGGGGAGGGCTGCCACATCGAACGGGCGGTTTGCCGCGGCCTGGTCAGTGCCGACCTGGACGCCCGCTGGCGCCCCCAAAACTTCCGCTTCGAAGCCCGGGTCAACGGCATGGCCGGGCAGATTTGCGGCATTCCCCTGGAGACGGGGGAGGCGTCTGTGAGCGCCGCCGGCGGCCGCTGGGGCAGTGAGCGGGCCGAGCTCAACAGCCTCAGCGTCGTCCTGTCCCAAAACCGGCGCGACACCCTGCGGGTCACCCTGACGGCGCCGGTGGTGCTGGGCTGGGGGGACAACGGCCGGTTCGCCTTTGGCGGCGGCGCGTCGCGGCTGCTGGTGCGGATCCAGGAACTGCCCCTTCCCCAGTTCAATCCGCTGCTCCAGCCGGTCTTCGGGGTGGTCTTCGATGCCGGGACGCTGACCGGCGACCTGTCGGCCGAGTCCGCCGGCCAGGGGCGCAAGGTCATCTTCAAGGGCACGGTGGCGGCCACCGGCCTGGCCTTCCATGCCGGGGAGCAGAGCTGGCGTGAGCTGTCGCTGACCAGTACCCTGGAGGCGAGCCTGGCGGAACTGGCCCGCGTTTCGGTTTACCGCTGGGACACCGAGATTGCCCTGGGCGGCGTTCCCTGCCTGCGCTGGCAAGGCGCCGGCAACCTCGACGTGCGCCGGGGGGCCGGCGACCTGGCCATCAGTGTGCCGTTGTGCAACGAAAAGGTGCAGCAGTTGGTGCCCGCCTGGCGGTCCCGGCCGCCGCTGGCCATGTTGGATGCCACCGCCACCCTCAATCTGGTGCTCACCGCCACCCGGCAGCGGACGGCCGGGGTGGTGGGGCGGGTCAATCTGCTGCGGGTGAAAACCGCGGCCATGGCGGCGACCGCCAGTCCCCTGGCGGTTGAGGTCGCCCTGGACGGCCTCGCCACTCCGGCGGGCGGCCCCGGTCGGGGCGGCGTCGCCAAGCCGTGGCAGCTGCCGGTCGAATTGCGCCTCAACAGCATCAAGGGGCGCTTTCAACGGGACGACCGCGACTTGGCCGACCTCGACCTGAACGGCAGGCTGTTTTGGCCGGTCAGCGCCGGTGAGAACGTCCTGACCACCCAGTCGGAGTTCCTGGATGGCCGCGCCCTTTGGGCGGTGCTGGGCGAGGCGGTGCCGGCGTTTCGGAAGACCGTTTCCGCGGCCCCGCCAGCGCCGGCCGGCCCGGCCGGCCTCCTGCCCGCGGCGGAACCGGCGCCCCTGGCGGCCCTCCACGGCTTGAACCTGCACTGGCGCGGGGACTGCCGCCGGTTCCTGTGGGCGCCGTTGGAACTGACCGGCATCTCCATTGAAACCCGGCTGAGGGACAACCGGATCTCGTTGGCCCCCCTGAGCTGCAGCGTCAACGGGGCTCCGGTCGAACTGAGCGCTTCCGCCGACTGCGGCGTCGCCGACGGCTATCCCTTCACGTTCAACCTGGACGTGGCCAGCTTGGAGGTGGCGCCGGTGCTGGCCGTCTTCCAGCCGGCCTTGAACGAGCGGATCCGGGGGCGGGTGGTGCAGTTCACCGTCAATGCCGGCGGCAAGGGGATCAGCGGCCCCAACCTGACCCGCCACCTGCGCGGCAATGCGGTGGTGCACGGGGCGGATGTCCGCCTGGCCGGGCTGCCGTTCCTGGAGCAGGCCGCGACCAAGACCGGCATCGGCGAGCTGCGCCAGCTGGTGCTGGACAGCGTCGCCCTCCGGCTTGACACCCAGCCGGACGGGCAGGTCAAAATCAGCGAAGGCCAGGCACAGGGTCCCGATGTCCGGCTGGCGGTGTCCGGCACTTTTGGCTGGGACGAGACGCTGGACCTGCGGACGGAGCTGGGGGTCGGCGGCGCCCTGGAACAGCGCCTGAAGCGCGACGGCCTGGTCCAGCTCCTGGGGCGGCGCGACGGCGACTATGCCATGCTGCCGGCGGCCATTCCCGTCACCGGGCGCTGGAGCCGGCCGGAGATGACGGTCAGCCAAGCCGAGGTCAGTGCCACTGCGGCCCAGGTCATGCAGAACCTGAACGGGGTCATCAAGGAGGTCAAGGCCAGGGAAGGGCATGCCACGGTCAAGACGGTGCTCAAGGCCTTGCTGCAACCCAACGGGCCGCCGCCGCAAAAGACGACCCCGGCCGCCGGCGCATCCCCAGCGGCCAAAGCGGCCGCCCCGTGACGGCGGCTTTGCCGTTGGGATGAGAGTTTAATTGTCTTCAGCCTAACCTGCATTATTCATGAATAATCCAGGCTAATTCTACTCGTGTGATGGATTCTGAACAGATGACCCCAACAGCCCCCGGCATGCGGCAGGAACCGGCGGCCGGCTGGCCGCCGGTTCGCGGCGGGTTGGTGGCCGCCCTGGGGACGGCGTCCCTGGGCGCCCAGCTGTTGCTGGCCCGTGAGTGGCTGGTCCTGGGGGGCGGCGATGAACTGCCGCTGCTGCTGGGGCTGGTGGCGTGGCTGGCCTGGACGGGACTGGGCGGCGCCCTGGCGGCGGCGCCGGCCACGGTTTGGACACCGGCGCGGCGCCAGGCGGCCTGGGGGGGCGGCGGGCCGCTGCTGGCCCTCCTGATTCCCGGCACCCTGCTGCTCTTCCGGGCCGCCCCGGGCTGGTTGGGGGGGCAGGCGGGCGAGATGCCGGGGCTGTGGGCGGCGGTTTTGCTGCTGGCCGGCGGCGCGGCGCCACTGTGCC
>JBAZJM010000297.1:0-5639 GCA_041651315.1 Lentisphaeria bacterium | reverse complement strand
CGGAAAAGCTCTGCTGCCGCTCCTGCAGCGCGTCCTGGAACAGTTGCCGGACCTGGGCCTGTTCCTTTTCCTCCAGCCGCGGATAGAGCCGCGCCAGGAACTGGATGCAGTAGTTGCGCCAGGCATCGTCGTGGGTGGTGTCCCGGTACATGGCCAGCAACTGCGGCGCCAGCGCGCCGGGCAGGACGGGCTGCTGGAGCAGCACGTCCGCGATGTCGTTCTTGAGCGCGTCGAAGTCCAGCACCTCCAGCGTTGCCGTGTCCGGCTGCTTCTGATCGAGGAACGCCAGCAACGCCACCGTCTCCGGGTCGGTCAGGCTCGTGCCGAGCGCATGGATCGCCTGCAAGCGCGGCAGGTAGCCCTTTTCCGGGGCCAGCCCGCAGATCAGCCGGATGTGCGGCGTCTGCGCCAGCTTCTCAAGACCGGGCTCGGGCTTGGCGGCGGCGGTAGCGGTCGTGGTGACGGCCGGCCAGCCAGCAGGTTCCGCCGCCAAGCTCGACACCATCACCAATCCCAATAGCAAAAACCCCCCGGAGGCCGCCCCCGCCCCTCTTATTTGATTCCACGTCATGCCATTGCACATTTTTTTAGTTCAATCGGCATCAGCAATCCAAACAATAACGACAGGCGCGAAAAGTGGAGACAAGACAACCCGTTGCCGGAGACAGTATGTTCTGATAAAACGGATCAATGAGGGGAAGTCCCAAAGGAATCCGAACCTACGGATTTTTTGTGTTTGACAGCGGCCTTATATGGGTGCCCCCCCCAATGTCTTTATTCTTCTGTGCATGTATTTTATTTTCAAGCTCGTCCACACAACTATTTAAGAAGCGACGCAAACAGACCGTGGAACAAAATTGAAACGTACATTGTCCATCATCTTCCGTGTCAGCGACGACATTATAACCACATCCTTGGTGCGTTGCTGTTCCTTCCCACGATAAATCAAACAAAACCGAGGTTCCACTTAGATCGACAATGTCTTTCGAGGCGTAATCTTGCGTGGCACCGACGGAAAGGAATACCACATCAAAAATGCCAATAAATTTGGAACAGACAGTGCACCGGTTTGTCGTCATTTTTATGTTGTGTTTAAATGATATTGGATATTTCATTATTTATCTCCTGTCGTATAGCATACGCCTTTTATACGGCAAGGCAATGTTATATCACATAATTAAACACCCTGCCTACTAGAGTATAATATTAACAGCATTATGGTCATGGAGTCCCCACACAAATTAGTACTCCAGCAGTAGCCCCAGGAATTCCTCCCCCAACCAAAAAACCAATTGTTCCGCCACCACAAATTTTAAGAACTTTATATGTTGCATACACACTTATGCAACCAGATGTATAAGTAAGCCCATCATACACAAGTTCCGTATATTTGTTTTGCTTGCAGCATTGTTGGTTATACTCTTCCCTCAGTTCTATAGACTGATATCTATATTTCATTCTTTTATTAACGCAGTCTTTTACTGAATCTGGGGCATTTTCCCAATTATGAGATCCGCCGCCGCCACCATGTGGTCCCCAACCAGGTAAACTGGCAGTTCCACCACCATGACAATTTTCCGCTTTTGGATTACAATTCCAATGGACGTGCAAATGTTTATCGCCCAACCCGTGATCTTCAACACAAACTTTACATTTTCCACAAGGAAACTTTTTATTTACTAACCCTAAATAATCGTAATCGTTAATTTTATTATTAATAAATGCATAAATATTATTCCCTCCCTCTTCTTCAATCGGATCTCTGTTTACCCATCGTCCTAACGCCGGTTCATAATATCGCATACCATAATAATAAAGACCGTATTCTTGATCTATAAATTTAGTACTGAAACGATGCGCAAAGATTGTCGCTTCTTGGCCATTCATTATGATAACATTGCCAAAGGGTGAATATTCATAATGTGCAGAGATTCGGTTGGATGCACCTAAGTATTCTGATACGTTACCATTGGCGTCGTATGTGACATTGTATGTCTCAGTGTTAATATTGTTGCGCTTTGTAATGGTTAGTAAACCACCAATGCCACCAGCATCTTGTATTTTACCAGACAAATCCATTCCCCATGTGTACAAAAAAATTTCACTTTGAGTGCCTGCAATCGTTCTTTCCAAAGCCATAATACATTGGGGACGTAGCTACGTATTTATTTGTAATTCAATGTATAACATCGTTTTTTAGTGATAAAAGTGCCGTTAGATGACATTTTTTACCCACCAAAAATGCGTTTAAGATTTTGTCTTCACGTTTCCCGGCCATCGCCACAGGCGCGCGGCCACCGACTGCGGCAACCGCAGGGCATGCAGGTCATCTTTACCGTCACCGCCGACAGGCTCAATGTACTCGGCCAAGTTCATCCGTTCACCCCCCAAGCCGGACAGCCACTTGGGGGTTCCCACCGCAAAGGCCGTGCTCCAGTAGGGTTCCGCCGACGTGGCCGGACGCGCACATAGCTCCGCCAAGGTCGCGGCATGCCACGTCCGAAAGGCCTCCCACTGCCCCGGCATGCCAAGGCAGGTCAGCAACTGCTCCTGGTCGATGATCCGGTAACGCTTCCGCTGGCCGGCCAGGTCGGCGGCGCCGCCAAAAGCCCAATCGGACGGATGGTCCACCACTCCCGCCCGCACCATGTTCATATCCAGGTAAAACAGGCATCGGGAAAGATGGCGCCCAGTCTGAACCAGCGTCGGATGAAATCGTCCCCGCCAGAAACTGCCTTCCCGCTTTTTCCGCCGGTTGCCATCCTGGGCCGCCACCCCTTGCAGCCAATGCATCATGTCCGACAGATCTTGCATGCGCCGTACCCAGGCCAGCAAATGCACATGATTGGAGGTGATCACGTAGTCCAGTATTTTACCAGGGGAAACCGCAGGGTCGCCTCAAACAACCGCCGCCGGTACTGCCGGCGGTCATTGGCGAACCGGAGCAGGAACCGCCGTTCCTGGCAGCGGTGGGTCACATGCACGCAACACTGCTCGATCTGGGGCCGTGGCAAACGCATCCGTTCTCAGATTCCCAAGGTACGTCATACCATGAACGTCAAACCATCCAGCAATCTCAATTCTAATCGTGAAATGCTTAAACGCAAATTATGCCATCATTTTTCACATTTTAAGGCATTTTTAGCATATTAAAAATTACATTATCATTTATGGAGCAATGTGTTGCGTACGTACGTCCCCACCAAAATTCCGTCTGCCGGGAATAATATGAAAAAGCGCAAATGCACGTCGATCTATGACCTGGCGGCGATCACCGGCTTCTCCTACGGCACGGTCAGCCGGGTGCTGAACGGCCGGGGGCGCACCTCCGAGGCAGCGCGGACGGCGATCTTGACGGCGTCGGCCGAGTCCGGGTTCCGACCCAAGATGCGGGCGCGTAAGACGACGGTGGCGGTGCTGGTGGACCTGTCCCATTCCGACCGGCACAGCGGCTACCAGACCTCCATGGTGGCCAGCCTCATTGACGACTTGTCACGCCATGAAATCGCCGTGGAACTGTTCACCAACTACAACGTGCATCAATTGAACGAGGGACTGGTCGATGGCATCATCGCCATGCCGTGGAACGACAAGGTGCGCGGAATTCTGGAGCAGATGCGCAAAATCCCCCGGGTATTGGTCAACCACGGCGGCATTGAAGGGTGTTCCGTGGTGGCCAGTGACCACGCGCAAAGCGGCTGGCTGGCGGCCAAGTGTTTCCACGATGCCGGGCACCGGCAGGTCGCCGTTATCGTTGACTCGGACGATTGGGGCAACCGGCAGCGGCGGGACGGGTTTGCCCGCTATTACGCCGAACACGGCATCACCCTGGACGCCGATTTCTGCGGGTTCCTGTCCGCGCAGCCGCCGTATTCGCTGCTCAACCAGTTGCTGGCCAGGCAGCCGACCGGCCTGTTCATCGGCACCGAGGATTGCCAGTTGGAACTGGTGAGCATCCTGCAAGTCATGAACGTGC
This sequence comes from Lentisphaeria bacterium, assembly GCA_041651315.1. Lineage (GTDB taxonomy): Bacteria > Verrucomicrobiota > Lentisphaeria > Oligosphaerales > CAITYL01 > CAITYL01. The sequence continues at coordinate 1,663 of JBAZJM010000297.1, read as the reverse complement.
GCATCCCCGAACAGCTTTCCCTGGTTTGCATGGAAAACCCCAATGTTTCGCGCTTCCTGAATCCGCCGTTGACCGCCGTGCATCAGTCCGTGTCCATGATTGCCAGCCGGGCGGTGGAGCTGGTCCTGGACCAGGTGGCACGAAAGGATGTCGCTCCGGCAACCTGCCTGATTGACAATGCCTGGATTCCCCGGCAGTCGGTGGGTGCGTGCCCGACCCCGGCCCCTTGACGGAACCGCACCCACCCCCAAAAGAATTATCTCTCACCGAGCCACGGAGCCACAGAGAAAAGCGCCTTTTACGGCGATGGGGGGCCTGGCGTTTTCTCCGTGGCGCCGTGCCTCTGTGAGAGCAGGCCCGGTTGAAGGCGCCCCGTGGCCTGCGGAGACCGCAACGGATTACCTTGGCAAAGCTTAAAATTCCGGATTCACCACGAAGCCACGAAGAGCACGAAGCTAAATCGAAGGCAGAACGAGAGGGGCGGACGATGGGTGACCCGGGCCGATAAAAAATCAAATCGAGATCGTTTGTATAAGGTTTGACCCTTCGCGCCTTTTGTTGTCTATAGTAAAAAAATCATTTTCTTTAATTATTTTTTTGAAAATTTCGCCATTGTTTCTATAAACAATAAAAGCCATTTTTTCATATTTTAAGTCAGGGTCTCCTTTAATACTGTTATCAATTTTTACATTAATACAGTTGTTTTGTATCCTTTTATTTAATTCATCTGAAATGTCAACTGATTTTCTCCCAGATGCATAAAATGCTGCTAATATCTTTAATGGTATTTTCTCTTTTTCTAGTAGTTCAAAAGTTTCTAGTCGTTCAAAATTTTCTTTTTCTAATTGTTCCGCTTTTCTCAGTTGTTCGAAATTTTCTTTTTCTAGTAGTTCTACTTTTTCTAGTTGCTCTACTTTCTCTTTTTCTAGTAGTTCTACTTTTCCTAGTAGTTCTACTCTTTCTTTTTCAAGTAGTTCTACTTTTTCCTTGCATGAATTTGATGTTTTTTCTAAATTTTCATTGTTTGTTTTTAAATATTTAATTTCTTCATCTTTTGAGTTTAATGATTTAAGAAAGTCATCTTTTTGTTCCATTATATATTTTCTTAGTTTAGTCGATTGCTCTAACGTTAATAATTTGTCTTTTTCTATTTTATTTCTTATATCACTCATCCATTTTTCAAAACGCAAAGTAATATTAAATGCTCCTATTGCTGGTAATGGCATAATAAGTAGTAAAAATATGGTTGACGCCACAGGATAAATAAGCAAAGTCCACCAATTGCTACAATTGTTGATTATATAATCAATCTTATTAATTATTATAGCATCTGAATTGGGAAAGTATCCAAGATTTGATTCGCTAACAAAAAACGTGACATACCATATTTTCCAATTCCAAAGGAAAAATGAAACAATAAACGTTCCATATAGTGGACTAGACAAACGATCATAAAGAATAACTTTTATCGATTTGATAAAATCATTCATTTTTTTGTTTTATTTCCGGGATCGTCGTGGTTACGTGTCGGATGCCAGAAACCGGAAGTTCCCGTCACCCATGCCCGAGGGTTTGGAGGGTTTCGAGGATGGCTTGGAGCTGGGCGCGGCGTTTGGGGGTGGTACGGCCGGCCAGGCGCGCGGCGAGGGCGGGACTGGCGGCG